>NZ_JBFTNY010000017.1:0-149345 GCF_056397705.1 Variovorax sp. 05L425 | reverse complement strand
GCCGACAAGGGAAGTTTCGATGTGCTGTTCGAGGCCAGCGGCAACGAGCGTGCCCTGCGCGGCGCCTTTGATGCGATCAGGCCGCGCGGGATCATCGTGCAGTTGGGCCTGGGTGGAGAGATGACCTTGCCGATCAATACCATCGTTGCCAAGGAGTTCGATCTGCGCGGGGCCTTCCGCTTCCATGAGGAATTCGCGATGGCGGTCGAGTTGCTCAACAAGGGGCTGGTGGACGTGAAGCCGCTGATTTCCGCGACGCTGTCATACCGCGATTCGGCCCGCGCCTTTGCGCTGGCGGCCGATCGGACGCAGGCGATGAAGGTGCTGCTGAACTTCGAGTGAACGCGGCACCCTGCGCCACCCGGCCGCACCTCGCGGCCGCAACTTCTGGAGACCATTGGACACCGCGTACGGTTCGGCCATCCTCCCCAGGCAAGCTCCTTCGACTACTTCGACGCTCCCGCAGCGCTGCCCAGCCTTTCGTGCGCCTGCTCGATGGTGAAACTCGCTGCCTTCTGCCTCGGTGGAAACTTCTTGAACGTCTCCATGAACGCGCCGACGATGCCCTGCGCGGCGAAGAGCCGATAGCCTCGATGCGCTGGATCACCAACTCGGTGTCGATGGTTGGCGGGCGGGCGTCGCGGCTCAGAGGCTGCGCCCGATGATCAGCTTCTGGATGTGGCTCGTGCCCTCGTAGATCCTGGTCACGCGCACGTCCCGGTAATAGCGTTCCACCGGGAAATCGGTGAGGTAGCCGTAGCCGCCGTGGATCTGCAGCGCATCGGAACACACCTTCTCTGCCATCTCGCTGGCGAACAGCTTGGCCATCGAAGCCTCCTTCGCGCAAGGGATGCCGGTCTCGCACAGGCGCGCCGCATGCAGCACGAACTGATGCGCCACCTCGACCTTGGTCGCCATGTCCGCGAGGTCAAAGCTCACGCCCTGCAGTCTGATGATGGGCGCACCGTAGGCCTCGCGCTCCTTGGCGTACTTCACCGCCGCATCGAGCGCGGCGCGCGCGGTGCCGATGGCCACGGCCGCGATGGCCACACGCCCTTCCGAGAGCGAGGCCATGATGCGCCTGTAGCCCGAGCCCTCCTCGCCGAGAACGTCCTCCAGCGGGACGCGGCAGTCATCGAGCTGGATCTGCGCCACGTGCGCCGAGCGCTGGCCGAGCTTGTGCTCCACACGCGCTACCTTGTAGCCCGCGGCCTTGCCGTCGACGATCAACAGGCTGCTGCCGTTCTTGCCCGCGGCCTTGTCGGTCACGGCCAGCACCAGTCCCACCGCCGCCTCGCTGCCGTTGGAGATGAATTGCTTGCTGCCGTTGAGCACATAGTGCGACCCGTCCCGGCGCGCGAAGGTGCGGAAGGCTGCCGTGTCCGAGCCGGCATGCGGCTCGCTCAACAGGAACGCGCCGATGTGTTCGCCGCTCGCGAGCCTGGCGAGGTACTTGCGCTTCTGCGCCTCGGTTCCGGCCTTCGAGATCGTGAATCCGACCGAGTTGTGCACGTGCATCAGCGTCGCGAAGCCGGCATCGGCCGCCGCGAACTCCTCGATCGCCAGGCAGTACTCGACAAAGCTCGCGCCGGAGCCGCCATAGGCCTCGGGCGTGAGCATGCCCATGAAGCCGAGCTTGCCGACCGTCTTCAACTCATCGTGCGGCCACGCGCCGGTGCGGTCGCGCTCGGCGGCGGTCGCGGCCACGACTTCCTGCGCCACCTTGCGGGCGCTGTCGCGGATCATGGTTTCCTGTTCGCTCAAGAATGCGGTCGAGGTGTCTGTCATTGCAATGTTTCCGCTCGGATGGTGACGGTGGCGACCCTGTCGCGCACGTCGAGCAGGAGGTATTGGTATGTCATCTGGTTCGCTCTCATGGCTGCGCTGCCGTGGGGGCGCATGCTTCTGCGTGAAGGGTTCCCGGCCGTGCTGCGACATGACGATCGCGGTCGGCGTGCGCTCTCGCGCCGACATCTCGCAACAGGAAGTGCGACAGCGCCGGAATCAGCACCAGTGCGCCCAGCATGTTCCAGAGGAACATGAACGTCAGCAGGATCCCCATGTCCGCCTGGAACTTGATCGGCGACCATGCCCAGGTGACCACGCCCGCCGCCAAGGTCACGCCCACCAGCGCCACCACCTTGCCGGTGAAGCGCAGGGCCTCGCGGTAGGCCTCGGCCAGCGAGCCGCCCGCGCGCTGCCGCGCCAGCTGGATGCTCAACAGGTACAGCGCGTAGTCCACGCCGATGCCCACCCCCAGGGCGATCACCGGCAACGTGGCCACTTTCACACCCATGCCGAGCATGACCATCAGCGCCTCGCACAGGATGGACGTGACGGCCAGCGGCAGCACCGCGACCACCACCGCACGCCAGGACCGGAACGTGATGAAGCACAGCACGATCACGGCCGCATACACGTAGATCAGCATGCTCACGTTGGCCTGCTTGACCACGATGTTGGTCGCGGCCTCGATGCCGGCGCTGCCGGCCGCCAGCAGGAACTGGTGCTCGGGCGTGCTGTGCGCCTCGGCGAAGGTCGCGGCCGCTTTCACGACGCGCTCCAGCGTGTCGGCCTTGTGGTCGGCCAGGTAGGCGATCACCGGCATCACGGAGCATTCGGTGTTGAACAGCTCGGGGTTGCTCGTGATGGCGGTGCGTGCGGCGTAGTTCAGCACGTCCTGGTTGGGCGAGATGCTCAGCCACTTGGGATTGCCCTCGTACGAGCCGGCGGTGATCTTGCGCACCGCATCGGCCAGCGACACCGTGCTCTGCACACCCGGCACCTGCTGCAGCGCCCAGCCCAGGCGGTCGGATTCCATCAGCGTCTGGTAGGTGAGGCACCCTTCGGGCGGCGTCTTGACGATCACCGCGAACTGGTCGCTCGACAGGGAGTACTTGGCGTTGATGTAGGCGTTGTCGAGGTTGTAGCGCGAATGGGGGCGCAGCTCGGACGCACCTGGGTCGAGATCGCCCACGCGCAGCTGAGTGCTGACGGCAAATCCGGCCACGGCCAGCAAGGCGGTCACAGCCAGCGCCGCCGAGGCCCAGCGCCGCTGCGCAAAGCGCTCCAGCCAGCGCCACAGGCCGCCCGATTCGCGCTGCTCGGCACGCAGGCTGCGCGCGGCCGCCTTCGGGCTCACGCCGGTGTACGACAGCATCACGGGGAGCAGGACCAGGTTCGTGACCACCAGCAGCGCCACGCCGAGGCTGGCCGTGATCGCCAGCTCCTGGATCACGGGGATGTCGATCAGCATCAGCACCGCGAAGCCCACCGCATCGGCCACCAATGCCGTGAGGCCCGCGAGGAACAGGCGCCGGAAGGTGTAGCGCGCCGCCACCAGCCGGTGCGTGCCGCGCGCCACGTCCTGCATGATGCCGTTCATCTTCTGCGCGCCATGGCTCACGCCGATGGCAAACACGAGAAAGGGCACCAGGATCGAGTACGGGTCGAGCTCGTAGCCCAGCAGCGTGACCAGCCCGAGCTGCCACAGCACCGCCACCAGCGAGCAGCCCAGCACCAGCGCCGTGCTGCGCACGCAGCGCGTCCAGCCGTAGAGGATGGCTGCGGCGATCACGGCCGCCACGGCGAAGTAGCCCATCACCTCCGCGAGACCATCGAGCAGATCGCCCACGACCTTGGCGAAACCGACGATGCGGATGTCGACGTCGGCGCCGCCGGACTGCGCGAAGCGGTTGCGGATGTCCTCCAGGCGCTGCGAAAGCGCGTGGTAGTCCAGGGGCTCGCCGGTGCGCGGATCCTTGTCGAGCAGCGGCACGAAGATCATGCTGGAGCGCCAATCGGTCCCGACCAGGCTGCCCAGGATCTGCGCGCGCGCGATGTTCTGCCGCAGCTGCTCGGTGCTGGCCGGCGAGCCGTCGTAGCGGTCGGGCATCACGGGCGCACCGGTGAAGCCCTCCTCCGTCACCTCGTTCCAGCGCACCACCGGCATCCACAGCGACTTCACGTTGGCGCGGTCGACGCCCGGCGTGAGAAAGAGTTCGTCGTTGATCTGCTTGAGCGCCTGCAGGTAGGCGGGATCGAAGATGTCGCCACGCTTGTTCTCGACCACCACGCGCACCGCGTTGCCCAACCCCTTGAGCTCGGCGCGGTTGTCCAGGAAGTTGCGGATATAGGGCTGGTGATGGGGAATGGTCTTCTCGAAGGCCGCGTTGAGCGCGAGCCGGGTCGACTGCCAGCCCAGCAGCACCGTGGCCAGCACGCACAGCACGACCACCATCCGGCGGTGATTGAAGATGAGCCGCTCGAAGAGGCTCCCGCTGCGCGCGTCGAAGTCCTTCAGGTCCCGGATCACCGGCATGGCCTGGATGTTGTTGTCACTGAGCACGGTTTGCCTCCTTGTTTTTCAGCGATTCAATGCGCACGCCGTCCGGTCCGCCCAGGGCCACGGCCTGCGCGGTCGAAGCGGCGAGCGCGAACACCGGCGCCACGCGGCCCAGCGCCACGCGCTCGAAGCTGGCGCCCTCGTCCGTGCTGCGCAGCAGTTGCCCGGCCTGGCTGGCCAGGAGAATCGAGCCGTCGCTGCGCACCGTGCCGCCGGCCAGGCCCGCGTTCACGCCGGTGTTCGTTCGCGTCCAGCTCGCGCCGCCGTCGGTGCTGCGCCAGGCATTGCCGCGCAATCCATACGCCATCACCATCTGCGGCGTGCCGATGACGCCGAACAGCGTCCCCTTGTAGGGAAGCGCCACACGGACGAATTGGCGCCGCTCGCGATCCAGCTTGAGCACCAGGCCCTGCTCGCCCACCATGAAGAGCGTGCCCGCGGCGGGCCGCATCGCGTACAGGTGCAAGGCGTCGGGGTTGTCGACGCGGTCCAGCCACGGGGTCCAGCTTCGGCCCCCGTCCTCGGTATGCAGGATCAGGTTGAAGGCGCCGATGGCAAAGCCTTCGCGTTCGTTCTCGAAATACAGGTCCAGGAATGGCTTGTCCGCGCCCTGCGCGGCGAAGGTGGCCGCGTCGCGCGCCAGGCGTTGGGCCGCGGCGTTGGCGTGCTGCGAGGGTTGCCCGTACTGGCGCAGGATCAGCTGGGCAGCCTGCTGGCCGTCGAGTTGCAGCTGCCAGGTTGCGCCGCCGTCGGCGGTGTGAAGGATCACGCCTTCATGGCCGGCGGCCCAGCCCTGGCGGGCATCGACGAAGAAGACGGTCGTCAGGTCCGAGCTGACGGGTACCACGGCTTGCGTCCAGGTCTTGCCCTCGTCGTCGGAGAACAGGATGTGGCCGCGTTGGCCGGCGGACACCAGTCGCGTGCCGGCCACGGCCAATGCGTTGACAGGCGCGCGGCTGGCCAGGGCGCTGGGCGCCGAAGGCAGGGTCAAGGGCAACTGGAAGGCGGACTGGCCCAGGGCCGCGCCCGCGACCAGGACCATGCCGGCCAGCGGCCATCGAATCAGTTTGGGGATGTGCAACAACACGGGTTGCTCCGGGAAAGAGGGGGGCCGGAGCGCAGGTGGTCTGGCCGCGCCCCCCGGATGAAATCGGTAAGGGCACGGACGCGCCGTGCCCCGCGGGTTCAGCGGACCCCTTGCGACGCCAGGGCGTCGGAAGTCCACTGCGAATCGGACTGCATGGTGTCCAGCACCTTGATGCCGTAGGCACCCGGCCACTGGTTGATGTAGTAGGTACCTGCGTTCAGGTCATAGTGGCCCGACACCGCATTGCTCGGCACTGCCGCGTCATAGTGCTGCGTGAGATAGGCGAAGCCCGGGCGCCAGAGCTGGCCGCGGCCGTCGTACTGGTCGGAGGCCAGGATCATCCAGCTGTCCTCGTCCACATAGAAGGTGCGGCGCGAATAGATGTGGCGCGCGCCCTCCTTCAGCGTGGCTTCCACCACCCACATGCGGTGCAGCTCCCAGCGCACGAAGTCCGGGTTGATGAACTTCGGCTTGAACAGATCTTCCGGCTTGTCGTGGTAGACGAAGCGGTAGTCGTTGTAGGGAACGTAGATCTCCTTCTTGCCCACGAGCTTGAAGTTGAAGCGATCCTGATTGCCGTTGAACAGGTAGATGTCGTCGATGGTCGACATGCCCCCGGTGCTGGAGTTGGGCGTGTCGTAGGCCAAGTCGGGCGCCAGGCGCACTCGGCGCTGGCCGGGCAAGTACTGGTAGGCACGACGGCCCTTGCCTTCCTCGACGTAGTCGTTGGTCATCACCGCTTCCCCGGCCCGGCGCGCGGGCCCGGTGTAGTTGGCCTTGGCGCGCGTGATGAGGGTGGGATACGCGGCATTGCTGTCGTCGTAGAAGGGAAGCTCCACCGTCCACACGCCCTGCGTGCTCAACACCAGTTTGCCCGCCGCATCGACGTTGTAGGCCGAGTACTTGGGCATGACGGTGGACAGGCCCTGCCAGCGGGCGACGTGGTTGAACATCACCTCGTTGCCGTTCTTCGGAATGGGGAAGGGAATGCCGCCGCGCGCGCCGGTGATGCCCAGGCCGTTGTCCGAAAGCTTGCCGCGCGTGGCGTTCTTCAGCGTGTTGTCCAGCACGAACTTCGGGAATGCGACGGTGCGGTGCGTCGGAAAGACGTCGATACGGAAGTCGGCATTGGCCTTCATCAGCGCCTTGGTGCCTTCGGTCAGCTTGTCGGCGTACTTGTCGACGTTCTTCGCGTCGATCTGCACCACGGGCTTCTCGCCGGCGAACGGATCGGGGCGGACGCCCTTGTCCTTGTCGAAGCCGGCCGGCGGCGTGGTGAGCCCCCCCGTGTATGCGGGAATGGTGCCCTCCTTGTTGCCCGCCTTCTCGGCGCCGACCTCGGTGAGTTCGGTGCCCAGTTTCTTGGCTTCGTCCGCGGACACCGCCGCGAGCGCCGCACCCCATGGCGCGGACAGCAGCCCCGCGCAGAGCAATGCTGCAGTGAGTTTTTTCATGATGAATGTCTCCGTTCTAGAACGTGGTCTTGAAAGTGAAGAAGACGGCGCCGCGGTCCTTGAGCAAGGCCTGGGTGCCGTTGGCGGCCGAAACCACCGTGCCGGCAGGGTTGAGCGCGAGATCGCCGAAGTAGCCGACATACTTCAGGTCGAACCGGTACTTGCTGTACACATCCAGTCCGAGGCCCACGCCGAAACTGCCGGCGTTCTTGCTGCCACCCGTCGCCACGGCCGAGTTGCCGGACAGACCGAGCGAATAGCTCAGCGGCATCAACAGGTCCATGCCCGGGAAGACCTGGTACCAGGTGGGCGTGAAATTCAGCGCGAGTTGAGTGGCATTCTTGGAGACCCGATCGATGCCCACATAGCTGTCGCGTCCCTTGAAGTACTGGGCGCCCTGGGTCACCGAGAGCCATTGACTGAACGTCAACTCGGTGGACCACGTGGCGCTGCCGAAGAGCGGCGTTCTGCCGATGGAGCCGATCGCATTGAGCACGACGTGCGCCGTGTTGCCTCGCGCACCCAGCGTGTCGCCCTGGGCCGGCAACTGGCTCGCGGACCTGACCGACACGATGTCGCTGACCAGTGGCATGTTGCGGCGGTAGTTCACGTCCAGGCCGAAGCTGATGCCGGCAATCTGCTTCGACAGGCTCATGCCGTACATGTCGATGTCAGACGCGTAGTTGAAGAAGTACTGGCTCCTTGCACCGGGCAGCAAGATCACCTGCGGGATGGTGTCGGAGAAGTTACGGGCGTAGAAGCCCATCGTCCCGTCGAGCCACTGCGGACTCCAGCGCGACATCAAGCCCCAGTCGCCGGTTTCCTTTGGCGTGATGTCCGAGCCGCGATAGGCGCGTCCGCCGGGCAGCGCCGGGTTGATCAGCGACTGGCCGCCGGACAGGTAGAAGTCGGCAAAGCCCAGGTAGGTCCCCGACTCGGGGACGCGGGTGTTTCGCCACTCCAGGAAGTATTGCGCACCGAAGCTCAGTTCCGGCGTGGCCTGCAGCGTCGCGGAAAGCTGTTCGCGCGGCATGTACAGCTCCTTGGCCTCGACGCCGGGAACGGACAGTGCCTTGCCCTGATCGAGCGGGGCCTGACCATAGGAGATGCCGTGGATGGCGCCGAGGCCGAGCAACGATTCACCCCAGTTCACGGTCGTGCGGCCCAGGCGCGCGGTGAGCGGCATGGTGCCGAGGTCGACGGTCCCGAAGACGAATGCATCCAGGAATTCGCCGGACGGGCCTTCGTAGTAGCGCTTGGCGTAGTCGCTCAGGCCGAACGCAGGTTTGCCATCGACGAGGTGGTTCTGGGTGGCCAGGCTGGTGTTGGAAAAGGTACCCGAGTAGGCAGCGTCATACCACGAGGCGGCGCTCACGCGCGCGCCGAATTGCCTTTTATAGACAACATCGAATTCGGTCAGCAGATCGACGCGGTTGTTGATCGTGTTGCCCTGGGCGAAATTGCGGTTGCCGTCGTCGTAGTTGGGGTTGTTGATGATGACGCGGCTTTGCTCCTGGGTGCGCTGTCCGTAGTTGTAGCGGACCGTGTTGTCCAGGCGCATCTGGACATCGTCGTTCCCCGTGTCGATCTCGAACGCGCCGGCCGTGCCGCATGCCACTGCGCAGACGGTGAGCGCGGCGATGCTCAATGCGTGGCGACGCAAGCTCGGTCGGCCTGCCGGTGTGAAACGATCCATGTGTTTATCTCCTCGGTTGGTTTTTTGATGACGGGATCTGTTGACTGGGAATGCCATTGCTGCGCGAGTGCAGGGCCGCAGGCCGCGGCCCTGCGTCCATCAGGCCTTGAGGCCTTTCATGACTGCTTCCATCAGGGCCTGCACCTGCCCGTTCGAATGCTCGTAGGCGCGCTGCGTGTCCCAATCGGTGATGGCGGCGAAGTGCTCGGCAACGCCTTCGACCGAGCACTCGCTGCCCGCGAGGTACACCGGCTCGGTGTCCACGATGCGTGCCGAGGTGAAGGCGCCGCCGCCGGCGGACAGCGTGATCCGGGAGGGCGCGTCTTCGCTCACGAGGAACAGCGCCGCAGGCGTCACCTTCTCGGGCTGCACCGCGGCGAGCATCTCCGGCGGCATCACGTCCTCGGTCATGCGTGTCGCTCCGATCGGTGCGATGGTGTTGACCCGGATGTTGTTCTTGGCGCCCTCGACGTGCAGCATGTGCATCAGGCCCACCAGCGCCATCTTGGCGGCGCCATAGTTCGACTGCCCGAAGTTGCCGAACAGGCCCGAGGCCGAGGTCGTCATCAGGATGCGGCCGTAGTTCTGCTCGCGCATCGTCTCCCACACGGCCTTGGTGCAATTGGCCGAGCCCATGAGGTGCACGTCCACGACGGCCTGGAAGTCCGCCATCTCCATCTTCGAGAAGGTCTTGTCGCGCAGGATGCCGGCGTTGTTGACGAGCACGTCCACGCGGCCCCACTCGGCCTTGGTCTGCGCCACCATCGCCTGCACCTGCTCGAAGTCGCAGACGTTCGCACCGTTGGAAATGGCCTCTCCGCCCGCAGCGCGGATTTCCTCCACGACCTTCTGCGCGGCCTCGGAAGAGCCGCCCTTGCCGTCACGGCTGCCGCCGAAGTCGTTGATCACGACCTTGGCGCCGCGCCGGGCGAGTTCCAATGCATGCACGCGGCCCAGGCCGTTGCCGGCACCCGTCACGATGGCCACGCGGCCGTCAAATCGAATCGTCATTTCGTTACCCTCAAGAACTTGAAAAAAAGAAATCCCCTGCCGGCCGATCGATGCGATCGCCGGACAAACCGGAGGAAGGCGCAAGGCGCCTGGTGAAAGAAAACTAGTAGCGCCGGGTGATGGACTCGGCCACGCACACGGGCTTGTCCGAACCTTCCAGCTCCATCGACACCTCGATCGCGAGTTGAGCGCCGCCGTTGTCGATCGGCTCCCAGCCCACAAGCTTGAAATGGCCGCGCACGCGGCTGTTCACAGGCACCGGCTTGATGAAGCGAACCTTGTTGAGCCCGTAGTTCACGCCCATCTTGCTGTTGCGGATGTCGAAGGCCGTGCCCATGAAGGCCGACATCAGGCTCAGCGTCAGGAAGCCGTGCGCGATCGGTGTGCCGAACGGGCCGCTCTTCGCGCGCTCCGGATCGACGTGGATCCACTGCAGGTCGCCGGTGCATTCGGCGAACATGTTGATGCGCTGCTGGTCGACGACGATCCAGTCGCTGGTGCCGATGACCTCGCCCACCAGGGGCTTCAAGTCGGCAAGGGTTTCGTAGCTCTTCATTTTTCGGATCGCCTCAATAACCTTTGAACTGCGGCTCGCGCTTCTCCACGAAGGCGCGCAGGCCTTCCTGGATGTCCCATGAGCGCTGGTGGTCACGCAACTCGTGCAGCTCATGGCGCAGCGCATCGGCCGTGGACTTGTCGGCCGCTTCGTTGGCGACCTTCTTCATGCGGGCCAGCACGAGCGGGCTCTTCTTGGCGAACTTCTCGCCCAGCGCCTGCGCGCGATCGGCCAGCTCGGCGTCGGCAACAACTTCGTTGACGAGGCCGCAGGCCTTCATCTCGTCGGCGGAGATCGCGTCGCCGCTGAACAGCAGGTACTTGGCCACGTTGGCCGGCACCTTGCGAGGCAGGATCGCCGCGCCGCCGCCGCCGGGGAACACGCCGAAGTTGGAATGGCCGTCGCCCAGGCGCGCACTCTTGGCGGCCAGGACGATGTCGCAGGCCAGCACGGCTTCGAGGCCGCCGGCCAGGGTCAGGCCATTGACGGCCGCGATGGTCGGCTTGGGAAAGGCGCGCAGCGTGTCGAAGAAGATGACGATGTGGTCGAGGAAGTCCTTCTCACCGGGCGCCACGGCGGCGCTGGCCGTCTTCAGGTCGGCGCCGGCGCAGAACGCCGGACCGGTGCCGGTCATCACCACGGTGCGGACTTCGGGATCGTTCGTCCACGCCTGCAGGGTGGCGGTCATGCCTTCGATCATCTCGCGGCTCAAGGCGTTCATCGCCTTGGGACGCTCGAGCGTGATCCAGCCGACCATGCCCTTCTTTGCTTGCGAAAAGCTCATCTAGTACCTCCAAGTCTCTGTCGATTGCTTGGAGGTGAGATTAGGGGGTCGGGTCTTGCAAGCCCCCCTTACTTTGGAGTGGGTGAGTGGTGTGGGGCTCGTAAACCCTATTCGATCAATCCCTGCTTGCGCGCCCAGGTCATCGCGTCGTACCGGCTCGACAGGTCAAGCTTCGTCAGGATGTTGCGCACGTTCCACTTCACCGTGTCCACCGAGATGTTGAGCGTGAGTGCGATCCGCTTGTTCGACATCGCCTGCGCGACCAGGGCCAGGATCTCCAGCTCGCGCGGCGTGAGGTTGACACCTTCGGGCGCGCTGGTGCCGCTGCGGCTCGGCGCAGCCGTTCGCGAGCCGTCGGCCTTGCCGAATCGCGTGAGCAGGTCTTCGAGGTGGGCGGCGGCCGCCTTGTCCAGCCGTATGTCGTCCCTCACGGTCGCAAGCAGCGCACCGGCACGCGGGCCTTCGTCCAGCAGGGTCCGCAGCAGGCCGAAGCGCGATGCGATCTGCACCGCCTCCACGAGGCGGGTGGCCGTCTCGTCCACGCGCTTGAGTTCGTCCAGCGCGAATGCTGCCAGCAGGTTCTCCAGCACCTGCATGCGCGCACGCCCGTACTGCAGCGCAAGCTCGCGCGCGACCGGCAGGGCCGCCAAGGCCTCGTGGGGGTCGTTGCTCGCGAGCGCGACGCGGGCGCGTGCCAGCGCCGCCACGGCGGGAATCTCGGCGCGCACGCCGTCCGCGTTGCGATGGAGCGCGCCCAGCTCACTCAAGCGCGCCGAGACGCCTGCCGCTCGAGCCTTCTGCCCCAGTTTCAGCAGGATCCGCACCTGTTCCGCGTGCATGCAGGCCACCAGCCGATGCAGCCCCAGCCCCTGGTAGTGGGCCGCCTGCGACTCGAGGAAGCTCAGCACGGCCTCCGATGGAGCGTGCAGCGAGTCCAGCCGGGCCGTGACCAGTGCGGCGCTCAGCATCACCGGAGGCATGGAGGCCTGCATCACCAGACGCGCGCGGTTGGCGAGAAGTTCGCGCGCTTCGTCGATACGGTCGAGCTCGTAGTAGGAGTCACCGAGCGTAGTGGCAGTGACCGACGCGCTGACCGAGCGCCGCCCGTGCAGCGCCTCGGCCGCCGCGACCAACTCGTTGCCGATGCGCGCTGCCTCCCTGACCTTGCCCTCCGTCAGCAACAGCAGCCCGCGCGAACCCTCGGCGACCAGGGCGATGTCGTTCTTGCGCTCGGCGGGGTCGATGGGGTTGGCGTCCAGCAGCCGGTGCGCATCGGCATAGCGGCCGACCGAGGCGTAGGCGTACCCGAGCAGGCAGAGATAGAAGTGAAGCAGGTACGGGCTCTCGGACACGATGCCGTGCAAGGGCTCGAGCAAGTCGATGCAACGCTGGGTGTCGTCGCGCTGCATCGCCACCGCCGCATCCGCCAGCGGCAGCTTCGATGAGATCGCGGGGTTCTTCGCCGCCCCGCTCTCGCGGACCTGCGCGAGCCAGCGTTCCGCCTTGGCATACCGCGCTGTCATCGACAAGGTCAGGCAACCAAGGAAGAAGAGACGCGGATGCGCGAACAGCGTCTCCTGCGGCAGACGGTCCAGCAAATTCAGCATCAGGCTGATGAAGCTCAGGCTCCAGGTGTCCTTGGCCGCCTGGTCGATCGCCTCGGCGGCGAATTCGAGCTCACCGCCCCACACGGCATGGCGCACTGCCTCGACCAGCAGGCCATGCCCCGCGAACCACTGGCTGGCGCGCCGGTGCAGCGCGTTGACATCCGCCGTGCCTCGCCGCGCCACGCGCGTGGCGAGGAACTCGCCGAACAGCGGATGGAAGCGATACCAAGGCAGCCGGTCGTCCGACTCGACGCGGTACATCAGCAGGTTCTCGTCTTCCGCGCGCTGAAGCAGCGCCGCCGCATCGGCGCTGCCCGTGACTGCCGCCGCCAGCTCGACGTTGAAGCGCCGGCACACCGACACCTGCTCCATGAAGTCGATCATCTCCGTCGGCAGATGGGCCACGACTTCTTCCGCGAGGTAGGCCTGCAGGTCGGCCGAGCTCCAGCCGAGCTCGCGCAGGCGGGCGCGGGTTTCGGGCCGCGAGCGCAGCATGATCGCCATCAGCTCGAGGCTCGCCGGCCAGCCGCCGGTCTTGTCGTGGATCAGGCGCACCTCCTCGGCATTGAGCTTGACCGTGCCGAGGTTCTGCTCGAGGAAGCTGCGCGTTTCCTCCGCATTGAAGGGCAGTTCGCCAAAGCCGATCTCGGTGACGCGACCTAGCACACGCAGGCGGCTGATGAGCAGCGGCGGCGCCGCCCGCGAAGCGATGGCGATGTGCAGGTTGCCGGGGCAGTGGTCGATCAGCTTCTGCACCAGCAGGTGCGCCCGCTGGTCATCGACGTGGTGGTAGTCGTCGATGATCAGGTACAGATCCTTCGGAATGACGGCGGCCGCGTTCACGGTGGCGGCCACGACGTTGTCCATGGCCTTGGCGATTTCACCGTCGAGGCCGTCGAGCAGCATCTCGTCCTCGACCGGAATGCCCAGGCGACGCAAGGCGGCGGTCAGGTAGGTGGCGAAGCTGCCGAGCTGTTTGTCGTCATGGCTCAGGGACAGCCATGAAACCTCGTCGCCGGCCTTCATCAGCTCCAGGCGCCACTGGGCCAGCAGGATGGTCTTGCCGAAGCCGGCGCCGCCGGTCACCAGCACGAAGCCGCAGCGCTGCCCGTCGCGCAGCTGGTCGAGCAGGTGCATGCGCGGAATGAAGCGCGAGCCGATGTGCGGCGGCGCGAACTTCGTGGAGACGAGCAGCTTGTCGAAGTCCATGTCGAGCGATGTGCGGCTTGGGCACCGCCGAGTCAAGACTGCGGATTATCGGCCATGCCCCCGCTGCGCCGTGGCGTTTCAGGCCGCACACGCAGCCTCGTGCCGGTCGATGCTGCCCAGTTGCAGCTCGGCGACCACGGCACGCTTGAAGTAGTGGCCGACCTGGTACTCCTCGGTGACGCCGATGCCGCCGTGGAGCTGGATGCCCTGTCCGCACACGAACTTGGCCGCGCGCGCGATCAGCGCCTTGGCGGCCGACAGCGTGCGCTGCCGTGCCGCAGCGTCGTCGTTCTCCATCGAGGCCAGCGCCGCATACAGCATGGAGCGCGCGGTCTCCATCTCGGTCGCCATGTCGGCCATGCGATGCTGCAGCGCCTGGAAGCTGCCGATCGGGACGCCGAACTGCTGGCGCGTCTTGAGGTATTCGGCGCTCTGCTCGATCACCTTTTCCATGACGCCCACCAGCTCGGCGCCGAGCGCGATGATGCCGTGCGCGAGGCCAGACCGCAGCGCCGGCAGTCCCCTGCCCGGCTCGCCCAGCACGGCATCGGCCGCGACTTGCACGCCCTCCAGCACCAGCTCCTCGGCCCAGGTGCCATCGTGCAGCGGCAGCGCCTGGCGCTGCATGCCAACCGCATCGGCGTCGACGAGAAACAGGCTGATCTCGTCGGCCGGCGCGCCTTCGATGCGCGCGGAGACGATGTATTGCTGCGCGAGCAGCCCGCTCAGCACGAGCGTCTTGCGACCGCTCAGCAGATAGCCGCCGTTGCGCGGCTGCGCCGAGGCCGCCACGGGCAGGGGCATGCCGCGAGAGGCCGGCTCGCTGTAGGCGAGCGCGATGCGGAGCGACCCGTCGGCCAGCGCGGGTAACAGACGCTCCTTCTGCGTCGTGGTGCCGGCGGCTGCCAGCGTCTGCGCCGCCATCACGGCACAGCCGAGATACGGCTCCAGCACGAGGCCGCGTCCGAACTCATGCGCGATGAGCGCAGTGTCGACGAGGCCGCCGCCCAGGCCGCCGTGCGCCTCGGGCAGCGCAGCGGCCAGCCAGCCGTTGTCGGCAAAGGTGCCCCAATGATCCAGGCCGCCCCCCCGGCGCGCCTTCAACGTCGCCGTGCGAGCTTCGAATGCGTACGCCTTGTCGATGTAGCGGCGCATGCTGTCCTGCAGCATTTGCTGCTCCGAATTCAGTCTGAAATCCATGTACTCGTACTCACAGTCCGAAGAGCAGCTTGGCAACGATGCCGCGCTGCACTTCGCTCGTTCCGCCGTAGATGGTCGAGGCGCGGCGGAAGAACATCTCGTTGGCCAGTCCGCGCGCCAGGCCCTGCAGCGGGAGGGGCGCACCCGGCAGTTCGGCCGCCTCGGACGGATGCGGATAGGCCACCGCGCCGTGGTCGCCGAGCGCCTCCACGTGCGCTTCCGTGATGCGCTGCTGCAGTTCGGTGGCGCGCACCTTGAGCATCGAGCCCATGGGATGGGCCAGAGGGTTGTGCTCCATGTCCAGCGCCGCGACGCGCTGCACGAACATGCCGACGGCGGTGACCTCGGCTTCCAGGCGCCCCAGCTTCAGCGCGAACTCCGGCCGATCGCGCAGGCGCCCGCCGCCCATGAGGGGCGTATCGGCCAGCGCATGAAGCTGCCGCAGGTAGTGCTTGAGCATCGGCAGGTCGGCCGTGGTCGCGTGCTCGTTGTTGAGCAGGAACTTCGTGATCGCCCAGCCCTGCCCTGCCTCGCCGACGCGGTTGGCCACGGGCACGCGCACGTTGTCGAAGAAGGTCTCGTTCAGGTGGTGTGCATCGTCGATGCTGCGGATCGGCCGTACCGTGATGCCGGGCGTCTTCATGTCGACCAGCAGGAAGCTGATGCCGGCCTGCTTCTTGGCGCCGGCGTCGGTGCGCACCAGCATGAAGATCCAGTCGGACTCGTGGCCGTGGCTGGTCCAGATCTTCTGTCCGTTGACGACGTAGTGGTCGCCCTTCTCGTCATGCTTCAGCTCTGCGCGGGTGCGCAGCGAGGCCAGGTCCGAGCCCGAGCCGGGCTCCGAGAAGCCCTGGCACCACAGCCGCTCGCCGTTGAAGAAGGCCGGCAGGTGCTCTGCCTTCTGCTCCGGCGTCGCGAACTCGTTGAGCACCGGGCCAAGCAGCTTGTGCACCATGCCGTCCACCGTCGGCGCGCCGGCGGCCACACATTCCTCGTCGAACACGAGGATCTCCTGCATCGTCCAGCCGGTGCCTCCATGCGCCTTGGACCAGTAGGGCGCGCCCCAGCCGTGCGCGTGGAGAATCTTCTGCCAGCGCGCGACCGCCTCCGGCTTCGAGCGCGAGAACGTAGGCGTCACGCGGAGGTCGGCCGGCAGGCATTCCTTCAGGAAATGGCGGACCTCCTGACGGAATGCGTCGAGTCCGGGATCGGGACGAAAGTCCATGTCAATCTTGCTTTTCAGTTTCTGTACATCGTGACGACGGCGGCGCCGCCGATGCCGACGTTGTGCTGCAGGGCGATGCGTGCGCCCTCCACCTGGCGCTTGTGGGCCTGGCCACGGAGCTGCTGCACGAGCTCGAAGCACTGCGCGAGGCCCGTGGCGCCGATCGGGTGCCCCTTGGAAAGCAGCCCGCCGGAGGGATTGACCACGTAGCGCCCGCCGTAGGTGTTGTTGCCCGCATCGACGAGCTTCTGCCCGTCGCCCTCGGCGCAAAGCCCCAGCGATTCATAGGTCAGCAGCTCGTTGTGCGCGAAGCAGTCGTGCAGTTCGACGACATCCACCTCCTCCGCGCCGATGCCGGCCTGCTCATAGACCTTGCGGGCGGCGGCACGCGACATGGTGTAGCCGGCGCCGTCGCGCAGGTCGCCGGAATGGAAGCTCTCCGGGCCGTCGCTGGTCATGGCCTGCCCGGCGATCCACACCCGGGCGTCGAGGTCGTGCTTCTTCGCGTAGTCCTCGCTGCACAGCACGGCCGCGGCGGCACCGCAGGTCGGCGGGCAGGCCATCAGGCGCGTCATCACGCCGGGCCACACCGGCGTATCGGCCAGCACCTGTTGCGCAGTGACGACCTTGCGGAACACCGCCAGGGGGTTGTTCGCCGCATGGCGGCTGGCTTTGGCGCGGATCTTGGCGAAGGTCTCCAGCGGCGTGTCGAAGCGCTTCATGTGCTCGAGGCCGGCGGCCCCGAAGATGCGCACCGCGGGCAGGATGTCGGCGTCGCCAACCACGGGGTCGCACTGCGCGACGAAGCGCTCCAGGGGGCTGGGGCGGTCGGTGAACTGCGTCTGCGGCGCGCCGGCGCTCTTCTGCTCGAAGCCAAGCGCGAGCACGATGTCGGCCTCGCCGCTGGCGATGGCCTGGCGAGCCAGGTACAAGGCCGACGAACCACTCGCGCAGTTGTTGTGGGTGTTGAAGATCGGGATGCCCGTGAAGCCCAGGTCGTACAGCACGCGCTGGCCGGCCGTGGAGTCGCCGTAGACGTAGCTCACGAAGGCCTGCTGCACCGACTCGTAGCCGGCGCGCGCATCGGCCAGCGCAAGGCGCGCGGCCTGTGCGCCCATCACGGCGTAGCTGGCACCCGCCCCGGGCTTGCAGAACGGAATCATGCCGACCCCGGCCACCACGATCTTCCTCGTCATGATCCCCATGATCCCGCTTACCCCGGTCCGTCGATCAGGCGCTGGCAAAGATACCGATGTGCTCGGTCGCTTCTTCCACACGCCAGAGGCCGCCGCCATTGCCCTGAACGGCAAAGCGCGCGCCTTCCACCTGGCGCTGGCCGCATTCGCCGCGCAGCTGGCTCACCAGTTCGAAGATCTGGCCGATGCCGGTGGCGCCGATCGGGTGACCCTTCGACTCGAGGCCGCCGGACGGGTTGACCGGGATGGAGCCGCCGATGGTCGTCTCGCCGCGCTCGGCCAGGATGCCGCTCATGCCGGGCTCGCGCAGGCCGAGGCTTTCGAAGGTCAGCAGCTCGCCGATGGCGGTGGCGTCGTGCACCTCGACCACGTCGATCTCGCTCGGGGCGATGCCGGCCTGCTCGAAGGCGTCCTTCGCGGCCTGCTTGGTGCAGCCGTTGTCGTAGTCGAGTGCATCGCGTGCCGAGGCCGAGCGCACGACGGTGGCGAGCACCTTGACCGCGCGATGGCGGTCGAAGCCGTACTTCTTCAGGGCCGACTCGGTGCAGACGATGACCGCGGCAGCGCCGTCGGAGATCGGCGAGCACATCGGCATCGTGAGCGGATAGGTGATCGCGGGAGCGGCCAGGATCTCCTCGATGCTCATCGGCTTGCGGTACTGCGAGCGCTCGTTGTGCACCGAGTGGCCGTGGTTCTTCGAGGACACCGCAGCGAGTTGGCGCTGGGTGATGCCAAAGCGCTCCATCAGGCCGCGGCCGAGCGCGGCATACACGTCCATGAAGGGGCTGTAGGGCTTTTCGGACTGCGAGCCGGCGGGCGGCACGATGGTCTTGCCCATCGCGGAGAGGTAGCCCTTGTTGGCCTCGAAGGTCTCGATGTCCCAGGCCGACTCGAAGCACGAGAACATCTTGGCCTTGTCGTTCGTGTACATCTTCTCGGCGCCCACTGCGAGTGCCACGTCGGCGGCGCCAGCACGCAGCTGCATGACGGCGAGATTGAAGGCGTGGCTGGAGGATGCGCATGCGCCTTCGAGGTTGTAGATCGGGATGCCCTCGATGCCGAGCGGCAGCAGCGCGACCTGCCCGCGGATCATGTGCTGGCCGTCGAAATGGCCTTGCGTGGTGTTGCCGAAGAAGGCCGCGCGGATGGCCTTGCGGTCGCAGTTGGCGTCCTTGAGCGCGTCTTCGACCGCCCAGGCGGTGAGCTGCTTCACGCTCTTGTCCATGTGGCGGCCGAAGGGCGTCATGCCGGCGCCGACGATATAAATGTTTTCCATGACGGTCTCGATTTCCTTGTTGAGCAGGTGATGAGGTCGAACTTACGTGAGGCGAAACGGCGATTCCCCCCCACTTTGGGATGGGGGATTCGGCGGCTTCACAGGCTGCGGCCGATGATCAGCTGCTGGATGTGGCTGGTGCCTTCGTAAATCTTGGTAACGCGGGCGTCGCGGTAATAGCGCTCGACCGGGAAATCGGTGAGGTAGCCGTAGCCGCCGTGGATCTGTAGCGCGTCGGAACAGACCTTCTCGGCCATCTCGCTGGCGAACAGCTTGGCCATCGAGGCCTCCTTCGCGCAGGGGATGCCGGCCTGATGCAGGCGCGCGGCATGCACCACGAACTGGTGCGCCACTTCCACCTGCGTGGCCATGTCGGCCAGGTCGAAGCTCACGCCTTGCAGCTTGATGATGGGGGCGCCGTAGGCTTCGCGCTCCTTGGCGTACTTGACGGCAGCCTCGAGCGCGGCACGTGCCACGCCCACCGCCACGGCGGCGATGCCGATGCGGCCTTCCGACATGCCGGACAGCATGCGGGCATAGGCGCTGCCCTCTTCGCCGAGCAGGTTCTCGGCCGGCACGCGGTGATCCTCGAGCACGATCTGGGCGACGTGCGCGGAGCGCTGCCCCAGTTTCTCCTCAACGCGAGCGATCTTGTAGCCAGGCCCCTTGGGATCGACGATGAACAGGCTCGCGCCGCGCTTGCCCGCGTTCTTGTCGGTGATGGCCAGGGCGAAGGCGAAGCCGGCTTCGCTACCGTTGGAGATGAACTGCTTGGTGCCGTTGAGGATGTAGTCGGATCCCTCGCGGCGCGCCGTGGTGCGGAAGTTGCCCGTGTCGGAGCCGGCCTGGGGCTCGGTCAACAGGCCGCAGGCGATCGTCTCGCCGCTGGCGATGCCGGGCAGGTACCGGCGCTTCTGCGCCTCGGTACCGTAGCGGTTGACCCAGTCTCCCATGCCGTTGTGCACGTGCATGATGGTCGCGAAGCCGGCGTCCGCGGCGGCGAATTCCTCGATCGCGAGGCAGTACTCGACGAAGCCGAGCTTGCTGCCGCCGTATTCCTCGGGGATGTGCATCCCGAGGAAGCCGAGCTCGGCTACGGCCTTGAGCTCATTGCGCGGCCACGCGCCGGTGCGATCGCGCTCCGCGGCTGTCGCGGCGACCACTTCCTGCGCCACCTTGCGAGCCGAGTCGCGGATCATGTTTTCCTGTTCGCTCAGGAATGCGCCCGAGTTGTCTTGCATCGTCAGTCTCCTTGAAGCTTGTGAACGGGCGCCATCGGCATCGCCGGTGCGCCTTCTCTCGGGGACTGACTATGGCGGAGGGCATCTTCCGCGGGCCCCTCACTTTGGAGTGGGCACGAGCCGCCGGGATAAAACCCTCCCCATCCCGTTGGAGTGGGGCAGGCGGTGACAAGCGCCGAAATAATCCGGCATCCGCATAGCTCAAATTGGAGACAGAACGATGATGACGAATTTCGCGCGCGTGATGGGCCAGCTGGCCCTGCGCTTCACCGACCAGGAAGCCGTGGTCAACATCGAGCGCAAGCGCCGCTACACCTACCGCGAGCTGCACCTACTGACCAACCGCATCGTGAACATGATGCGCGAGCGCCTGCAGCTCGGGCGCGGCGACGTCTACATGTGCATCCTGGAGAACGACAACCTGTCTCTGCTGCACGCCTGGACGGCTTTCAAGGGCGAGGCCGCCGTGGCCTACACGAACTACCGGGACTCGATCGACGAGCACCGCTGGCAGGTCGAGTTCATCAAGCCCAAGGTCGTGTTCATCGAGAACGCGCTGCTGGACAGCCATTTCGACATGCTGCGCGAGCGCGGCACGACCGTCGTCTGCATGGACCGCCCGGCCACGCCGCGCGATGGCCTGCTCGCCTTCGAGGACCTGCTCGAGGGCATGTCCGATGCCAATCCCGAGGTCGAGAACGACACGATGAAGGACATCGTGATCTACCGCTTCACCGGAGGCACGACGGGCAAGAGCAAGTGCGCGCAGTACACCATGGACAACTGGCTGGCGCTGCGCGACTCGCTCTATACCGAAGCCGAGCAGATCTACGACGCCGACCAGCGCTACCTCCACATGGCGCCCTTGAGCCATGGTTCGGGGCTCGGCGTGCTGGCGACGCTGTTCCGCGGCGGCTGCACCGTCACGCAGAACGTGCCGGACCTCAAGACGTGGTGCCGAAACGTCGAGGCCGAGCGCGCCACGACCACCCTGATGCTGCCGACGCTGGTCTACCGACTTCTCGACCTGCCCGAGGCGAAGCAGCATGACCTCTCCAGCCTGCGCACCATCGTGTACGGCGGCGCGCCGATGAGCCCGTCCAAGCTGCGCCAGGCGCAGGAGCGCTTCGGCAACATCTTCGTGCAGGTCTACGGCGCGACCGAGTGCCTGACGACGGCGGCGATGCTGACCAAGGCCGACCACCTGGCGGCAGGCGATGAGAAGCACCTGTCTTCCGCCGGGCGCGTATCCACTGTCGTGGAGCTGAAGATCGTCGACGATGCAGGCAATGAAATGAAGCAGGGCGAGACCGGAGAAATCTGGCTGCGGTCACGCGGCACGATCACCGGCTATCTGAACAATCCCGACGGCACCGCAGCGGAGTTCCAGGACGGCTTCTGGAAATCCGGCGACCTCGGCTACCTCGACGATCGGGGCTTCCTGTACCTGGTGGACCGCAAGAAGGACATGATCATCACCGGCGGCTTCAATGTCTACGCCGTCGAGGTGGAAGCGGCGCTGAACTCGCATTCCGCCGTGGCGATCTCGGCCGTGGTGGGCGTGCCGCACCCGGAGTGGGGCGAGGCCGTGCACGCCGAGGTGGTGCTTAGGGAAGGCGTCGAAGTCACGGTCGAGGAACTGATCGACCATGTGAAGAGGCAGGTCGGCCGCTTCAAGGCGCCCAAGGCGGTGGTGTTCGTAGAGCAGCTCCCCGTCAGCGTGGTTGGCAAGGTGCTGCGCCGCCACGTGCGCGACAAGTACTGGAAGGACCAGACGCGACGGGTGTCGTAAGAGGCCATTGCCCAAAGCCGCCCTCGGGCGGCTTTTTGCTTGCCCAGCGGCATTCAGTCGCGCGTCCGGTTACCGCCAAGGAGAGCGGCCACCGACAGCCTCATTGTTTATCTAGTTTCGGCGGGAAATAGCTACGCTCGGCCACCGCCCCCTTCGGACGATAGAACCGGAAAGTCAGGCTGTACCGCTGACCCTTCGGCGTCGGCARCCAGTTTGCCTGCGGTACATCAGCAGGCCTCTTGTCGCCGAAGTACAGCGTCAGCGAGCCATCGGGCCCGTACTGCAGCTTGGATTCCTTGTTGAGAAGATAGCGCTTCTGCGGATTGGGCAGCACACGCCGCTCGACCGCATCGACGGCGATGACCGACCAGAAATAGGTTGCGTACTGGGCCGGCAACTGCTCTTTCGTGAAGCGCAGTGTGTAGGAATGGTCGCCAGAAAGCGGCAAGCCATCCACGTCGGCAAAGGCCTTGAAGTAGATGACCTCCTCCGGCACGTTGGCCCAGATGCCGCCGTAGTTGATGAGCGTGCGCACAAGCCAGTTGTTGCCGTAGACACCTGATGTCGAAGGCAACACCCAGCCGTTCTCCACTTTGCTGCCGCCCACCGTGGGCAGCGCCTTCTTGATGTCTGCAAACGCCTTGCTGCGCACGACTTGGTCGATGCGTTTGCGCTCGACCGGGTCTTTCACCAACTTCGCAATCGCACGTGTGCTGGCTTGCAGCTTCTCCATGCCCGGGTTGATGTCCAATTCGCTGTCCAGCGCTGCGTCGGCGGAGTCGAAGGCCTCACCGCCGGGCAGCTTGTTCAAGTCGAACATCACCGTTTTGGGAATGGTGGGCACGACGGGCTCGCCTGTTGAGCGGATGGTGAACTTCTTCTGTAGCGCCACGGCTTGGTTCCAGTCGGCGCCAAGCTCTACACGCGAGAGCACGCGCATGTACTTCACCGGCACGTCGACGCGCTGGACTGTCGCCGGTAACTTGACGTCCGCGTCTTTCAGGCACACGGCGAACTGGCCGTCGGGATGCGCGGGAAAAATGCGTTCGTTGATGTTGGCTACGGTTTCACCCCAGCCATTCAGAAACTGTACGGTGTAGTACCGGCCGGTGATTTTCGGCACCGTCACCAGCGCGCAACTCTTTTCATCAACGGCTACCCAGGCTTCCGAATAGGCCACGTCGAGGTTCGGATTCGGCCAGGCGACCTCACCTGGCTTTCGGTGGACCAGCTGGTTCCACTTGAACCCCTCTTTGAAGTCCAGCTGCTGCTGGCGCAAGACCAGCAACCGGCCGAGCAGATAGATGTAGCTGTCGCTGATTTCCTGTTCGCTGGGCAAAGCCAAGGCAGGCGGCTGCTGCGCGAGACAACTCGCACTCGACAACATGGCCGTGAAAGTCAGGACACGCAGGGTGCGCGTGTGTACGGATAGCATGCTCATGGAGTTCCTTCGTTAGTTTGCCTGTTCTGCCGCAGGTGGAATCCAGCGCCCTTCCAGGATTTCCGCCTTCGGCCAGTAGGCGCGGATGTAGAGAGAGAACTCGTCGACCGGGGTCGGGACCCAGTTGCTCTCCTTGTCCTTGCCGGGCGACTGGTTCTGAAAGTAAAGCGTCAACGACCCGTCGGCGTTCTTCTTCAAGTCCTTGCTCTTGGTGCCCAAAGAGAACCGGTTGAGCACATTGGGCTCGAACAGATGCTCCTTGTTGTAGACGGTGAGCGACCAGAAGCCGTTGACCGGCGGCGTCTGTCCTGCAGCGAAGGTCACGCTGTAGCGCTTGCTGCCATGAAGCCGTTGCCCGGCCTTGTCGACGTCGGTGTAGATGTAGCGGGTTTCCTCCGGCGCGTT
The DNA here is from genome assembly GCF_056397705.1 of Variovorax sp. 05L425. Lineage (NCBI taxonomy): Bacteria > Pseudomonadati > Pseudomonadota > Betaproteobacteria > Burkholderiales > Comamonadaceae > Variovorax > Variovorax sp. 05L425. Next base: position 125,820 of record NZ_JBFTNY010000017.1, on the reverse strand, counting down.
GTCGTACATGTTGGAGCGTGCGGTGGCGGCGCGCGAAAGGTAGTCATACCCCCAACGTGCACCATTCGGTGGCGAGTTCCAGCCATTGCCGATGGGCCGCCCGTTGTTGCGGAACTCGAAGAGCGGCTTGATGAGTTCTTCTTCGGCAGACACCGCCGTCTGCACGAGCACGGTCTTGAGGTCTGGATTCCTGGAAGCGGCCTCCAGCACCGAGCGAATCGTGGAATACAAGGCCTCCTCGCCGGGCAGCGGCGGGACCTCGTTCATCACGATGGGCAGTTCGTCCCAGAACTTCTCTGGCACGACCCACTTGGTCTCGCCCGCACCTTGGCCCGGCGGCACGGGAAAGGTTGGCGTCCTGCTCCAGTCCTTCGTCTTCATCTTGCCGGTGTACTCCGACAGGGGATAGACCATGACCTGGCTCAGAACCGCCTGTATCGCCTGTTTGTCCTGCGGCGTATCGTCTTGAAAGATGCGCGGCAATATCGCCGCCAGATCGGTCGGAGAGCGCAAGACCGCCTGAATGCCCTTGGGTGCCTGCCCCTTCCAGGCAGGCCCGACCACCAGATAGAGGCCCGGCTTGGTGCCGTACTGCTTGCCCAGCTTGCCGAAGGCATTGGTTCGCGCGTCCGCGAGTTGGTACACCCAGAAGCGCTGGCCGAAGTCCGGTACCTGCACGATGACTGGCTTGCTGTTCAATCGATGGAAGCCCGCGCCGTACACCGTGTCCTGGTTGGGACAGGTGACAAACCGCTCTCCTGCGTCGATGTAGTCCGTGAGCATGGAGACATAGCCCGGTGGTGATACCGGGACGATTCCGCCGAGGCGGCCTGGCTCGGGCACATCCTTCATGGCGATGGAGCGATTCAGGTTGTTGACCAGCGGCCATCCCCACACATAGGCCATGCGTCCAACGGTTGCCACGTATTCCTTGCTCATCACGGTGCCTGCGGGCGTCCCCGCAATGCCTGAAGCCGGTACCGGCGCATTCGCCGGGCTTTGCGCGTAGGCTGCGCATCCGATGGCCAAGGCGGTCAGCAGGCCCACATGGCGGCTCAAAGGCCTCTTGCTGGATTTCATAGGTCTTTCCTCTCCGGATAGGGTTGAAGTCTGCGGGCACCACTTCCTCGGCTGGACGCCGGGTCAAGAAACTACTTTGCAGTCAAATTCTGCCTTTTCGCCGGACGGCGTCTCAGACCGATTGCTGCCAGCTTCCGCTCCCTTGGCGATCAGGGCGCGAATGAACTTGAAGCTGCGATGGTTGCGGATTCGGCGGCGCATGCTGGCGTAGGAGGGGAGCCGGCAGCACGCGCCTTGGCGACTTCGTCACGTGCGGCGACCATCTGTGCGTTGAATACCGGGTTGGCCTGTAGGCGCGCCACCGTCGCGGAACCGACCAGGTGGCCTGCCTCAATGTCGGTCTGCCAGTGAACGCCACAGATGGCGCGGCTTTGCGAGAACGCTCGGCCACGTTGCAGCAGCGCGTCAGCGCGATCGGGCGCGAGTTCGGTCAACACCAATGCCCAGCCCCAGCCGATGGCCGAGTGGCCAGACGGATAGGAGCCGTCCTTGGCCAGAGACGCTTCTTCCTTTGGTGTGCAACTTCCGGTCTTCAGCATGACGAAGGGACGGGTGCGAACGTACTTGTCCTTGGCCTTGTAGGTGGCCAGGGCGGAGTCGGTCAACGTTCGGCGCAGCAACATATTCAAGTTAGGCGTGGCCTGCTCGGAAATCTGCACGCCCAGGGCGCACGAGAAAACCGCAGCGGCGTCGGGAAAGCGCAGATTCGCATCCGACACGGCCATGGCGCCGCGCGGCGTCCCTTGAAGCTTCGTGAGGTTGTGGAAGGTGGCAATGTCGGCCGCCAGCGCAGGCGAGCCTTCAGCCGGCGGCGGTGGCAACAGGGCGAGGCTGTCGGGCAGTTCGGCGGGCGCGAGGTAGCCCTTCAGGATTCCGGTGCCGGCGCGCAATTCGCCCACTTCGGTCGGCGAGACGGGCGCGACAACGCGCGGTGCCAAGGTGCACGCGCTGACGACAAGCGAGACGGTCAGGGCTGCGGTGAGTGACTTGATTTCCATGGATGTTTCTCGTTCTGGCCGGCCCATCCAATGCTTGAACGTGCCGAATACATGCGCCACGGTGCATCGTCGCAAGGCCATACCCAGGCCATGCCCTGCGGACCACCGATGCCATTGCCGAGGATGATCGCGGGCCGCGCAGGCGCCGACACGACAACCCGTGATCCGAGTTCTCCACCGGCGAAGCCGATCGCCGCAGCCGCCGAGGCGGCGGCCACGGCCAGGAGCAGATCGCGGCGCTTCGTCATCGCCGGCGCTTCTGGTTCTGCAGAAAATCCTGCAAGAGGCTGGATCGCTCGAATGACTTGGCGGCTTGCACCAGCGGTTGGTCCGCCCCGGGTCCCGTGCATCTCTGTCTCTTGTCTCTTACAACGACGAGCAGAGGTGCCCGCCATCGACCGGCACGCACGCGCCCGTCATCCACGAGCCGGCATCGGTCGCCAGGAGGAGCAGCAAGCCGTCGAGCTCTTCGGGCTTGCCGAGCCTGCGCATCGGAATGCGCTGGATCATCGCCCTGCCCTGCTCGCTCTCCCACATTCCGTCTGTCATCTCGGTGCCGATGTAGCCCGGCTCGATCGCGTTGACGCGGATGCCGTAGCGAGCCCATTCGACCGCGAGGCTCTTGGTCATGTGAACGACCGCGGCCTTGGAGACCGAATACGGTGTGATGCCCGGCATCACGCGCTCGCCCTGGATCGAGGCGATGTTGACGATCGAGCCCCCGCGGCGCGCTTCCTTCCAGCGCCGCGCGGCTTGCACGGCGACCAGCCAGACGCCGCGTACATTGGTCGCCATCACTGCGTCGAAGTCATGGCTCGGCAACGTGAGCGCCGGACCCTCGCCGGCGACGCCGGCGTTGTTGACGACCACATCCAGGAGGTCGCCCGAGGCGTCGATATCGGCAAACGCGCGATCGATCGATGACTCGGAAGCAACGTCCATCTCGACGACCGTGACCTGTGGCGATCCGAGGCTGCCGAGCTCTTCGGCGAGGGCGTCGAGCCTGGCCTTGCGCCGCGCCGCAATCACCACCTTGGCCCCGCAGCGGGCAGCCAGCCGCGCGAAGTTGTCGCCGAGGCCCGACGAAGCCCCCGTGATCAGAACCCGCTTGCCCGCGAGCATTGCACCCATGTCCATGACGACTCCTGTCTTCATTGTTGAGCCACCGCAGACCCGGTGGCTTTCGTGACCCGCGTCTTCTTCGTCGCGGCAGCGGTTTTCCTCGCCGGCGCCTGCTTCATCGTGACCTTCTTCGTCGGACCCTTCTTCGCGGGCGCCTTCTTCGCCACGGCCACCTTCCCGCTATGCGGTGCCTTCGCGGCGACAGCCGCTGCCGCTTCCTTCATCTCGTCGAACGATTCCCTCACGCAGTCCGCCAGGAACTCGGGATCGGGCACCACGTTGGGCGAGCTCGTGAGCGAGATGAACACCTTTCCACAGTAGCTCGACGGGTTCCAGATCAGCGACATGCCATCGGTCACCGGCCCGACGCCGCCCCAATGCACCAGCTTGGCACCGAGCATGTACAAGGGTGTGGCGGGCCCCGGAATGTTGGTCACGAGGCAGTTGTGAATCGGCATCGGCCCCTTGCCGCCGGAGCCGGTCAGCGCCGCGAGCTTGCCTGCCAGTCCCAGCGTCGCAGGCGGAGCGAACTTCTGCAGGTCGGTGAGATGCTTCGCACCGATGGCGTTCTGGATCCCCTTCGATTCCGCAGTGGCAGCACGCACTGCCTCGAGGCGGGCGATGGGATCCTCGATGTCGGTGCCCATCGCAAAGCGCAGCATCGAGATGGTGTTGCCGCTGGCGGTTTCCTTTGTACCCTCCGGCCGCGTGTTCACCGGCGCGAGCGTCACCAGCGACTTCGCGGGAAGTTCCTTCTTCGCCTGCAAGTAGCGGCGCATCGCGCCGCCGATCAGTGCGATCAGTGCATCGTTGACGGTAGCGCCCGGCACGACGCTCTTGATCTGCTTGACCTCTGCCAGGTCGAGCGTCACCGAGTCCCAGACGCGGCGTGCCAGCACGTCGCCGTTGAAGCGCGTGCGCGGCGCGGTCAGGTCGACCCCGCTGCGCGTCCGCTGCAGAAGGCGCAGGCCGGCCGTGGTCAGGCCCGGCAGGGCCTGGGCCAGCGGCAGCGCCATGCGAGCCGTCGCCAGCAGGTTTTCGGTGAAGGCGTTGGAGAGCGTGTCGAAGGACCGAAGGCTCAAGGTCTGCGGTGGCGCCGGACGCGCCGCGTCGACGACCGGCTCGGCCCGGCCCGCTGCGCGCTGTACATCATGCAGGGCCCAGGTCAGTTCGGTGGCCGCGGTGCCGTCCATGGCCGCATGGTGGATCTTGCTGAGGACTGCGAAGCTGCCCTTCGGAATGCCCTCGATATTGTCCAGGCCCTCGATGACATACATCTCCCACGGTGCCCGCGCGAGGTCGAGGGTGCGCGCATGGATGCGCGACACCAGGATGCAGAACTGCCGCCAGTCGCCGGGCTTTGGCAATGCGAAATGGCGCACGTGGAAGTCGATGTCGAACAGTTCGTCCTCGACCCAGAAGGGATAACCCAGGCCGTAGGGTACCTGCACGATCTTGCGTCGCAGCACGGGCGATGCATCGAGGCGGCTCTCCATGTGGCGGACGATCTCGCGAAAGCCGAGCGTCTTGCCGCCGAGGGTGGATTGGTCGTAGATATAGATCATCGTGCCGTGCGAAGCGGCATGCGGAAGATCTGCGTGCAGGAACATGGCGTCCTGGCCCGTGAGTCGATTGGTCATGGCATTGTGGGTGGATGGGATGTCTGGACTCATCGTAGGAGCGGGCGGCTCGTGCGGGCCCGCCCGTTTGGGATGGGCTGCCTGTGGTCTCCGCCACACTCCCGGCACTACTTCACGCCGCCCCACCCCAAAAGGATGGGCGTGGCTCGCGGCCTTGCTCCTATGGTCGACGCATGCATAACCAAACTAACAATACGTGCGCAAGCCGATGAGACCCGCACGCGCATGGAACCGCGCATCGGATACCTCCTGGTGGGAGCAACTGCCGGACGACTTTCGCCCCCGCGCCGACCACACCTCCCTCGAAGCACGCCATTGGCTGCAGGTGCAGAGCGTCTCTGCCCTCGAATGGGTCGCGCGCGTGCCGCTGGCCAGCGCGGTTGCCATGGCGATGGCTGCGTCGCTGACGGAGCCCGGCAAAGCGGCCCGGGAGTTCGAGGCGCTGCGCTTCTACGAGCCGCTGGCGCGGGCGGGCGATGCCTCGCGCGTTTTCGTCGCGCCACCGAAGGACATCCGCATCGAGGAGCTCCCTCTGGCTTCGATCGAATCGGACGGCACGCCGATCAAGCGCAGCAGGTTGCGCTTCACGAGCCCCTTCGTACCGCTGAACCCGGCCGCTGCGCCGGGCTTCGCGCGCATGAGACGCGGTGCCGTCTCCTATGCCGAGCACTGGTGCCATGGCGACGGGCCGCGGCCGACCCTGATCGTCGTGCATGGCTTCGGGGCCGACATGCCGTGGCTCAATGCGCACGCGCTGTCGCTCCAGACGCTCTATCACGCCGGCCATGACATCCTCTTCTTCACATTCCCGCATCACGGGCCGCGCGCCGAGTCGTGCCTGCCCTTCAACGGCTACGGCGTGTTCGGCAACGGGCTGTTGCATTTCAACGAGGTGACGCTGCTCGCCATCCATGATCTGCGCGTGTTCATCGACCACCTTCGCGCGCGCGGGGTCGAGCGAATCGGCGTCGCCGGGATCTCGCTCGGCGGCTACACGGCGGCCCTGCTGGCGACGGTCGACGAGCGGCTCGACTACTGCATCCCGGTGGTGCCCGCGGTGAGCCCGATCGACGCCTTTCTGGACTGGCAGCCCACCGGCCTGCTGCTGTCGAGCCTGATGCGAAGCCATGGCGTCGGCGTGGCCGAGATGCGCGGCCTGGTCGCAGTGCACAACCCGCTCAGCTATGTGTCACCGATGGCCGGGGAGCGGGTGTTGATCATCGGCGGCGCCGGTGACCGCGTGACCGAGCCGCACCATGTCGAGCTGCTGCACCGCCATTGGCGCGGCAGCACGATGCACTGGTTTGCGGGCAATCACCTTCTGCACTTCGGGCGCCGCGCCTACTTGCAACTCATGCGCGAGCATATCGATCGATGGGGCGGCCTGTAGCCCAGCTTTGCGGCTGCCCCAAAGGGCAAGATGTCATGCCCGTTGGTTCAATGGAACATTGACGACCTTGCCCGTTAAGCTGGCGCATCAGTTGCCCACCTTGACGGCAGTGCAACTCAGCCCAGGGGGAACGCAGATGAACCTGTTTCCGGCATCGTCCTGGCACCGTTGGGACAGGTGGACGGCCGCTTGTGCCGCTGTGCTGCTGGCCGGCTGCAACTCCATGGCGCCGATCAATCCGCCGATCGATCACGTGGACAAGGACGGCGGCTACCGCGTGGGCAATTTGCTCAAGCGCAAGAAGGCCACGACCAATGACAGCCAGACACTCTTCATCCTGACCTTCTCGGGGGGCGGAACGCGCGCTGCCGCGTTCTCCTACGGCGTGCTGGAGGAACTGCGGCGGACGAACGTGACGGTCAATGGCACACCGCGCAATCTGCTTTCGGAGGTGGACCTGATGGCGGGCGTTTCCGGTGGCAGCTTCACTGCGCTGGCCTATGCCCTGTACGGCGAGAAGCTCTTTTCCGAGTACGAGTCGCGCTTTCTCAAGCGCGATGTGCAGGGTGTTCTCACCTCCCGCGCGCTGAACCCGGTCAACTGGTTCAAGCTGGCCAGCCCCGACTACGGCAGGTCGGAGCTGGCAGCGGACTACTACGACGAGATTCTCTTCGGCGGCGCCACCTTCGACGACCTGCTCGACAAGCCGACGCCGGCCGCAGCCGTGACCGGGACCGACCTCTCGACCGGCGCGCGCTTCCAGTTCTCACAGGACCACTTCGACCTGCTGTGCTCGGACCTCGGCAAGGTGCGGCTGGCACGAGCGGCCGCCACCTCGTCGGCCGTGCCTGTGGTGCTTTCGCCGGTGACCTACCGAAACTACGGCGGTCACTGCGGTGCCGAGATGCCCGCGTGGGTCAAGGATGTCACCAACCCGGATGCCCAGGCTCGCCCCTCGGGTCGGGCACTGCTGCGCTACCGGGACATGCTGGCCTTCGAGGACAGCGCGAACCGGCCCTATCTTCACATCGTCGATGGCGGCGTCGCGGACAATCTGGGCCTGCGCGGCGTGATCGAGGCGCTCGAAGAGGTCGAGGCCAGTCAGGCCTTCCAGAAGGAGATCAATTTCAGGAGCATCCGGCGCATCGTCGTGGTGGTAGTCAACTCGCGATCGGCGCCGGCCACCAACTGGGATCGCAGTCCCCGGGCACCCGGCGTCATGTCCCAGCTACTGCAATCGTCGAGCGTTCCGATCGATCACTTTTCCTACGAGTCGGTCGAACTGCTGAAGGACATCGCGCAGCGCTGGGCTGACGAGCGGCGTTTCGAGGTCGCCGAGAAGCGGCTGGCCGGCATGTCCAAGGCGCAGGCCGAAGCCGAAGTGCCGGACCTTCGCTTCGACGCGATCGACGTGAGCTTTGATTCGATCAGGGACCCCGAGGAGCGCCGCTACTTCATGGAGCTTCCGACGAGCTTCGTGCTGTCCGAGCAAGAGGTCGACAAGCTTCGCGCACTTGCCGGCCGGCTGCTGCGAGAGGCGCCCGGCTACCGCGATCTGCTCGACAGTCTGGAACGGTCGCCCGCACCCGCGCAGCGCGCGGCGCAACAGCAGTAGCGGCGCGCGCCTCGACGATCGTGGATGCGCGGAGCCCTGGTTGGCACGCGACAAGGCCTGGAAGTGCCGAGGCAGGTCCGGTCGCCCTTTCCCGGCTCGATGCCGGCACGTCGTAGCTCTGGGCTTTCAGATCAACTCGTCGCCTCGAAACGCGAGGCTAAGCGCGAGGCAGTTCGCCGCAAAAGATCACCTGACCGCCGTCCTCCGGCGCAGAGCGCAGCGCGATCGAGTATCGACCGCTCAAGAGCTCGTTCATTTGCACCGGCGACATGTGAGCGAGGCTCTCGGGGGCACCGCCTACCCAGAAACTGGAGACGAGCACCCTCTCGTTCAGGGCATACGTGGGCTTGGCCGGCAGCGCGCTACAGGCAGCAGCCTCGTAGATGTATGTGTAGACATGCAGCGGCAAGGTGGTGTTGTTCGGAACACCGGTGAAGTACAGCTGGATGTTCGTCTTTCCGGCCACCGGGAGCAGGGTCGCGCGCCCCACCTGGCCGGCATTGATGGACGTCGCCTGAAGCGGCATCACGACCGCATCGGCCGCCGCACTTTGCCTCCCCGGCGAGCCCGTGCCCGCACAACCGCTGATGACCAATGGAGCAATGGCAATCGTCGCCAGAAAGCGCAGGTTCATAGCGCCTCCGAATCTGCAGAGTTGGGGCGCCAGAGGATACGCCGACCGGAGAGGCGGTCAAGCTGCGCCGCAGCACGGCCGCCCGCTCGCTTCAGGCATCAGGGAGCCGTGGTCGGCCGCTACATCACCTGCGCGTTCTTCATCGAAGCCATGTCGATCACGAAGCGGTACTTCACGTCGTTGGCCTGCAGGCGCGTGTAGGCCTCGTTGATGTTCCGGATGTCGATCAGCTCGCACTGAGGCAGCAACTGATGCTCGGCGCAGAAGTCGAGCAGTTCCTGCGTCGCGGGCAGCCCACCGATCAGCGAACCTGCAAGCCTGCGGTTGTTGCGGATCAGCAGGCCGCCGTGCACCGGTTCGAGCAGGTCGATCGCGCCGACCACGGCCAGCACGCCATTGCGGCCCAGCAGCATCAGGTAGGGGTTGACGTCGTGGCGCTTCGGAATCGTGTCGAGGATGAAATCGAAGGCATTGAGCGAAGCCATCATCGACTTCGGGTCGGTGGACAACAGCACCTTGTGCGCACCGAGCGCGCGGGCGTCATCGGCCTTGGCGGGCGAAGTGGTGATGACCGTGACCTCGGCGCCCAGCGCGACGGCGAGCTTCACGCCCATGTGGCCCAGGCCGCCCAGCCCCACGATCGCTACCTTCGTTCCCCTGCCCACGCCGTGCTCGCGCATCGGCGTCCACACGGTGATGCCGGCGCACAGCAGCGGCGATGCGTGCTTGAAGTCGAGCGCATCGGGCACGCGCAGCACGAATTTCTCGCGCACCACGATCTTGTCGGCGTAGCCGCCCAGGGTGTTCTCGCCGGACACGCGATCCTTGCCGTTGTAGGTGGCGGTCACGCCGCCCGCACAGTGCTGCTCCTGCCCTTGCAGGCAGGGTTCGCATTGGCCGCAACTGTCGACGAAGCAGCCGACCGCGACGCGATCGCCCGCCTTGTGCCGCGTGACCTCCGGCCCGACCGCGGTGACGTGGCCCACGATTTCATGGCCCGGCACGCACGGGTAGACGGTGTTCTTCCAGTCGTTGTGCACCTGGTGCAGATCGGAGTGGCAGACGCCGCAGTAGGCGATCTCGATCGCGACATCGTCGGCTCGCAGCGCGCGCCGCTCGAACAGCTTCGGCACCAGCTGGGCGCGCGCTTCGCAGGCGCAATAGGCGGTGAAAGTGGTCATCTCAAAAGTCCTTGCAGAAATGGATCAGTGATCGGCCGGCAGTGGGGGCCTCAGCCACGCTGCCGGCGTCTTGTCGGGAGAGGCGATCTGGTTGGAAATCCATTTGCCCATTCGGCGCATCGGCTCGATGGCATCCTGCGGCGCGGCCATCTTCATCGCGCCCGCATAGCCGAGCGAGACGATGCGCTGCGCGCCGTGCAGCGGCAGCAGGTCCTTCAACTCGTCCTTGAGCGATTCGGGATAGATGCCCACCGTCTGCGTATAGGCATCGACAGCGTTCATCACTTCGTCGAGCGAATCGACCGGCACGAGATTGGCGGTGCGGTCGTCGAGCATCGCCGAGAAAGACACCGCCTCGCAAATCTTCGACACGATCACGGCGCCCTCCCCGTCCCGTCCGCCGATCACTTCGTACCACTCGTCATCGAGGCGCAGCGCGTCGACTTCCGCCTTGAGGCCCGGGTCATAGCGCTTGGCCGCGGTGCTGACGGAGTTGGGCAGCTTCAGGAGCGCCTCATGCACCATGCGTCCGAAGGCACTGAGCTTCGCCACACCGTCTTCATCAGTGCCGCTCTGCGCATACACCACGCGCGCGCAGACGCAGCCCTTCTGGTTCAGCACGCCGATATCCGTGGCCAGACGCACCGCGACCTCGCGCATCGAGCCGTCGCTTTCGAAGGTCTCGCGGCCGATGATGCTAGCGCTGCGCTTGGGGTCCAGCGAGATCAATTCCAGCCCGGGCTGGATGTAGCGCGTGACGTGCTTCAGCGAGGCGAAGCCGCCCCAGGCGACGATCTTCTCGATGTTCTGCGGCTGGTACAGCCGCTCCTCGAAGGCCGTGTCGCCGCCCTTCCAGTAGGCCACGCTCACGTGCTTCGTGAGCGGATGGTCCGGCGCCATCTCGATCATCGTGCGGGCGATCGCCAGCGCCGTGAACGGGTCGTTGGAGGGCGCCTTGATGATCGCGTCGCTGCGCAGCACCATGTTGCGCAGGATGGTCCACAACGACAGCGCCGGCGCATTGCCGGCCACGATGTGCAGCGCGCGCGCGCCGAAGCAACGCACCTCCAGCTCCGTGCCGTCGAGCAGCTTCTGCGGCACCCAGCCTTCGAGGTACTTAATGCCGACGCTGGCCTCGACCGCCTCGATGATGTTGTCGCGTTCGAGCACGCGGTTCAGCCCCATGTAGCTCGTCTTCACGAGCGTGGGCGTGGTCGGTGCCGTGAGGTAGGAGAGCTCGCAGGCTTCCTGCAGATGACGGTTGTCCGCGAGGTTGAGCCTTTGCCCGAGCTCGACCGCGTAGTCGAGGATGTCGTCGAAGCTGAGCTTGTACAGGTCGGCCAGCTTCGTCGGATTGCCCAGCGGCAGCTTGTCGAGGTAGCGGTTCCAGTCGGGCGTGAGGAAAGCTAGATCGCCGCCGCGACCACCCACTTCAACGAGGTGATCGGTGATGATCTGCCCGCGAATGATCATCGGGGCGATGGGTTTGTCGATGGTGCTCATTGGAATCAGCCTTCGAGAGTGGTGAGGAAGTCCATCGCTTCGCGGTGCGAGGCTTCGGTCGCGGCGCAGGTGATCTTGTCGTCCCCGCCGTTCTTGTCGCTGTAGCGCTGGATCGGGCCGACGACGTAGGCGCTCGAGCGGCCGCATGCGCAAGGCTTGTCCCACTCGACAGCGATTTCGTCGCCCGTGATGAAGCCGCCCCAGCGCGTGTCGGCGCCCAAGTCGAAGAAGGCGGCACGGCCCGTCTGCCGGCCGGTGCGCGGCAGCGGCTTGCTGGTCTCGGGGTCGAGCAGGAAGGGGATGACCGTGTGCGCGAAGTGGTAGTGGCCGTGTTCGCAGCGGACGTGCGAGCCCGAAACCAGCTCCGACATGGCATAGGTCTCGTTGAGCACGCGGGCACCCGTGAAGCGCAGGATGTCCTCGCGCCATCCCTCGGGTTGGGGCATGCCTTTGGCGCCGCCGGTGGTCGTGATGTACGAGTCCGCGGCGAACACGCCCTCCAAGCCTCGCTCCAGGCCGGCCTTGGCCATGGCATGCAGCAGATTCCAGGTGGCGCCGATGTACACCTGCTTGCCGCGCAGTTCGTGGGTCATGCGCTCGAAGAAGGCCGCGAGATGCTGCGGCATTTCGGCCTGCAGCTTGTCGAAGGCCAGCTTCTTCGCTTTCATGGCCGGAGTGATCTCGAGCCGGTCCAGCGTGCCCTTGGCGTGGGCTGCGCGGATCTTCGCGCCGAGGTGCAGGACGTCGCTGGAGAGCGTCGACGGGTAGGCGGCATGGAAGTTGGCCTCGCCGGGCAGCAGCGCCTCGATCAGGAAATCGTTCGCGCGCACATGGCTGAGGAAGCCGGCGCGGTAGTAGGGATAGGCCGTGTGCAGATCGGGATCGGGCGTGTCGGGGCCCTCCATGCCCCAGATGAACATCTTGCGCACCTGGCAGGCCTTGCGCCATTCGATCACGCTCTGCGGCAGGAACGAGACCGTGCCGGAGGTGCCGGAGGTGTGGCTCATGCGCAGCTCGGGCACGGCCTGGTCCATGCGCGGGAACCAGTCGTCCAGGCCTTCGCAGCCTTGAACGTCAGCGGCAGCGAGCTTTTCCGCGATCTCGGGCGTGACGAGCTTGCCGAGCCATTTGTTGATCTGAGCGAAGTTGCGCTTCTCCAGCAACGAGGGCGGGTAGGACTTGTAGACCGTGTGCTCGAACATCAGCGGCACGATGTCGTCGAGCTGTTCGACGACATCGACACCTTCGGCATCGGCCAACTTCTTCAGCATCGGGATGCGGTCGCGCAATTCGGCGAAGCGCTGCTTCAGGGCCGCGAGTTGCAGCGCGTCGATCTCGGCGCGCGGCATCTGCCCCCAGGCATGGAGCGAGTAGTTCGCCAAGGCTGCCGGCTCGTTCAGCAGCGTTCGGGTCTTGTCTTCGAGGGAGGCTTGTGAAATTGACATCGTCGGCTCATGGGTTCGGCGTTGAAATCGGGTCAGTGTAGGAAGCGCGAAGGCATTTCCCAATCCGGATTCCGGCGCCATCCGTCGCTACGCAAGTCCTTGTCGCGCAAGGAGAATTCACCGAATTCACGAAACCCGAAAACCCTTCACTCCGGCTTCGGATCCGGCGCTTCGCCAGGCGTGGTCATGAGCGCGTAGAGCATGCGCGCGATGAGCAGCGGCGTGTCCTCGTCGCCGAGATATCGCGGCCGGCCGAGCACGATCGCGCGCGGGAGGGCCAGCAGCACATGGTGGGCGAGGAAGGCCGCCTTCTCGCGGTCGCGCACCAGCACTTCGTCGGTGAACTTCTCCATCAGCGCCGGCATCGCGACGGCCGACCAGAAGTGTTCCGACTTGACGAGTTCCAGCCGCACCAGCTCTTCGTAGTAGGTGGCCTTGAGATTGAACTCCGGATCGACCTGCGCCCACCGCTCCAGGGCCGCCATGCCGAAGCGCAGCAGCGAGAGGATGCCCTCGAACAGCCCCGCCGAGGGCGGTAGCGCTGCAATGTGTTCGACCACCTCGCGCCGCGCCTCGCTGCGGTAGTCGTTGAAGATCGCGGCGATCAGCGACTCCATCGTCGGGTAGTACTCGTAGATCGAGCTGACCGCGACACCCGAGCGCTCGGAGAGGTTCTGCACGGTCAGCGCATCGCGGCCCTCGCGATCGAGGATCTCGCGACCGGTCTCCTTGAGCGCCTCCACCAGTACGATGGACCGCGTCTGGCGCGGCCGCTTGCGCGGCTGCGCCGGCACCTCGATGCGGACGACGTCGCTTCCCGAGGCGTTTGGACGTGTCATGTCAACTCATGGGGTGACGATGTTGAAGCTGGGCTTGAACGCGTCCAGCATGCCGAGCAGTTCGGTGAGCTTGCCCGCATTGCCCTCGACGCGGATGTCGCCCTGCTTGAGCGCCGTGGCGAAGTCGAGCTGTCGCAAGCTGATGCGGTCGAGCACGGCCTTGTTCATGCGCACCGTGGCGTCGGCCTTCGCATGCTTCGTGCCTTCGCGATGCGTGAGCACGCCGTTGCGCAAGGTCAGCGCAAAGGACTGGCGCACGTCGTCGAAGCTCCAGTTCAGCGTCATGTCGTGGCCCTGCGCTTTGTCGGAATCGACCCGGACGGCCAGGAAGTCGAAGAACATCGCCGGCGTCGCCGCCTTGACGAGATCTTGCGTGGCGCGGCTCGCCAGCTCGGGGACGCCGTTGCGCAGGTCGGCCGCGCCGGACAGGTAGATGTTGCGCCAGACCGCCGATTCGCTCTGGTAGCCGAGCTGCTCGAGCGCATCGGCCTGCGCATCGCGCGCCTCCTTGTTGTCGGGCTCGGCGAAGACGAGGTGGTTGCCGATCTGCACCGCCCAGCGGTAGTCGCCGCGGCCCATGGCCTCGCGCATCTGCGCGAGCACCGCGCTCGCACCGCCCATCGCAGCGACATAGTGCTTGCCGGACTCCACCGGCGGCAGCGGGTCGAGGTTGGCGGGGTTGCCGTCATAGAAGCCCATGTAGCGCTGGTAGACCGCACGCACGTTGAAGCTCAGCACGCCATAGTAGCCGCGCGCGTACCACTTCTTGTCGAGGTCGCCCGGCAGCTTCTTGATGGCCTCGGCGATCTCGTTCGGCGTCAGCCCCTGGTTCAGCAGATGCAGTGTGCGGTCGTTCATGAAGGCGTACATGTCGCGCTGGTCGGCCAGCAAGGTGCGGATGTTCTCGCCGCCCCAGGTGGGCCAGCTGTGCTGCGTGAACATCACCTCGGCCCTGTCGCCATAGCGCACCAGGCTGTCGTCGAGGTATTTCGACCAACCCTTGGCATCGCGCACCAAAGCGCCACGCGGCGTGAGCAGGTTGTGCATCATGCGCGTCGCGTTCTCGGCCATGCACAGTGCATGCTGCTTCGGCAGGTACATGTGCATTTCCGAGGGCGCCTCGGTGTCGGGCGTGAGCTGGAACTCGATGGGCACGCCGTCGATGACGTGCGATTCGAATTCCTTCGTGATCAGGTGGGTCGGCGGAATCAGCGTGATCGTCGCGCTGCGCGGCGTGCCCTTGCCCAAGCCCGTGTCGACCTGTGCGCGCTCTCCGCGCGGCAACGCGGAGCCGGCCTGGTACATGCCGCGCCGGAACATCGCATTGCCGGCCAGCAGGTTTTCGCTGATCGCCTCCTCCATGAAGCCAGCGGGCGCGAAGATCTTCACCTTGCCCGCCTTCACGTCCGCTTCGTCAATCACGCCTCGCACGCCGCCGAAGTGATCGACGTGGCTGTGCGAGTAGATCACCGCGACCACTGGCTTGGCTGGGCGATGCTGGCGGTACAAGGCCAGCGCGGCGCGGGCCGTCTCGGAACTCAGCAGCGGGTCGATGATGATCAGTCCGTGGTCGCCTTCGATCACCGTCATGTTGGCGAGATCCATGCCGCGCAACTGGTAGACCCGGTCGGTCACCTTGAAGAGGCCGGCGCGCGAATTGAGTTGCGCATGGCGCCACAGGCTCGGGTTCACGGTGGCTGGCGCCTGGTCCTGAAGCAGGAAGTCGTAGCTGTGCGAGTCCCACACGACCTGCCCCGCGTCGTTCTTGATCTGCCCCTCGAAGGGCGCGACCAGACCGCGGCCAGCCGCTTCGAAGTCGGCGCGGTCGTCGAAAGGCAGTTGCTTGAGCACCGCGGCGTTGCGCGCCGCCGTGGCCTCGCTGGCAGCCTTGGCGGGTCCGGCGGGTGCCGCATCGGCCGGTGCGGCATGGATCGAATTGAAAGCCAGCGCGAGGGCCAGCCCGATCGTCTTTGCGTGGACGTGCTTCATCTCTCTATCAATCGCTTTTGGTGCGCAGGGCTGTTGCCACCGGCTGCAGCGCCGGCCTTTTCCATTCGCCGTTCAATGCTTCGGGCTTGGGCCAGTACAGGCGCAGCGCCGCGAAGAATGGCCCCTCCGGCGCAGGCAGCCAGTTCGCCTCCTTGTCCTTGCCCGGCGAGTCGTGCTGAAGGTAGATCGTGATTGCGCCATCGGCGTCGCGCTTCAGCCCGGGCAGCATCGGCGAGTTGATCAGGTAGCGACCGATCGGATTGCCGACCAGCGTGCGCGATGGCAGCTCGTACATCGTCAGGGACCAGAAGGCGTTCACAGGCGGCAGTTGGCCGGGCGCGAATCGCATCGTGTAGCGCTGGCCCGCGCCGTCGAGCTTGCCGCCGGTGGCATCGACGTAGTAGACCGGGTAGAGGGCCTCTTCCTGGTCCATGCCATAGATGCCGCCGACCGCACCGCGCATGCGGTAGAGGTAGTTGTTGCGCAGGCGCTCGCGCGAGCCGAACAGGTCGCGGCTGGTGATCTCGCCGGAGGCCAACTGCTTGTCGAGGACGGCAAGTGCCTGCCAGGCGTCGGCCATGCCGGCTTCGATGGCGGTCTTCATTGCGGGCGACAGCGCCTGGACATCGATGTGCCGCCGCGCCCCCACGCCGAGCCGGGACAGCCGCTGCATCAGCGCCTGCTCGCTGGGATGCGGGGGGCAGAACTGCAGCACGAAGTTCAGCAGATTGAAGAACTCCAGCGAGCTGCGCTGTTCGGCGACGGACAGCGGGCGCGGAAAGTCGACGGCGGCCGCCGACGCCGCAGGTCGCCCCATGTAGGACGACAGCGTCTGCACGCGATAGCCCGCCTGCACCTTCTTCACGGCGTCGATGTCCTGCGGACCGAAGAGCTGGGTGCGAATCATGATGAAGGCGAAATCGGTCTCGGAGCGAATCACCGAGGCAACGCCCTCGGGCTTCTCGCCCGACCACCCGGGCCTCGCCAGCAGGAAGCGGCCGGCAGCGTTGCCGGTGGTGCGACTGCCCACGTAGGCGAAGTTGTGGGTGTAGGCATCGACGAACTGCAGCGAGTAGTAGCGGCCCGGCTCGACCTGCGGCACGCTAATCACCAGCGGCTCGGCGCGCAGGTCCGCACCGATGAACGAATACGGCGTGTCGGAGTTGGGCGACTGGATCGCGCGGTCGTCCGGCGTGTACACCCGCGCGGTGTTGTGGACCTGGTTCCAAGGCCCCTTGTATTCGGGACCGGCGCGCTCGACGAAGTACGAGTGCTGGATGCGGTAATGGTCCACCATCGGATAGCCATAGATGTAGGCCTCTTTCGCGATGGCGCGGGCCTCGTCGGTGGAAAGCGCCGTGGACTGCGCGCACGCGATGGCGGGCAGCAGCAGGCCGCCGATGAGCGACACGACGAACGCTGCGATCCTGTGGAGAGTCGGCATGGTCTTGATTCGAAAGATCGAAGGGGCTTCAGCGAGGCACGGCCTGCGCCTGGGGGAAGATCCAGTCACCGCTCAGGATCTCGGTTCGCGCGCGGTACAGCCGCACCATGTAGTTCCAGCCCGGCATGGTCGGCAGGCAATTGGGGAGCTTGCCGTCGCAACCGCCGAACTGGATGTCGATCGAGCCGTCGGCACTCCGCCTGGCCGTGATGTTGTTGAGGGCGTAGGCCTCGTAGGGGTTGGGCTTGAAGAAGCCGTGCTCGTCGTACACGCTCACCGACCAGAAGCCATCCACCGGCACGTCCTTCACCCGCATGCGATAGACGGTGGCTCCATCGTTGCGGCTGGGCGTCACATTGAGATAGAGCGCGTCCTTCTCGTTGTTGCCGCCCCATGCGATGGCGGAGCCGATCAGGCGCCGCACCGGTGCCACCTGATCACGGCTGCCGAACATGCCTCGCGAATCGGGCACTGTCTTGCCCAGTTCGAACAGGGCTTCGCGCATGTGTTTCAGGCTTGCCGGGTCCCAGGCCGGCACCTCGAAGCGGCCGTTGCCTTCCTGGCGCGTGCCGATGGCATCCTGCAGCGCATGGACCTGCCTGCGGTCGGCCGCGTCGGCCGGATCGAACAGGATGCGAATCCCGAGCATCGCGTAACGGGTGCCCAGCTGCTCGCGGGTGAAGGTGTAGGTGCCCGGCTTGTAGATCGCGGGCGACGCGTAGTGGTCTTCGTTGTAGGCCACCAGCGAGATGTAGCGCTTGCCGGCGTCGGGCAGCGTCACCGTCACCGGCCCGGCGTCGAGGTCGAATACCCCCACCGAGTAGAGCGTGTCGCGATTCACCCGCACGACGGCCACCTTGTCGAGCGGCACGAAGTCGCGGTAGTGCATGAGCTTGCCGAACGCGTACGACGCGATGTTGCCGAAATAGCGATCGGTTTCGGCGCGCACGAAGTTGTCGGGCGTGACGGCCAGGGCGGGCTCTTTCGCCACACCAGGCTCGGCCGATGCCGCGGTCATCGTGGCCAGGCAGGCCATCACGGCGAAGATGGGAAATACGGGAAATGCGCGGTGCAGATGCTTTTTCATGGCGATGTCTCTCTCGTTGGCTTTCTTGTCCTGCGGCACTTCAACAGGGTCGATGCATCCTGATCGAGGGCTTGTCCCGGTTGATGACGGCGTGGCGGCCGAGGTCGCGCTGCTCCGGCCCCACGTTCGCGCGGCCATTCATGTCGAACTCAGATGCAGTACATCGTGACGACAGCGGCGCCGCCGATGCCGACGTTGTGCTGCAACGCCACGCGCGCGCCTTCGACCTGGCGCTTGTCGGCCCTGCCGCGCAGCTGCGATACCAGTTCGTAACACTGCGCGAGACCGGTCGCGCCAATGGGATGACCCTTGGAGAGCAGGCCGCCCGAGGGGTTGACCACGTAGCGGCCCCCGTAGGTGTTGTCGCCATCGTCGATGAACTTCTGCGCGCCGCCTTCGGGACACAGACCCAGCGCTTCATAGGTCAGCAACTCGTTCTGCGCGAAGCAGTCGTGCAGCTCGACCACGTCGACGTCCTCGGCACCGATGCCGGCCAACTCGTACACGCGCCTTGCCGCCGCGCGCGACATGCCGAAGCCTGCAAGGTGGCGCATGTCGCCGGAGTTGAAGGTCTCGGGGCCGTCCGTGGCCAGCGCCTGGCCGGCGATCCACACACGCGCGTCGAGGCCGTGCTTCTTCGCATAGTCCTCGCTGCACAGCACCGCGGCGGCCGCGCCGCAGGTCGGCGGGCAGGCCATCAGGCGCGTCATCACGCCGGGCCACATCACCTGGTCAGCCATTACCTCATCGGTGCTGACCACCTTGCGGAACACCGCGAACGGGTTGTTGGCCGCATGGCGGCTGGCCTTGGCGCGAACCTTGGCGAAGCTCTCCAGCGGTGTGCCGAAACGCTTCATGTGCTCCTGGCCGGCCGCGCCGAACAGGCGGAGCGCCGGCGCCACCCCTTCGGGAACCACGCTGGCGCAGGTCTGCTGGAACAGCTCCAGCGGCGAGGGCCGGTCGGTGTACATGTCGCCCAACGCGCCCGGATTCATCTGCTCGAAGCCGAAAGCCAGCACGACGTCGGCCTCGCCGCCGGCGATGGCCTGGCGCGCGAGATAGAGCGCGGACGATCCGCTCGCGCAGTTGTTATGCACATTGATGACCGGAATGCCGGTCATGCCCACGTCGTACAGCACGCGCTGCCCGCCGGTGGAGTCGCCGAAGATGTAGCTGGCATAGGCCTGCTGCACGGCCTCGTAGCCCACGCCGGCATCCGCCAGCGCGAGCCGCACGGCCTCGGCGCCCATCACCGGGTAGGTCTCGCTCTGGCCCGGCTTCTTGAAGGGAATCATGCCGACACCGGCCACCACTACTTTGCTTGTCATGTATTTCTCCTTTTGAACGTTTGAAAACTCACAGGCCGGAGGCATCGAAGCGAGGCGCACCAGCGTAGGCGGGTGCCTCGCGCGAGAGGAAGCGCGTGAGCGCCTCGGCGTGATAGTTGCTGCCGGCCAGAATCCCCTGCAGGGCGGCCTCCCATTGCGCCAGTCCATACCGGTCCGTCTCGAAGGACCGGTTCAGGATGTTCTTCGTCAGGCCGAGCACGTGCGTGGGCGCGTCGTCGAAGCGGCGCGCGAAGGCGAGCGCCGTCTCGAGCAGGCGCTCGGCCGGAACCACGGCCTGAACCAGGCCCATCTGCAGCGCCTCGTCGGCGGGAATGTCGCGCGCGCTGAAGGCGATCTCCTTGGCGCGCGCCAGGCCCACGAGGCGCGGCAGCACATGCAGCAGCGACAGGTCGGGCACGAAGCCCACGCGCGCGAAGCTGGCCGCGAACTTGGCGCGTTCGGATGCGATGACGAAATCCGCCCCGAGCGCGAGCGAGAAGCCCGCGCCCACCGCGAAGCCGTCGACCGCGGAGATCACCGGCTTTTCGAGATCGGCCAGTTCCGCGAACCATCGATGGGCGTCGATGAGCAGGTCCCGAACGGCGAAGGGCTTTTCGGTCTCGTCCCCGCCGTTCGACAGTTGCGCGCCCGAGCAGAAACTGCCGCCGGCTCCCGTCAGCACCACCGAGGCGACCGACGGATCCTGGCGCGCGGCGCGAATGGCCGCAGGCATCGCCGCCCGCAGCGACTCATCGAGCGCGTTCTTGTACTTGGGCCGGTTCAGCGTCATGACCGCCGTCTTGCCCACCTTCTCGTAGACCAGGACTTCTTCGCTCATCTGAATGTTGATCGGCTGCTGGATAGACATGCCTTCAGGTTAAGGAGCGCCATCGCGGAATTCCCCACCCTTTGGGGATGGGGGGCGCCTTCGGCGCCGCCACGCAAAACCTTCAACGAGCGGGTGGTGTTGAACGTGAAATCCTGCATCCGGGCAGCCTACGTGGACGCCCGCTTCTGCGGCCCCTCACTTTGGGGTGGGGCCGAGGCCCAGCCTTCTGTGGTCTCCTTGCCGGCTACCTGAAGCCCGCGACCGCAGGTCGCCCCGCCCGCATGACCCAAGAACTCATCCTCTCCCGCAGCGACCTCGACTTCCTCCTCTTCGACTGGCTCAAGGTCGATGCTCTCGCCCGGCGCCCCCGCTTTGCCGGGCAGGACCGTTTCGACTACGCATCGGTCCTGGACACCTACGCCAGGATCGCCACCGAGTTGTTCGCCACGCACAACAAGAAGAGCGACAGCCAGGAACCTTCGTTCGATGGCGAGGCGGTGACCGTCATCGACGAAGTCGGCGTGGCCATGCGCGCGTTCTCGGAGGCCGGGCTCATGGCCGCGGCCTTTCCCGAAGAATGGGGCGGCATGGGCCTGCCCTCGGTGGTAGAGCGCGCCGGGATGGCCTACCTCATGGGCGCCAACGTCGCCACTGCGGGCTATGCCTATCTGACGATCGGCAACGCCAACCTGCTGATGGCGCATGGCAAAGCAGAGCAAGTGGCGAAGTACGTGCCCGCGATGGCGCAAGGTCGCTTCTTCGGCACCATGTGCCTCTCCGAGCCGCAGGCCGGATCGAGCCTTGCCGACATCCGCACAAAAGCGGTGCCCCAACCCGACGGCCGCTATCGCCTCTTCGGCAACAAGATGTGGATCTCGGGCGGCGAGCATGAGGTGTCGGAGAACATCGTGCACCTCGTGCTGGCCAAGATCCCCGATGCGAACGGGCAGATCCCGCCCGGCGTGCAGGGCATCTCGCTGTTCACTGCGCCGCGCCGACTGGTGAACGAGGATGGCAGCCTGGGCGAGCGCAACGACGTCGTACCGGCCGGCGTGAACCACAAGATGGGCCAGCGCGGACTGGTCAACTGCCTGCTCAACTTCGGTGAAGGAAAGTTCAGGCCGGGAGGCGAGGCCGGCGCCATCGGCGAGATCGTCGGCGAGCCCGGCAAAGGCCTCGCTTACATGTTCCACATGATGAACGAAGCCCGCATCAGCGTGGGTCTGACCGCCGCCGCCCTCGCCTGCACGGGCTACCAGCACGCACTGGACTACGCGAAGACGCGCACCCAAGGCCGCACGCGCAGCCAGCGCGATCCGGCATCGCCGCCGGTGCCCATCATCCAACACACCGACGTGCGCCGCATGCTGCTTGCGCAAAAGGCCTACGCCTCCGGCGCGCTGGCGCTGTGCCTGTACGCGGCGCGCCTCAACGACGACGTCCATTCGCTGGAAGATCCGGCAGAGCGCGACGACGCCCATCTTCTGCTCGAGCTGCTGACACCGATCGCCAAGAGCTGGCCCGCGCAATGGGGGCTGGTCGCCAACGAGCTGGCCATCCAGGTGCACGGCGGCTATGGCTACACCCGTGAATACAACGTCGAGCAGTTCTATCGGGACAACCGCATCAATCCCATCCACGAAGGCACCTTCGGCATCCAGGCCCTCGACCTGCTGGGCCGCAAGACCCGTGTCGCGCAGGGACGGGCCATGCAGCTCCTGTCGGCGCGCCTCGCGCCCACCGTCAACGCCGCGGCACACGTGACTTCCCTCCAGGACCACGCTCTCGCACTCGAGGCGGCGTGGGTGAAGCTGTGGACCATCACTCGCCAGCTCCACGCGCTGGAAGACGCCGAACTGCAACTCGCCAATGCGGGCCCCTACCTCGAAGCATTCGGCCATGTCGTGGTCGGCTGGCTGTGGCTGGATCAGGCCGTCGCAGCGAGCAAGCTGCTCAAGGGCTCCCAGGCCAGCGACTTCCATCGCGGCAAGCTCGCCGCCTGCGACTACTTCTTCGGCTGGGAGATGCCCAAGGTCGACGCGTGGCTCGCCGTGCTCGATCCGATCGAGCGCACGCCGCTGGAGACGCCTGCGCACTGGCTGTGAGCGGAGGACATCTCCCACCTCCTCCTCTCTCTCCCTCCCTCCCCCCCGATGCGGACCTGAGCGGACCTACTCCACGGTCACGCTCTTGGCCAGGTTGCGTGGCTTGTCGACATCCGTCCCCCGCGCACATGCCGTGTGATACGCCAGCAACTGCAACGGCACCACGTGCAGCATCGGCGACAACGCGCCGTAGTGCTCGGGCATGCGGATCACATGAACGCCTTCGCTGCTCTCGATGCGCGTGTCGCCGTCGGCCAGCACATACAGCACGCCCCCGCGTGCGCGCACTTCCTGCAGGTTGCTCTTGAGCTTCTCCAGCAGCGCGTCGTTGGGCGCGACAGTGACCACCGGCATCTCGCTGGTGACCAGCGCGAGGGGGCCGTGCTTGAGTTCACCGGCCGCGTAGGCTTCCGCATGGATGTAGGTCACTTCCTTGAGCTTGAGCGCGCCTTCGAGCGCGATCGGGTAGTGCAGGCCCCGGCCGAGGAACAACGCGTTTTCCTTGCGCGCGAAGTCCTCCGCCCAGCTGATGATCTGCGGCTCCAACGCGAGCACCGACTGCAGTGCAACCGGCAGATGCCGCATTTCTTTCAGGTAGCGCACTTCATCCACTGCGGACAACCGGCCCTTCGATTGCGCGAGCGCCAGCGTGAGCAGGAAGAGGCCCGCCAATTGCGTCGTGAAGGCCTTGGTCGAAGCCACCCCGATCTCGACGCCCGCGCGCGTGATGTAGGCCAGCTTGCACTCGCGCACCATGGCGCTGGTCGCGACGTTGCAGACGGTGAGTGTCTGCGTCATGCCCAGTGAGCGCGCGTGCTTCAACGCGGCCAGCGTGTCGGCCGTTTCGCCCGACTGGCTGATCGTCACGACGAGCGTCTTCGGGTCTGGCACGGAGTCGCGGTAGCGGTATTCGCTCGCGATCTCGACCTGGGTGGGGATCTTGGCGATGCCTTCGAGCCAGTACTTTGCCGTGCAGCCGCTGTAGTAGCTGGTGCCGCAGGCCAGGATCAGGACCTTGTCGATTTCCCTGAAGACGCGCCATGCGGCGGCGCCGGGCTCGCCGTCGATCGCTACACCGTCGAAGAGCTCGGGCACGATGCCTTCCACGCCTTCGAGCGTGTCGGCAATGGCGCGCGGCTGCTCGAAGATTTCCTTCTGCATGTAGTGGCGATACGGACCGAGTTCGGCCGCGCCGCTGTGTGCCTGCACGGTACGCACCAACCGGGTCACGGGCTTGTGCGCGCGATCGACGATCCAGTACTTGCCGGGCTGGATGTCGACCACGTCGCCTTCTTCGAGGTAGACGATCTGGTCGGTCACACCGGCGAGCGCCATCGCATCGCTGGCGAGGAAGTTCTCGCCCTCCTCCGCGCCCACGCCGAGGATCAGCGGCGACCCGGCGCGCGCGCCGACCACGCGGTGCGGCTCGTCGCGGCAGATCACTGCAATGGCGTAGGCGCCCTGCAGTTGCCTGACGCTCGCCTTCACGGCTTCGAAGAGGTCTCCGTCGTAGTGGCTGTCGACGAGGTGTGCGATGACTTCGGTATCGGTCTGGCTGGCGAATGCATAGCCCTTGCCCTGCAGGGCGACGCGCAGGGGCTCGTGGTTCTCGATGATGCCGTTGTGCACGATCGCGATGCGTCCGGGCCGCGCCGCCTCGGCGTCCGCGCCGGGACCATGGCTGAAATGAGGGTGGGCATTGTGGACCGCAGGCGCGCCATGCGTGGCCCAGCGTGTGTGGGCGATGCCGGTGGTGCCTTCCACATGATCGTTTCGCACTTGAGCCAGCAAGTCGGCCACGCGCGACGTGGTGCGAGCGCGCTGCAGACCATCGCCATGGACGGCCACGCCACAGGAGTCATAGCCGCGGTATTCCAGACGCTGCAGGCCCTGCACGAGGATGGGAACGATGTCGCGACCGGAAACAGCGCCGACGATGCCACACATGAAATTGCTCCTGGGGATTGGAAAGTTGAGCAATCCTATGGCGCGTCGATTGAAATTTCTCTTCTCATTTCTTCCATATATGGAATCAAATTACTTGCGACGTGATTGGTGAATTTTTATTTCACTATGATCCATAGAAATGAAAATAACAGATCTCGATGACATCGACCTGCGTCTTCTCGACGCGCTGCAACGCGATGCCTCCCAAAGCAACCAGTCGCTGGCCGAACGCTTCAGCATTTCGCCACCCACGTGCCTGCGGCGCCTGCGTCGCTTGCGCGAATCAGGATGGATCGAGAGCGAGGTCGCGATCCTGCGCGCCGACCGGATCGCTCCGCTGCTCACCGCGGTGGTGGAGATTTCGCTGGATCGGCAGGACGCATCCGCGCTCGACGCCTTCGAGCAACGCATTGCGTCCGACGAAGCGGTCCAGCAGTGCTATCGCGTCTCACCGGGACCGGATTTCGTATTGATCGTCACTGTGCGCGACATGCCCGGCTACCAAGCCTTGGCGCAGAGGCTCTTCACGAGCGATGCCAATGTCCGCAACGTGAAGGCCTTCTTCAGCGTCAAGCGGGCGAAGTTCGCGCCGCAGTTGCCGTTGCCGTTGCCGCTGTCCCGCCGCGGATGACGCCTTGACCGGGCGCTTCAGTCTTTGGGCACCTTCTTCGGACGCTGCCAGTTCGCGAAGCTGGTCTGCCGCGCGCGCGAGATCGTCAGCGCACCCGGCTCGGTGCTCTTGGTGACGGTCGAGCCGCCGCCGATCGTGCCGCCCGCACCGATCGTGACCGGTGCGACCAGCACGCAATTGCTGCCCACGTGCACGTCGTCGCCGATAACGGTGCGGTGCTTGTTGGCGCCGTCGTAGTTGGCCGTGATGCTCCCGGCGCCGTAGTTGACGCGCTGGCCCACCGTGGCGTCACCCAGATAGGCAAGGTGATTGGCCTTCGCGCCCGCCGCGAGCGTCGAATTCTTGACTTCCACGAAGTTGCCGATGTGCACTTCCGCGCCCAGGCGCGCCCCGGGCCGCAGGCGCGCGAACGGCCCGACCAGCGAGCCCGCGCCCACCGTCACGCCGGCCTTTTCGCCATCGATGTGGGTGAAGGGATGGATCACCGATCCGGTCTCGATGCGCGCATTGGCGATGACGCAGTTGGCGCCGATGCGCACGCCCGCACCCAGTGAGACTGCCCCCTCGAACACGCAGTTGACGTCGATCTCGACGTCCGCTTCGCAAGCCAGCGTGCCGCGCAAGTCGAAGCGCGCAGGGTCGGCCAGCCGAACACCCTGCGCCATCAGCGCATCGGCCTGGCGCAGTTGGTAGGCGCGCTCCAGCGCGGCCAGCTGCGCGGGGCTGTTCACGCCGGCCACCTGCAGGGCATCGTCAGTGCGATGCGCGACCACCGGCACGCCGTCGACCGTAGCAAAGCCGACGACGTCGGTCAGGTAGTACTCGCCCTGCGCGTTCTTGTTGTCGAGCCGCGTGAGCCAGGTTTTCAGGAGCCGGGCGGGCACCGCCATGACGCCGCTGTAGATCTCGTTGATGGCGCGCTGGCCTTCATTCGCATCCTTTTCCTCGACGATGGCGAGCACTTCGCCCTCCGTCTCCTGGCCCAGCGCCCGCACGATGCGGCCATAGCCGGTCGGCTTGTCGACCTGGATGGTCAGCAGCGCCAGCCGTCGCCCTGCGCTTTCCGCGACCAGCGCGCGCAAAGTGGACTCGCCGATGAGCGGAACGTCACCGGAGAGCACCACCACCGTGCCGTCGTCTGGCAGCAGCGGCATCGCCTGCTGCATCGCATGGCCGGTGCCCAACTGCGGAATCTGGCGCGCGAAAAGAGGCGTCACGCCCGGCACGGCGCCGTCGAGGGCCGATTCGACATCGGCCGCGCCGTGCCCGGTCACGACGACGATGTTGCGCGCGCCAACGCGGGTGGCGGTGTCGATCACATGCGCCACGAGCGACCGGCCACCCAGGCGGTGCAGCACCTTGGGCAGGCTGCTCTTCATGCGCGTGCCTTTGCCGGCAGCCATGATGACGATGTCGAGAGGTTCCTGGTTGTGCTGCGGAGTCTGATTCATGCCACTTTTCCGAATGCTTCGCGCGAACTGGCGCGATTGGCGCGGATTATCGACGCGTCCGCACTCGGCAATGCGCTGCGAAATGCACCGATCGCCGGCGTACGACATCTGTTTACACTCGAACGCGCCTTACCTCCACTACCCATGAACATCACGCTCTGCACGCTCTTCGAAGGCAACTACCATTTCGGGGTTGCAGCGCTGTCGAATTCGCTGATCGCCGCCGGCTACGAGGGCGACCTCTGGGTCGGCTATCGCGGTGCGCTGCCGAGCTGGATCACGCAATCGCCATCCTTCGATCGTTCCACGGGCCGGCTGCAGGTCGCGCAGACGCTCGCCCTATGCATGGTCGAACTCGACACGCCGCTGCATTTCGCCTACTACAAACCCACTTTCATTCGCGAAGTATTCGAGCGGCATGCACCGGCATCGACCGTCGTTGCCTATCTCGATCCCGATATCGTCGTGAAGTACGACTGGTCCTCGTTCACGGGATGGTTCACCGAAGACGGCATTTCGCTTACCGAGGACATCAACTGGAGCTTCCCGGCGCGACATCCCAAGCGCCTGCTGTGGAACCGTTTCTTCGAGCCGCACGGCATCACGCCCCGGCGCGCGCTCGAGCGCTACTACAACTCCGGTTTCATTGCCGTTTCGCGCGAGCACTTCGAGTTCCTGGCCCTGTGGCGCCATCTGTGCGAGATCGTCCTGGCCTACAACGCCGGCATCAAGCACCTCAAGGCAGGAGGCCCGGCCGCACTCTTCCATTCGACGGACCAGGATGCCATGAACTTCGCCCTCACGGTATGCGACGCGCCGCTGAACACGGCGGGGCCTGAGGCAATGGATTTCGCGCCCGGCGGGTATTACCTCTCGCACGCCATCGGTTCGGTGAAACCATGGCACGGCGGGCATATCCGCCAAGCGCTGCGGGGCAAGCCGCCATCGATGGCCAGCAAGTGGTACTACCGCTTCGCCAATGCGCCCATCAAGGTGTATTCCGACGGCGATCTCGCGAAACGGCAAATCTCGCTCAAGATTGCCTCGGCCATCGGACGAATCTACAAGCGAGCCTGAGCCGGCCCCATCCGCCACTGCCTCCAGCGCATCGTGAGGAGCGCGTACTGGTAGCCGAAATTGGCCACGCTGGTCGCGATGCCGAACCCGAGGACCGAGCGAAGATCGGTCACACCAATCACTGCCAGATAGAGAACCTGGATGGTCAGCGTCACCAGGATGCTGTAGCTCTGCCCCGACGTCGCCCCACGCACCGTCAGCGAACGGAAGGCGAAGCCTGATGCGCTCTGCAGCATCGATGAGAGGAACACCATCCATACCAGCGGCGTCAGGCTGCTGTATTTCGAGCCCAGCAGCAGGATCCAGTACTGGGGAAAGTAGATCGAGGTCAACAGCGCCAGTCCCATCGTGCAAAGATAAGCCAGATGCGCCCTGAGCACGATGGACTGCAGCCGCGTGCCCGTGGGCGAGCGGGCAATGGCCGGAAACAGAAGGATGCCGGTGACACGATCGACGACGATCAGCACCATGCTCAGGCGCCCGAAGGCACCCACTTCCGCCATCATGTTCGACGTGCCGAAGAGCGACACCAGGAACACCGTCACGACGCCCTGCACCTGGTAGAAGATCGCCGGGAGTACCAGGGGCTTGGCAATCTGGATCACCTGGGCATCGACGCGCCGGGCATCGTCGGCATCCAGCCTTGAATCGCCGATTTCGTGCACCCTGAACTCGTGGCGAAAGAACATGACGCTCACGATGCTCGTCGCGGCCGTGGCCGCCACGACACCGGCCACGGTCCATGAGGTCGTCGGAAGCAACAGGACGGTGCCGACAAACGTGATCCGCACGAGGCTCGAAGTGAAGCCGATGCGATTCAGGCTGGGGATGTGCCCAAGAATCACCAGGATGGTGCCGCCGTAGTGCTCCCGCAGCGCCAGAAGAACGACCGTGAGCATCAGCGCTGACGCAAGGAAATAAGCCGGCCCGAACCAGCCGTGCTGGCGGGAGGTGAGGAACCAGTAGGGCACCACCAGCAACAGACCCAGGCCCAGCAGCAGCCAGCGCTTGCGGAACACCTGCTGACACGCGCCGACCACCCACGGAACCTCATTCGAACGCTGCCCGACCACCGGCATGCAGCAGTGAGCCAGCCCCAGATCGGTCACTCCCAGAACCAGCATCATGCAAGCGGCCAGAAAGGTGTAGGCGGCGTACTGGTCCTTGGGCAGCACGTTGACGATGAGCAGTCCGGAGACGCCGCCGACGGCCACGCCAAGCGATTCGACGCCGCCAACCGTGGCGATCTGGCGCAGCCGGGAGAGCAGGTTCATCAGATGAGGCGATGCAATAGTGTCAGGAAGGGACCTGACGATAAGCGATATCGATGACGCAGGCGCATCGATATTGCCGGGCGGCGTGCGCTCCTGCGCAAAGACCGCCAGAGCCGTCAGATCAGCGGCACCGGACGCAGCGGCCGCTCGAAGTAGTCGCCCAGCGATTCCAGCGCCTTCGGATCGAGGATGCGCAGCCAGCCGCCTTCGAGGCGATGCAGGTTCAGGTGCCGCAGTCGCCGCAAGGTCTTGTTGGTGTGGACGAGAGACAACCCGAGCGCGTCGGCGATGTGCTGCTGGTTGAACGGGAATTCGACCCAGCCGTCGCGCACCATGCCGACCCGCTGCGCACGGCGATAGAGATGCATCAGCAGCATCGCGACTCTTTCGTTCGCGTTGCGCCTGCCGGCGGTGACGAGGTTGTCGTCCACCATCTTCTCCTCCCGCGCGGCGAGCCAAGTGATTTCGTAGCCCAGCTTTGGATGCGCATGGAACAGGTCCCAGAGCTCGTCGCGGTCGAACATGCAAAGGGTGACGTCGGTCACGGCCTCGACGCCGTGCGTATAACCGTCGGCAAATTCGTCCTGCAGTCCGATGAAATCGCCCGGCAGCAGAAAGCTCAATATCTGCCGGCGGCCGTCGCTGAGCGTCTTGAAGCGAAAGGCCCAGCCGCCGTAGAGCGTGAAGAGATGGGGACCGGGGCGGTACTCCTCGATGATGGGTCTTCCGGCTTCGACAAGGCGCGAACCGCGTCGGAACGCCTCGATGGCGCGCACTTCGGCCGGGGATACCTGGAGGAAGGCGGGATTCGCGCGCAGGCCGCACTGATCGCAGGGGTGGTCACCGCAAGGGGGAACGGCGGGCGCCGGATAGTCCTCGAATTTCACGTCGGCACTATAGGCCCGCGAAACTGCCGCTGTCCTGAGTGTCTTTTGACATTTCGCCGTTCGAGTCCGGCTCCTACACTCCGCTCGCCTTCTCTCCCCGACAGCCGATGGAACTTCAGGAAATCCTCTATTGCAGCCGACTCGCCCCCGATCAGTCGACCACCGTGGTGGGCCACATCGTGACCCTGGCCCGCGCCCGGAACGCCCAGGAAGGGATCACCGGCCTGCTGGTATTTGACGGATTGCGCTTCTGCCAGCATCTCGAGGG
Source organism: Variovorax sp. 05L425 (assembly GCF_056397705.1). Taxonomy (NCBI): domain Bacteria; kingdom Pseudomonadati; phylum Pseudomonadota; class Betaproteobacteria; order Burkholderiales; family Comamonadaceae; genus Variovorax; species Variovorax sp. 05L425. Next base: position 96,056 of record NZ_JBFTNY010000017.1, on the reverse strand, counting down.
GCCGCCGGAGCCAGTGATTTCGCTGATGCGCCGCCTGGCAGCCGACCGGCGGCATTCGGATGTGCGCATCCTGTATGAGGGCACGCTGCTGAAACGCCGCTACCAGCGCTTCGAGATGGGCCTGGCGGAAGTGGAAGACCACGAAGATCTGGCGGACCTTCATGATCTCCACGGCAGGGAGGCGCTCGAGCGCTTCATCGCGCTGCGCTCCCGCTTCGATATCGCCGGCTGAGGCGCTCAGCCCCTGGGTGCGGCCTGGACGGCGTCCCAGCTGTAGGTCGCGCCGTTGCCGTCCCAGGGCTCCATGACGATGCGCTGGCCCGCCGCCACGGTGATCGACTCACCCGGTGCCAGCACCAGGTCTTCGCTTCCCCATTGGGCGGTGGCGTCGCGCGTGACCCACACCCGGCCTTGCCGGACGCGCAGCACGCTGGCGCTCGTTGCCTTCAGACTCATCGCATGGCCGGCCTCGAGTTGCCATGCCCCACGGCGCACGGCCGAAGGCACGGTGGCCGGACGGCCCAATGCAATGGAAGACGGCGAGGTGGAGGTGCAGACGGCAGACATGTTCGACTCCTTGATATTGAGCACGCAAATGGCGCGCTTCGGGAATGAATGATCTGCCCTCCGTCGTTGGCGGTCCAATGAAAACGCGGTAGCCTACTGATTCCGGATTCGCATCAATCCACCCATCGTCGAAGGCCGACAGACATGCTCCATTCGCAAACCCATCTGCGGTCCAGACCGATTTCGGCCGGCCACCTTCGCGCCTTCGAGGCGGTCGCCCGCCACCTGAACTTTCGGGCCGCGGCCGAGGAAATGGCGTTGACCCAGTCGGCCGTGAGCCGTCAGATCCAGTCACTGGAGGAGGAGGTCGGCGTGGGTCTCTTCCTGCGGCACACGCGGGCGGTCGAATTGACGAGCGCCGGTGCGCAATTGCTGCTGGCGGTTCAGCAGTCGTTGCCGCGCATCGACGGTACAGTGCGTCAGATCCGTCAGAACGCCGGGCGCAAGAGCGTGTCGCTCACGACCTTCGCATCGTTCGCCTCGATGTGGCTGATTCCGCGCCTGGAGGCGTTTCAGCGCGACAACCCCGAGATCGACATCCGCATCGACGCCAGCGACGCGGCGCTCGACCTGGACATCGCTGATGTCGACATCGCCCTGCGCTACGGCCCGCGAGAGAACATGCCGGCCGGCGCCCTGCGCCTGTTCGGCGAGAACATCACGCCGGTGGCAAGCCCTTGGCTCATCAAGACCAATCCGCCGATCAAGTCGCCGGCGGACATCGCCGGCTTCACGCTCATCGAAGCGGGAGACGCGCACCGCACCCACCTCGAATGGCTCACCTGGCGCCGCTGGTTCGAGGTCAACAACATGTCGCGCGCGCAGCCGCGGCGCTGGCTGTACTTCAACTATGCCTACCAGATGGTGCAGGCCGCCCTGACCGGCCAGGGCGTGGTTCTGGCGCGAAGCTCGCTTATCGCGGAAAGCCTGGCAAACGGCGACCTCGTGGAGGTGCTTCCGCACCACCGGATGGATTCACCGATGGGCTACTGGCTGATCACCGGCCCGCGCAGCGCGCCAAGGCCTGAAATCCAGGCTTTCAACGAATGGCTTCAGGCCCAGGCTGCGATCACCCGGGAAACGATCGGCGAGGTGCCAGACCCCGACACGATCGATCAGATGGATTGACTCGTCGCGTGCCCGGTCAACCTATCGGCCAGACGACGCCGTTGTCGTTCAGGATTGCATCGAGTGGCAGGTCGTGCGCCTCTGGTTCGAAGTTCTCCAGGAAGCCATTGGTGAAACCCAGGCCGACCGTGAACGGTCTCGGCTCCAGCGCCGCGAGCGTGCGGTCATAAAAGCCGCCACCGTAACCCAAGCGATAGCCGCCAGCGCTGTACCCCAGGCAGGGCACGAAGAGCAGCGTGGGCACGATCAGCTCGGTTTCCTTCGGCTTCGGGATGTCGAAGGCATCGTTTTCCATCGGGCAGCCCGGATACCACGCGTGGAAGCCCAGCGTCTTGTGGACCCGGTTGACGACGGGCAGGCCGATGCGCCTGCGCTGCGGCTCGTCCAGGAGTTCGCCGTCTTCCTTCCAGCGGTGCAGCGCCGGCAACGGATCGAATTCACCCTTGATCGGCCAGTAGGCGCCGATCACGGTATCCGGCCGCCCGACGAGCCAGATCCGCATCACGCGCTGCAGAAGATCGGAACGCGCGAGGCGGTCCGGCATGCCGAGGCGCTGTTCGATCAGCGCCGCACGCAACTGAGACTTGAGAAATGTGGCAGTTGCCGAGGTGTCGGCACCCTTTGACTTGTCCATAATCCCCCGATGCAATTCGCAAGCATTTTGGCATCCGTCCGCCGCCGCCGACGCGGTGCTCTTTCAACTCTTGCTTTTTCGTTCCTTGTGATTGCCGCGACGACCCGGCCGGCCGACGCGCAAAACAGCAACGACGACGTCCTCCTCCAGATGAAACAGGCCGCCCAGCGCGGCGACAAGGCGCGCCTCACGGCGCTGCTGCCGCAGGCACGCGGCCATGTGCTCGAACCGTGGGCCGCCTACTGGGAAATGAAGGCTCGCCTGCAGGATGTAAGCCTGCCGGAGATCCAGGAGTTCCTCGCACGGTACGCCGGCACCTACCAGGAGGACCGCCTGCGCAATGACTGGCTGCTGCTCGCCGGCCAGCGCCGCGACTGGGAAGGCTTCACCTCGCTGAACCCGGCATTCCGCATGAACGACGATGCCCAGGTGCGCTGCTACGCCGTCCTGGTCGAGACCTTGCAGTCTGGCACCGCCACCCCCGGCCAGTTGGAGGAAATACGCCGCAACTGGTTCGGCCAGCGCGACCTCGATGACGGCTGCCTGACGGCGGCGGACCGCATGATCAGCGCAGGCCTGATGTCGCCCAACGATGCCTGGAAGAAGGCGCGCCTCGCCATCGAGGCGAACCGGCCGCAGGCGGCTCGCGCCGCGGTGATGCTGGTGGCGCCCGATGCGATCCCGCTGTTCGACGAAATGAACGCCAACGTCGGCAAGTTCCTGGCCGGCCGGGCCGTCGTCGCGGCCAAGTCGCGCCGCGAACTGGTGGTGCTCGCGCTGATCAAGATGGCGAATGCCGACCCCGACATGGCCGCGTCGCAATTCGACGCCAAGTGGAGCCCGATGATGTCCGCCGAAGAGCGCAACTGGCTCTGGGGCACCATCGGACGGCAAGCCGCGAGCAAGCTCTCGCCGCTGGCCAACGGCTATTTCGCGAACGTCACCAAGAACAGCGACCTCACCGACGACATGCTCGCCTGGAAGGCGCGCGCCGCATTGCGCGCCGGCGACTGGAAGATCGTGCAGGCCGCCATCGACGCCATGAGCGAGACGCAGCAGCGGGATCCCGCCTGGGTCTACTGGAAGGCTCGCGCCCTGGCTTCATATGGCGGCGACGAACGCCGGGCCCAGGCCCGCACGCTGTACGAGAGCATCTCCGGCACACGCGGCTTCTACGAACTGCTGGCCCTTGAAGAACTGGGCCAGCGTGCGACCGTGCCGACGCGGCCGGCGCCGCTCACGCCCGAAGAAAAGAACGCGGCGCGCAACAACCCGGCGCTCAACCGGGCGCTCTACGCCATCTCGATCGGCTTGCGCCCCGAAGGCACGCGCGAGTGGAACTACGCCACCAATCTGCACACCACGGGCGGCATGACCGACCGGGACCTGCTGGCCGCAGCGGATCTCGCCTGCCAGCGCGAGGTATGGGATCGTTGCATCAACACCAGCGAACGCACCAAGGGTGTGATCGATGTCGAGCAGCGCTTCCCGATGCCCTTCCGCGACACGGTGGTGCGCAAGAGCCGGGAGATCGGCCTCGATCCCGCCTACGTCTATGGCCTGATCCGCCAGGAAAGCCGCTTCATCATGGATGCCCGCTCGGGCGTCGGCGCCTCGGGTCTGATGCAGGTCATGCCGGCCACCGCACGCTGGACCGCCAAGAAGATCGGCATGAGCGACTTCACGCCGGGCCAGATCAACGACCACGAGACCAACATCACCATCGGCACCAACTACCTGAAGCTCGCGCTCGACGACTTCGACGGCTCCATGGCGCTGGCTGCCGCGGCCTACAACGCCGGCCCCGGCCGGCCGCGCAACTGGCGCAACGGGCCGACGATGGAGGCCGCCATCTGGGCCGAGAACGTGCCTTTCAGCGAGACGCGCGACTACGTCAAGAAGGTGCTGGCGAACACCACCAACTACGCAGCACTGATCACCGGCAAGCCCCAGTCGCTCAAGGAAAGGCTCGGCCGCGTGGGCCCGCGCGATACCGCCGAGCCAGAGTCGAGCAAAGACCTGCCTTGAGCAACCGCGAACCAGCCCTACGCGCTAAGGGTGAGGGTCCGCCATGATCCATGCCCTGCAGAACCTGCGCGCCCAATTGCCCGGCTGGGCCATCGAATGGCTGGAAATCATCGTCCCGACGGCGCAGGTCGGGCTGATCCTCCTGGGTGCCTGGCTGATCTATCGCTTCGTGCGCCGGCTGATCGCGCGCGTGACCACGGGCTACCGATTGCCCCACAACGTGGCCATGGTCACTCGCCGCACGGCCGGTTTCCTGATCTATGGCGGCGCGCTCATGTGGGGCCTGGAGCGGCTGGGCGTCTCGGGCACCGTGCTATGGACCGCCTTCACGAGCTTTGCCGCCGTCGGCGCCGTGGCCTTCTTCGCGGCCTGGAGCGTGTTGTCGAACATCTTCTGCGCGCTGCTGATCTTCACCACGCGCATGTTCTGGCCCGGCGACACGGTCGAAGTGCTGGAGAACGGAGAGAAGCCGGGCCTCAAGGGCCGTGTGTTGGACATCAACCTGATCTTCACGACGCTGGAAGAAAGCGGCAGCGCCCAAGGGGGCACGACGCTCAAGATTCCGAACAGCATGTTCTTCCAGCGCGCAGTGCGCCGCTGGCACGGCAACGCGCCCGAGCTGCCGCAACGGGTCGACCTGGCGCCGCCGACCTCCCGGGACACCCTGCACCGCTGAGCATCAATTCCGGGCCGTGATTGCATCAATCACCCCGGAGGCCGCAGCTAGCATCGAAGGCTTTGCACCACTTCCGACTTCTGGAGACCCCGCCATGCCACAGCTCTACATCGGCAACAAGAACTACTCGTCCTGGTCCATGCGGCCCTGGGTGGTCATGAAGCAGGCGGGCATCGCTTTCGATGAGGTCATGCTGCGCTTCGACTCCTTCGGCGAGGACTCGAAGTTCAAGCACACCATCCTGCCGCTCAATCCGACAGGAACGGTGCCGGTGCTGAAGGACGGCGACATCGTCGTCTACGACACGCTCGCGATCTGCGAATTCCTCGCCGAGACCTATCCCGACAAGAAACTGTGGCCCGCCGACCGCGCCCGGCGTGCGCAGGCGCGCAGCGCATGCGCCGAGATGCATGCGGGCTTCGGCATGCTGCGCACCCATTGCACGATGAACATCGAGGCCGACCTCCGGCAGCAGGGCCAGATCATCCTTCGCGACCAGCCTGGCGTGCGCGCGGACCTCGATCGCATCGTGCAGCTCTGGAGCGGCCTGCTCGAAGCGAGCGGCGGCCCCATGCTGTTCGGCGAATTCAGCATTGCCGACGCCTACTTCGCGCCCGTGTGCATGCGCATCATGACCTTCGGGCTGCCCGTGCCTGCAGCGATCTCGGCGTACGTCGAGCGCATTCGCGCGCTGCCGGGCGTGAAGGCGTGGATGGACGAGGCCCTCCTCGAAAAGGACTTCGTCGTCGCCGACGAACCCTACCGCCTGGCGCCCTGAACCGATCGCGCACCGCCCAGGCGCGCCGCCCTACACTGCGCGCATGCAAATCTATCTCGTCGGCGGTGCGATCCGCGATGCGCTGCTGGGCCGGCCCGGCAGCGACCACGACTGGGTGGTGGTCGGCGCCACGCCGGAGCAGATGGTCGCGCGAGGCTATCTGCCCGTCGGCCGCGACTTTCCCGTCTTCCTTCATCCGGAAACGCGCGAGGAGTACGCGCTGGCACGCACCGAGCGCAAGAGCGCGCCGGGCTATCGCGGCTTCGTCGTCCATGCGGCGCCCGACGTCACGCTGGAACAAGATCTCGCACGGCGCGACCTGACGATCAACGCCATTGCGCTGCCGGCGGACAGGATCGGCGCATCCGACCGGCTCGACGTAGACCCGACGGAACTCGTCGACCCCTTCGACGGCCAGCGCGACCTGCGGGAGAAATGCCTGCGCCACGTGACCGATGCCTTCCGCGAGGACCCGGTGCGCATCCTGCGCGTCGCGCGATTCGCGGCGCGCTTCGACGACTTCCGGGTTGCGCCGGACACCATGGCACTCATGCGCGCGATGGTCGAGGCCGGCGAAGTCGATGCATTGGTGCCCGAGCGTGTCTGGCAGGAACTCTCGCGCGGCCTGATGGAAGCGAAGCCTTCGCGCATGTTCGAGTTGCTGCGCGAGTGCGGCGCCCTCGCCGTGCTGTTGCCGGAAGTTGAGCGGCTCTGGGGCGTCCCGCAGCCCGAAACGCATCACCCCGAGGTCGATACCGGCGTGCACCTGATGATGGTGCTCGACATGGCCGCACACCTCCACGCGCCGCTGTCGGTCCGCTTTGCCTGCCTGGTTCATGACCTCGGCAAAGGCACGACGCCGACCGACGTGCTTCCCCGGCATACCGGCCATGAGCAGCGCAGCGCCAGGCTCCTGCGGGCGGTGTGCGATCGCTGGCGCGTGCCCGTCGACATTCGCGAGCTGGCCGACGTGGTGGCACGCGAGCACGGCAACATCCACCGCAGCGGTGATCTCAACGCCGCGGCCGTGGTCCGGCTGCTGGAGCGCTGCGATGCTTTCCGCAAGCCGCAGCGCTTCGACGAGGTCCTCCAGGCCTGCGAGTGCGATGCACGCGGACGGCTGGGCCTCGAAAACCAGCCCTATCCCCCGCGCGAGCGCTTGGCGGCGGCACTCGCCGCGGCGCAATCGGTGTCCACCGAGCCCATTGCGCGCGAGGCGCTGGCGGCGGGCGCGACCGGACCGAAAATCGGCGATGCGATCACCCGTGCCCGCGTGGCCGCCGTGGCAGAAGGCCTTCGCCCCTACTCCTGAAGTTGGATTGGCGGTTTTGGCCGACGCGCTGCGCGGCGGGAGTCTGCTATGGTTTTCCCTCCATGCAGACGCCACCCAGACTCCCCACCGACGCTGCGCTCTTCCTCGACTTCGACGGCACCCTGGTGGCGCTCGCAGAGACCCCGGAGGCCGTGCATGTGCCACCTGCGCTCATCCCGCTGCTCGGCGATCTCCATGACCTCCTGGGCGGTGCGCTGGCCGTCGTCTCGGGTCGGCAGATCGACGTCATCGACCGCTTTCTCGCGCCCCTGCGCCTGCCCGCCGCCGGCGAGCACGGCGTCCAGCGCCGCGATGCGGACGGCCAGATGCAGGAACAGCGCGCGCCCGATCTCAAGAAGGTTCTCGACGTGGCCAACGAGCTTGCACGTGTGCACGAGGGCCTGCTGGTGGAGCGCAAGCACGCCGCCATCGCCCTGCACTACCGGCTCGCACCGCAACTCGAAGCCGTCTGCCGCGACGCGATGGCGCGCGTGATCGACGGCCAGCCGCAGCTGGAATTGATGCACGGCAAGTTCGTCTTCGAGGTGAAGCCCGCAGGCATCAACAAGGGCATCGCGATCGATGCGTTCATGCACGAAGCGCCTTTCGCCGGCCGCGTGCCCGTGTTCGCGGGCGACGACACGACCGACGAGAACGGTTTCAGCGTCGTGCAGCCGCTCGGCGGCGTGGCGATCAAGGTCGGCCCGGGCCCCAGCCAGGCGCTGCATCGGCTCGAATCGCCGCGCGAGCTCTTCGAATGGCTCGTGGCGGCGCGGGACTTGCTCGCAACGCCGTGATCCGCAACCCCGAGGAAACCGGCATGACGACCCTCCAAAAAGAAATCGAAACCGAAGCGCCCGATCGAGCGGGTCAGGCCCTCGCCGGCGCCGCAGGTGCGAGCGACACGATGCCGGAACATCCGGAAGCCCTGACCGCGCCGTCCGCGCGCACCGGCTTCGGGCCGCCGGCCGACCCCTCGCTCAATGTCGGCGTGATCGGCAACTGCGCGTACAGCGCGCTGGTCGACGAACGCGGCCGCGTGGTGTGGTGCTGCCTTCCGCGCTTCGACGGCGATCCCGTCTTCAATGCGCTGCTGCACACGGGCGACGATGCAAGCGCCTGGGCCATCGAACTCGAAGACTTTGCATCGTCCAAGCAGTGGTACGAACCGAACACCGCGGTGTTGCGCACCCAGTTGTTCGACTCCGCGGGCCAGGGCATCGAGATCACGGACCTGGCGCCGCGCTTTCACAGCCGCTCGCGCTACTTCAGGCCGCTCACGATGGTGCGCCGGGTCAAGCCCATCATCGGCACGCCGCGCATCCGCGTCTCGCTCGCGCCGCGCTTCCAGTGGGGCGGCATGGCACCGACCATCACGCGCGGCAGCAACCACATCCGCTACGTCGGGCCCGACTTCACGCTGCGGCTGAACACCGACGCCTCGGTCTCGCACATTCTTGCGCGCCGGCCCTTCGTGCTCTCGCGGGAGTACAACTTCGTGCTGGGTGCCGACGAAACGCTGAACGACGGCATCGCCGACACGGCGCGGCATTTTGAACAGGAAACCATCGCGTACTGGCGCACCTGGAGCAAGCGACTCGCGATTCCCTTCGAATACCAGGAAGCGGTGATCCGCGCCGCCATCACGTTGAAGCTCTCGCTCTACGAAGACACCGGCGCGATCGTCGCCGCGATGACCACCAGCATTCCCGAAGCGCCCGGCAGCCAGCGCAACTGGGACTACCGCTACTGCTGGCTGCGCGATGCCTTCTTCGTGGTGCGCGCGCTCAACAGCCTCTCGGAAGTCGGCACGATGGAGGACTATCTCCGCTGGCTATCCAACGTGGTGATCGGTTCGCGCGGCGAGCACATCCAGCCGCTCTACGGCATCGGGCTGGAGGGCGAACTGCCTGAATCCTTCGTCGAGAGCCTGAGCGGCTATCGCGGCATGGGACCTGTGCGCGTCGGCAACCAGGCACAGGAGCACTTCCAGCATGACGTGTACGGCAACATCGTCCTCGGTGCGGCGCAGGCTTTTCATGACCATCGCCTGCTGAGCAGGGGCGGCGTGGCTGAGTTTCCGTATCTCGAGGCGGTAGGCGAGCAGGCCCTGCGCGTCTACGGCACGCCGGACGCCGGCATGTGGGAGTTGCGCACGCGCGCTCGCGTGCACACCAGTTCGGCGCTGATGAGCTGGGCCGCCTGCGACCGACTTGCCAAGATCGCGCGCGCCCTCGGGCTGGCGGAACGCGCGGCCTACTGGCACGGCCACTCCTCGCGCATGCGCGAAGAAATCCTTGCCAAGTCGTGGTGCGAGGAACGCCAGGCCTTCGCAGAAAGCTTCGGCGGCCATGAACTCGATGCGAGCATCCTGCTGATGGCCGAAGTCGGCCTGGTCGACGCGCGCGACCCGCGCTTCGTCTCGACCGTCGAGGCCATGGAAAAGTCGCTTTGCGATGGTCCCTACATGCGCCGCTACGAAGCGGCCGACGACTTCGGCAAGCCCGAGACCGCCTTCAACATCTGCACCTTCTGGCGCATCGACGCACTCGCGAAGATCGGTCGCAAGGCCGAGGCGCGGCAGATCTTCGAGACCATGCTGGCTGCGCGCAATCCGCTCGGTCTGCTGTCCGAAGACACGCATCCCGTCACCGGCGAGATGTGGGGCAACTTCCCGCAGACCTATTCGATGGTGGGGATCATCAACGCCGCGGTGAGGCTGTCGGCGCCCTGGGATTCGTGCATATGAACGCGCCCCTGCCCGGCGGCGGTCGCATGGAGAACATGAGTCGACTGGTCGTGGTCTCCAATCGAGTGGCCGATCCGCGCAGGCCGGCTGCCGGCGGGCTGGCCGTTGCACTCGGCGATAGCCTTCAGCAAAGCGGTGGCCTCTGGTTCGGCTGGAGCGGGTCGATCGTCGAGGAAGGCCCCACCGGCGAGGGTGAACTTCATCGGCAGCAGGCGGGCAAGGTCACGCTCGCCACCATCGACCTGAGCCGCGATGACCACGACAGCTACTACCTCGGCTACAGCAACGACGTGCTGTGGCCGGTGTTCCACAACCGCCTGGATCTGGCGCACTTCGACGCCGGCTTCATCGGCGGCTACCGGCGCGTCAACCAGTTGTTCGCCCGCAAGCTGATGCCGCTGCTGAAGGACGACGACATCATCTGGGTGCACGACTACCACCTGATCCCGCTGGCGGCAGAGCTGCGCGCGATGGGTTGCAGGCAACGCATCGGCTTCTTCCTGCACATCCCGCTGCCGCCGCAGATCATCATCGCGGCGGTACCGCAGCACGAATGGCTCATGCGCTCGCTGTTTGCCTACGACCTGATCGGCTTCCAGGCCCATCAGGACGTGCAGCATTTCGAGCACTACGTGCAGAACGAGGCGCACGGCGAGGCTCTCGGCAATCACCTCTATCGCGCCTACGGCCAGACAGTGCGCTGCAACGCCTTCCCGATCGGCATCGATGTCGACGAGTTCGCCGCGCTCACGCACGCGAAGGAATCGCGCGACATGTACGAGACCATGAAGCGCGAGTATTCGAGCCGCCGCCTGCTGCTGGGCATCGACCGGCTCGACTACTCCAAGGGCATTCCGCAGCGGGTGCGCTCGTTCCGCGAGCTGCTGGCCAACTATCCCGAGAACCGCCGCAGCGCGACGCTGATCCAGATCGCGTCGCCGACACGCGAAACGGTCGATGCCTATGGCGACATCCGGCGCGAACTGGAGTCACTGTGCGGCGCCATCAATGGTGATTTCGGCGAGCTCGACTGGATGCCGGTGCGCTACATCCACCGCATGGTCGCGCGCAAGCGTGTGCCGGGCCTGTGCCGCGCGGCGGCGGTGGGCCTCGTCACGCCGCTGCGCGACGGCATGAACCTCGTCGCGAAGGAATACATCGCCGCGCAGGATCCGGCGGATCCGGGCGTGCTGGTCCTGTCACGCTTTGCCGGGGCGGCCGAGCAACTCAGGGAGGCGCTGTTGGTGAACCCCTACGACACCCACGGCACCGCGGAGACCGTGCAGCAGGCGCTGCAGATGCCGCTGGAAGAACGCCGGGAGCGGCATCAGAAGCTGCTGGCGCGGATTCGCGAGCAGGATGTGCATTGGTGGCGGGAGGGGTTTCTGGATGCGTTGCGGGCGGCGGAGAGCGTGCGGTAGCGGCTACCGAAAGCTATGCGGCGGCTCGATGTCGAGTTCGCTCGCGCTTCCAGAGGTGGAAGCGAAACGGCCAACTTGCTATTTGTCCTTTTGATCCTGGAGCCAATGCGGAGCCAGCACGGTCTTGGTCCTTGCGACTTCCCCGCAGTAGTCCGCTTTTGCAAATTTCGCCTTGGCCCTGGCCGAAGGGATCGGCGCCCAATGAACGGTGATGCTCTCCGATACCTTGGGATCCTTCGATACAGAAGTTCTTACATCATCGCGTTCCGCGTATCCGACCAGGATCGGCCCTGAGAGCTTGCGGGCATCGTCGAGTGCCCAGCTGCAGACCATCAGGTATCTCGGGATCTCCTCCCCTTTGAGTGGCGGCGTCGGCGTTGCGAATTTCCGCTTCGCGGACGCCAGCGTTTGATTGGGTACGTAGTCGGTTTGCCCCATCCAAGTCACATTTCCCGCGTCGTCGGCGGCGAACGCTGCGATGCCGCCTGCATTGGGGCGGTTGCCCACACTCAACGAGGTGTAGAAGCCGTATGACTGCTCGCCCCTGCGCAAGAAAATCGATCCCATGACCCAGGCGCTGACCTGAGGCTCGAATCCAGGCGGCATCGCGGGTTGTGCCTGGACGGCCGTGCTGATCGCGAGCAGCAATCCGGCGGCGGCCCACCGCTCGTAGCTGACAGCGCACGCGGGAGCAAATCGGCCCAAGAGCATATTCATGAATCCCCAATTTACGACCCTGCTGTCGATCGGGCGTCTCCCAAACAGGAGAGAAATCACAGATGCACCGAGATGCCCGCCACGCTGCGTGCCAGCAGGGCGACCAGCGCGGCTTGTCGACGAGTGCCCGTCTTGGTCAGCACCTTCTTGAGATGCGTGCGCACCGTGCCGAGGCCCACGCCAAGGGCGACGGCAATCTCTTCCAACGACCGGCCTTCGCTGAGAGCCACCGCAATCGCGGCTTCGGCTCGGGTCATGCCGAACAACTCGCGCAATGTCAGGGCCGCGGCCGACCCCGAATGTTCCGGATCACGGACAAAAATCATTGCGGCGGGCATCACGACATCCGTCGGCGCCCAGGCGGCGCGCCAAGGTGAAATCAACAGCGTGATGGGCAATCGCCCCGGACGCGCCACAGCCAGTGGCGCCCCCGGCGTATTGGGCTTCCCTCCTGCGGTTTGCACGGCCTCCCGGACCAGCCGCATCAGCCGGTTGTTCGCTGCGGGATCGTTCAGGCGCAACCGACCCCCCGTCGCCCGGATCTCGAGCGCCGATTGCAGCAGGCGTTCGACAGCCCGATTCGCATACACCACGGTGCAGGAGGCATCGACGACCAGCACCCCGGTCTCGATTCGCTCGATGGCGTCGACCGCGGCACTCTGCGCCAACCCGGTTCCGCGGAGCCTTTCGCGCAATCCGAGCGCCCGTCGCACATGCGGAAACAGGGCACCGAGTCGAAGGCGATCGGCGTCGGCGTAGCAGCCGGCGGCACGAGGCCGGTGCACCCCCAGGACGCCGATCTCTCCATGACTGGTTGGAAACAGCACGCCCACCATGTGATAGATGTCGAGTCTCCTCGTCCAATCCTGATAGAACCCCGTGCGTTCGAATTGGGTATCGGGCATCAGGCTCTGGCTGGTGAAGACATGGCCCATGTCGAACTGCGAAGAACGTTCGACCCACAGGTCGTTGCGATGCCAGTGCTCCGCCCACGACTGCTCTCCCGCCGAGACGCGCAGGTTTTCCGTCACGCTTTCCAATCGAGGTCCCGACTGGCCTCCAAAGGTTTTAAACACAGCACTGGAAGAATCGAAGGCGTCCGCGACCGACACGGCAAGATCCCGCCATCGGCCGTCATCGAGCGCCGCGTCATACAGCAAATCGATCACCGAACCAAGCTGGTCCAGCGGTCCCGCCACCTTGCCCATCGTGTGTACCTTCTTCCCCCGACTCGATGCAAATGTACGGGATGTAAGAAAATACGTCTACTCGAGAGCTCGGAAGATGCCGAGCACATCCCGACAGACAAAGCGCGTGCCTGGGCTCAGTCAGAGAGACATTCCCGGAGGACAAGCGCAGTCGTTGCTTCCGACCGCTGAGTCTCCGGTGCCGCGGCGACAGGCGGCCATCACAGTCGATTTTTCGCCGATCAAGGCGCCCTTCCCGGGCTTGAGTCGCGTCTGGGCGCAGAGCTCCTGGGTCACGGCGAGTGTCGAATGCCACAGCAGCACGACCTCTTCTCCACAGTTGTTTGTCGCCCGCTGATCGGGGCTGCGCTCCATGTTCTGGGTCGGCGAAACGGAGACGCAAGCGCTCCCCTTGCTCGTCACACTCGAGTACGGCCGCTTCGGGACGAATCCTCCTGACGCGGACTTCGGCTGTTGAATTGGAGGGATGGGTGGTGACGCCTGTGCCTGTTGTGCCTGTTGTGTCTGCGGCGCGCCGGGCGACGAGGTGCTCGTATCCTGCGGGCTCTTCGATGGGCCTGGGAGCACGTTGTCCAATGCCCTGCCAAGCGCATCGGTGGCGCTCTTCCCAAGTGTCTTTCCCAACTCGTCGAATGCTCCCGCGGCAGGTGCAGCCTGACCAAGCGCCATCCCGAGCAGGACCGCAACGAGCGCACTGTGCATCCTCTTCCCATTGAACCGTTTCATCGTGATGTTCCGATCAGGTTGCCGTAGCGGTCAGAGCCCGCAGGCCTTCATCGACGCCGCGCGCAAGGCTTCAACCTTGCGCAGGTTCGAATTGGGGCTTGCACGGAAGGCGTCGGAGAACCTGTTTCCCGTGCAGGCGCAAAACTGCGTGTGATCGGTCCGCTTGTGCTGCATGTAGTCGTCGCATGTCTGGTAGACCCAGGCGTAAATGGTCTCCTTGGGTGCCGCGCATGTCTGTCCGAGTTGGTACTGTTCTTCCACAGAGACCACCACGCTCTTGCGCGCCGTCAGCGCTTCGCGCGCTCCTCGGGTAAGGCATTCGCAGTCGTGCATATTTCTCAGGTAGGTCGTGTGAACGGCGCAGTTGTCGTGGTACTTGGCGACGGCCGCCTCGATCTGCTCCGGCGTGGCTTTGCCGCGCGCCGGCATCGGCCCCGGAGCGCTACCGGCCGCCACGGAGGCCCCACCTGCGGTCGGCGGCGGCGCCGCTGCCTGCGCCCGCTGGCCAGCCCCCGTTTCAGGCTGAGTGCCAGGTGAAGGATTGCTGGTCGGCTGATTGCCCAGGACGGAATCGACGTTGCGCTTGATCGCGTCGCTCAAGCTTTGTGCGAGACCCTCCTTCATGTCGTCGAACGTGGCGGCTGTTCCTGTCGTGGGACTGCCCGCGCAGAGGATTCCGACCAGGAAGAGGCGAGGGACAAACGTATACCGGCTCATTGCGAATCTCAGTTCGCTTGCTGCATTGCCGTCAGCTCGATGTTGGTGCCATCTGGACAGGTGCATGGCACGACGTAGGGTGACGACTTCGGCAGCGTCATCCTCGTACTGCAAAGTCTGGCCACCGGCATCATCTTCTTCACGGAATGCGCAGGCACCCACGCCGCATTGCAAACCTCCTGGCTCGTCTTGTAGTTCTGGTAGGTCAGCAGGGTCAGATCGCCGTCGCAGTCGTTGACGACGTCCATTTCCATGAACCCGCGGAACATCCTGAATTCCTTTTGTGAGCCGGCGAGTTTTCTCCTGGCGCAGCCGGAGGAGGCTTGGCCGGATGGTTGCGCCGAAGCGGATGGATTGCTTCCACTGCCCGGCATCGTCTTTGTCGCCACTTGGGAGCTCACAGGAGCTTGGGTTTGAGCGGGTGCCGTGGGGGCGGTGGACGCCGGAGCGGCGTTGCCGGAGGGAGGGTTCCCGAGGGCCGCGTCGAGGCTTCGCTTGGCAGCCTCCCCGAGACTCTGGCTCAGCCCCTGCTTCAGGTCGTCGAAGGTGCCGGCGCGGACCTGCATCGAGTACAGCGCGCAACCCAGCGCCAAAAGCGCGACGAGCGTGCCGGCGTGGA
Source organism: Variovorax sp. 05L425 (assembly GCF_056397705.1). Taxonomy (NCBI): domain Bacteria; kingdom Pseudomonadati; phylum Pseudomonadota; class Betaproteobacteria; order Burkholderiales; family Comamonadaceae; genus Variovorax; species Variovorax sp. 05L425. The sequence goes on along the minus strand of NZ_JBFTNY010000017.1, from coordinate 80,776 downwards.
ACCGAAGTCTGTAGTCCGTCATGGCACCTCCAGCCCCTGTGAAGGAGGTTCCGCCGACTGGCCCGCCTCCGATGTGCAGAGACAGTACTGCTTCGGATCCAAGTTCGCCTCTACCAATTAGGAGAGAAAGTGGGAGAGAAAGCCCGCATGCGGAACTGCAGGTGGGTGCCCCTGCGGCTATTTCCGAAGTCGCGAAGACCGCTTCTCGCCGTGGCGCGGCCCCGGCACTTCCCGCCGCAGGCTGTTCCCGAGCGCCGTCTTCCGCAAGATCACCGCAAACGACTGGACGAAGACCGGTTTCGTCTCGCCGAGTCGCCAAAGAATCCCGGGCGTGCGCGTCGGCGTCGGGCTTTCCAGCGGGATCACCGTCAAGCCCGCCATGCCCTCGGGCACGGCATTGATGGCAACGATCGAACCGATCTGCGTGCGGGCGACGAGAGCGAGCATGGGCGCGACCGTGGACATCTCGGCGACCACCGTCGGCTCCGCGCCGCAGGCCCTGAAGCATTCGTCCAGCATGGTCCGCGTCGAGAAGGAGGTCGAGATCAGCACCAGGTCCTGCCGGTGCAGTTCCACCATGCGAATGCGCTTGCGGCCGGCGAGCGGATGGCTGTTCGACACCACGAACACCATCTCCTCGTTGTAGAGCGGCTCGAACCACAGGTCGCTCGGATCCTCGGGCCGGTAGGCAATGCCGAGATCGAGTTCGCCGGCCTGCAGCCGATCGCAGATCACCTCGGCCGACAGTTCCTCGACGCTGATGCGCACCGTGGGATGGCGCGCCAGGAACAGCGACACGCACTCCGGAATCAGGCCGATGTTGAAGGTGTGGGTCGCGCCGATGCGAACCCTGCCGGTCAGGTTGCCCGCGCCGGGCTTGAGCAGCGCCACACCCTGGTCGACCTCCCGCAGCGCACGCGCAGCAAAGCCGCGCAGCAGTTCACCCGCCTCGGTGGTCACCACCTTCTTGCCGATGCGTTCGAACAGCGGCTGGCCGATCTCTTCTTCGAGCTGCCGTATCTGGTGCGACAGGGTGGACTGCGTGACGTGAACGCGTTCCGCCGCCCGCGTGAAGCTCAGGCAATCGCTCAGCGCGACGAAGTACCGCAGATGCCTCATCTCCATGAAAACCCCCACGAATGATCGATGCCATCGATGATATCGATGGAAATTCATCATTTGCGGGCTTTGTGTCGGCGTCCTATCGTCCGACGCGAATCGACGCCGAAGTACGGCGCGCAACAGGAGACAAGCCATGTCGGAATACAACCAGGACGGCATCACGCGGGACGTTCTCGAGGCCTTCGCCAGGACGCCCGATCCCCGTCTGCGCCAGCTGATGACCGCACTGGTCAAGCACGTTCATGCCTTCGCGCGCGAGGTCGACCTCCAGCCGGAAGAGTGGCTCGCGGCCATGAACTTCCTGACCGCGACGGGGCAGATCTCGACCGACAAGCGGCCCGAGTTCATCCTGCTGTCCGACACGCTGGGCCTGTCGATGATGGTGGTCGCGCTGGCACAGGCCCGCGCCAGCAAGGCAAAGGGCGCGACCGAGGCGACCGAGGCCACCGTCGAAGGCCCGTTCTATTGGGCTGGCGCGCCCGACGTGCCGCTGGGCAGCGACATCGCGAATGGCGCGACGGGCGAGCCAACCTTCTACATGGGCCGCGTGACCGACTGCGACGGCCAGCCGCTCGCGGGCGCGCTGCTCGACGTGTGGTCCGGAGACGGGCACGGCAAGTACGACGTGCAGCTCAGCAGCGAGCCGACGATGCAGGCGCGCGGACGCTTTCGCACCGATGCGCAGGGCCGCTACTGGTTCTGGTCCATCCGCCCGAACTACTACCCGATACCGGACGACGGACCCGTGGGCGACATGATGCGCGCGACCGACCGCAGCATCTACCGGCCCGGCCATCTCCACTTGCAGGTCTCGGCGCCGGGCCACGCGACGGTGACGACGCAGCTTTTCGTCGGCGGCAGCCCGTACATCGACGCCGACGCCGTCTTCGGCAAGCGCGACAGCCTCGTCGTGGACTTCGAGACCCACCCGCCCGGCAAGGCCGTGGACGGCCGCGAGATGCGCGTGCCGTACCACTCGGCGAGTTTCGACATCCGCCTCGCGCCGGCGACCGCTTGATGCACGCACCCTCCATTCATTTCAACTCACGCCCCATGAAACTGGCGCAGCCCAGCCCAGGGCACCCGCGGAACCGGCTTGGCCGGGCCGCCGGGTGCGCCCCCTTGAGGGGGAGCGCCGAAGGCGCATGGGGGCGTTTCAAGGACCTTTCATGAAGATCGGCAAGGCCACGGTGCCACGCACTTCCATCTCCACGTCGGACGCCCATACCATCGTCGTCCGCGGGATGGATCTTTCCCGCGAACTGATCGGCAAGATTTCCTTCGTCGATCATTTCTTCCTGCTGCTGACCGGCAGGCGCGGATCGGCCGGAGAAATCGCGGTGCTGAACGCCGCGCTGGTCGCGATTGCCGAGCACGGGCTGGTGCCGAGTGTGCAGGCGGCGCGCATGACCTTCGCCGCCGCGCCCGACGCGATGCAGGGTGCCGTGGCGGCGGGCATCCTGGGCTGCGGTTCGGTCGTGCTGGGGTCCTCCGAGACGGCTGGCCGCCTGTACGCCGAAATCGATGCGCTGGTGAGCACCGGACGGCCGCTGGGCGCCGCGGCGCTGTCTGTGGCGAAGGCATGGCGCGAAGCCGGCCGATCGATCCCCGGCTACGGCCATCCGTTGCACAAGGAACGCGACGCGCGCGTCGATGCCCTGTTCGCGGCGGCCAAGGAGGCAGGCACCGACCTGCGCTTCGTCGAGATCGCGACTGCGGTCGAGGCGCTGATGCCCGAGGTGCTGGACAGGCCGCTCAAGCTCAACGTGTCGGGCGCGATTCCGGCCGTGCTCCTCGGCGCGGGCTTTCCCGTGGAGGCGCTCAAGGGCGTGCCGATCCTCGCGCGCACTGCCGGGTTGATCGCGCACATGTTCGAAGAGATGCGGCAGCCCATCGGTTTTGCGCTCTCATACCAGGCGACGCGCGAAGCGGTCTACGAAGGCCCGTTGCCGGCCCACTTCGGACCCCAGGAATGATCCCCGTCCTGAAAGGGCTCAAGGTCATCGAGCAAGGCACCTTCATCACGGGGCCGGCGGCCGGCATGCTGCTCGGCGACCTGGGCGCGGATGTCATCAAGGTGGAGCAGCCGAAGACGGGTGACCCGTTCCGCGCCTTCAAGGATGGCCTCTACAGCCCGCACTACCAGACCTACAACCGCAACAAGCGCAGCATCACGCTGGACCCCAAGGACGCCGGCGACCGCGAAGTGCTGGATGCGCTGATCGCCGATGCCGATGTCTACATCCAGAACTTCCGGCCTGGCGTGGCGGAGAAGCTCGGCGTGGGTGCCGAGCGTTTGCGCGCGCTCAATCCGAAGCTCATCTACTGCTCGATCAGCGGCTTCGGCGCCACCGGGCCGGCAGCGGACCGGCCCGCGTACGACACCGTGGCGCAAGCCGCGAGCGGCTTTCTCAACCTGCTGATCAATCCCGAGAACCCGCGCGTCGTGGGCCCGGCCATCGCGGATTCGCTGACCGGCTTCTATGCCGCCTACGGCGTGTTGGGCGCGCTCTTCGAACGCAGCAGGACGGGAGTCGGCCGCAAGGTCGAGGTGTCGATGCTGGAGGCGATGGCGCATTTCAACCTCGACGCCTTCACGCATTTCTTCCAGGTGGATGAAGTGATGGGGCCTTACAGCCGGCCGCGGGTCTCGCAGTCGTACGTGCTGCGCTGCGCCGACGACAAGTGGATCGCGCTGCACATGTCCTCGCCGGAGAAGTTCTGGCGCGGGCTCGCCGTCGCCATCGAGCATCCCCGCCTCTTCGAGGACGGGCGCTTCGCGACCCGCGAGGCGCGCATCGAGAACCAGGAGCAGTTGATCCAGCTGCTCGGCGAGCGTTTTCGCACGCAGCCACGCGACGAGTGGTGCCGGCGACTGCAGCGCGAAGACGTGCCCCATGCGCCGATGTACGACACCAGCGAGGCGCTCGAAGACCCGCAGGCGAAGCACCTCCAGTTGATGACCTCTGCCGAACACCCGGTGATGGGCCTGTTCCGCACGGTGCGATCGCCGGTCAGCTTCGATGGTGAGCGCGCGCTCGAAGTCCGCCCGCCGCCGACGCTCGGCGAGCACAACGACGAGATTCGCGCCGCACTGCGGCACCGGGCGACGCCCAGGAATCCAGGAGATGCGGCATGAAGCACCCTACGCTGCTCAATGTGTTCGTCGCGTTCGGGTTGCTCTTCGGCGGCCTCGCCCAGGCGCAGGACCGCGGCCCGGTCCGGATGGTCGTGCCGTTCGGCGCCGGCACCACGACCGACACGGTGGGTCGCATCGTCGGCGAAGCGCTGGGCAAGAACCTGCAGCAGCCGGTGATCGTCGAGAACCGGGCGGGCGCCGGCGGTTCGACCGGTACCGACCTCGTCGCCAAGGCCACGCCCGACGGCAGGACCCTGGTGATGGGCACCGTCGGCACCCATGCCATCAACGCGGCACTCTTCAGCAAGCTGCCCTACGACCCGCTGCGCGACTTCGCACCCGTCGCCTTCGTCGGCTACACGCCGACGCTGCTGGTCGTGGCGGCCGATTCACCGATCAAGTCGCTGAACGACCTGGCGCAGGCGGCCGCAAGACCGGCGGGCGTGACCTTCGCCTCGGCCGGCAACGGCACCTCCGGCCACCTCGCGGGCGAACTTCTCGCGCAGCGCCTCGGCGGCAAGATGATGCATGTGCCGTACAAGGAGGGCGCCATGGCGTTGACGAGCGTGATGTCGTCGCAGGTCGACTTCATGTTCTATCACCCCGCGGCGGTGATGCCGCAGATCAAGGCCGGCAAGCTGCGCGCGCTGGGCGCGAGCGGCGCGGTGCGCAGTGCCGCAGCCAGCGATGTTCCGACGCTGATGGAGCAGGGCATCGCCGATTTCGATCTCGTTGCCTGGTTCATGCTCTATGCGCCCGCCGCGACGCCGACAGCCACGCTGGAGCGCCTGCGCACGGCCGCCGGCGCGGCACTCGCGCAGCCCGACGTCATGGCGCGCCTGCGCGACCAGGGTATCGAGTCGCGCAGCCTGCGCGCCGAAGAGATGCTGCCCTTCAACAAGACGGAGCTCGGCAAATGGGCCGGCTTGGTCAAGCGCTCCGGCGCACAGGTCGACTGACCCCCGGTTTCCCGTTTCGCCCACAAGAACTCATAGGAGACAAGACCATGAAGACGCAGACTTTCGAAGGCATCGGACGGCGCAGCGCGGTGGCGGCCATCGCGCTGGCTGCGGCAGGCGTCGCTTTTGCGCAGACGCCATCCGGCCCGCCGATCCGCATCGGCAGCACGCTGGCGCTCACCGGGCCGCTGTCGGCCACGGCGCAGATCCACAAGGTCGTGGGCGAGATCTATGTCGAGCAGCTCAACAAGCGCGGCGGCCTGCTCGGGCGGCCGGTCGAATGGGTGGTGAAGGACGACCAATCCAAGCCCGACCTCGCGCGCACGCTGTACGAGCAACTGGTCACCGCGGACAAGGTCGACCTTCTCATGGGCCCCTACGCCACCGGCGCGATCCTCTCGGCGATGGGCGTGGCGCAGCGCTACAACAAGGTGCTGGTGCATCACACGCTGGGGATTCCGTCGCTGGCCAAATACGACATGCAGTTCCCGGCCTGGTCGATCGGCTCGGACCCGGCGAACACGGTGCCGAACACGCTCTTCGATGCCCTTGCCGCATCCGCCAAGCCGCCGAAGACGATCGCGGTGGTCACCAGCAAGTTCCCGTCGATCCAGTTCATGAGCGCGGGTGCGCGGGAGGTGCTCAAGAAGCGCGGCCTCACCGAAGTGCTGTTCCTCGAATGGGACTTCGGCAACCGCGATTTCGGCCCGATCGCCAACCGGGTGAAGGACGCCAAGCCCGACTTCGTCTGGGTCGGCGCCATCGGCCTGGAGGGCAACCTGCTGCTCGATGCGATGAAGAAGATCGACTATGTGCCGCCGCAGCACTTCTACCTCTACCCCGCGCCCGGTCCGCTGCTCGCGTCGCCGGATGCGAAGAACGCGCTGTCGGCCACGATCTTCGAGGAGCAGCCGCCCTTCACCAGCAACCTGGGCGCCGCCGAGTTCATCAAGCTTTATCACGAGCGTGCCGCCAAGGCAGGTTTCACCGACACCTCGGTCGAGACGCAGGCCGCCGCTTCGTACACGGCGTGGCAGATCCTGGAAGCCGGCGTCGTCAATACCAAGAGCCTGGACGACAAGACCATCGCGACCTACCTGAAGACGCACAAGGTCGACACGCTGCAAGGCAAGCTGCGTTTCGACGGCGTCGGCAACTTCGGCGACGACCTGATGCGCATCAAGCAGATCCAGGATGGCAAGTGGGTCGTTGTCTGGCCAAAGGAAGTCACCGCAGGTGGAGCCAAGCTCCTAGCCCCCTGACATGTCTGGCTTCACACTGCCCAGTCTTTCACTGCTGTCCCAGTCCATCCTCTCCGGTGTCTTCGTCGGCGCGCTGTACGGGTTGATGGGCCTGGGCCTGAGCCTCAGCTGGGGGTTGCTGCGACTGATCAATCTCGCGCACTTCGCCTTCGCGTTCATGGCCGCCTATCTCTGCTACCAGATGGCGACGATGGGCATGGACCCCTTGCTGACGCTCGTGGTCATCGTGCCGGCCTTCTTCGCGCTCGGCGCGGGACTGCATTGGGTGATGGCGCGCTTTGCGGTGACGCCCTTCAACTCACTGCTGCTCACCTTCGGCTTGATGGGCATCGCCGAGAGCGTGATCCAGGCCATCTGGACCGCCGACTTCCGAAAGCTCGAATCGAGCTACGCGCAGCAGAAGTTCAAGATCGGCGAGCTGTTCGTGCCGGTGCCCGAGTTCATCACGCTGCTCCTGGCGGTCGGTCTCGCGTTCGCGGTCTGGGCCGTGCTGCGTTTCACCGACCTGGGCAAGGCCATGCGCGCCGCCGCGCAAGACGCGCCGGTGGCCGCGGCCTTCGGCATCAATGAAAAGGCACTCGGGTTGCTGCTCGCGGGAACGTGCGCCGCGCTCGCCAGCGTGGCCGGCGTGTGCCTGGCGCTGAGCTTCACGCTCGCGCCATCGCAGATGTACGCCTGGGTCGGCGTGGTCTTCGCAGCCGTGATGCTGGGCGGGCTGGGCAGCGCGCTGGGGCCGCTGATCGCCGGCACGCTGATCGGCGTCAGCGAAGCCATCACGATGGCGATCACCGCGCCCTCATGGGCGCCGATCGTGTCCTTCACGCTGCTGATCGTGATCCTCGTCTTCCGCCCCGGAAAGACCACCTGACGATGAAACGCACCCCCGTGGTCATCCTGCTGGCCGGCGTTGCGCTGGCCTTCGTGCCGCAACTCGGCCTTCCCGCCTTCTACGACTCGCTGCTCTATCTGATGCTGAGCTGGATCGTGCTGGCGACCTCATGGAACATCCTGTCGGGCTACTCGGGCTACTTCTCGTTCGGGCACGGGGCCTTCTTCGGTGCCGGCATCTACACGAGCGCCACGCTGATGGCGCGCTACGACTGGCCCTTCCTGTGGACACTGCCGGCGGCGGCGCTGGTCGCTGCGCTGCTCGGCGTGGCGCTCGGCGCGGTCGTGTTCCGGGTCCGGGGTGTGCGCGGCGAACTCTTCGCGCTGCTCACGCTGGCGATCACCTTTGTCATCGGCACCATCGTCGTCAACACGCCGCTGGATGGCGGCTCGGGCGTGCCGCTCAGTGCCGTGCCTGTCCCGAAGATCGGCCCGACCCAGTCCTCGACGTTCTACCTGCTCGCGCTGGCCGCCGCCGTGGGCACGCTGCTGATCGCCTGGGGCATCCAGGTGTCGAAGTTCGGTGCGGGCCTGTTCGCGATTCACGACGATGAAGACGCCGCCGAAGTGATGGGCGTGCCGACCTACCGCTACAAGCTGCAGGCGCTTGCCATCTCGTGCGCGCTGGCCGGCGTGGCCGGCGGGATCCATGCGCTGTTCCTGTCGTACGTGACGGCCGGCGAAGTCTTCACCATCACCGTGCCGCTGACGGTGGTGCTGATGAGCGTGCTCGGCGGCACGCGCCACTGGGCCGGGCCTGCGATCGGAGCCGTGGTCATCACCGCGTTGCTCTACAGCTTCACGGCGGCCGACCATGCGGTGGCCGGCAAGGCGCTGATCGGCATCATCCTGATCGCGGCCATCCTGTTCATGCCCGAGGGCATTCTGGAGCGCGTGCGCCGCCTGTGGCGGCCAGCGCAGCCCATCACGCCGCCAGAGACCCACTCGGCACCGGCATCGGCGGAGACACCTGTTCGACCCTCACCGGTGATCGCAGGACATGGCGACCTGCTGCTGCGCGTGCGGGGCCTGAGCAAATCGTTCAAGGGCGTGCGTGCGCTGACCAGCGTCAACGTCGACGTGCGGCGCGGCGAGATCCTCGGCCTGCTCGGTCCGAACGGCTCCGGCAAGTCGACCTTCATCAACGTCGTCAGCGGCCACTACACGCCCAGCGGCGGCCAGATCGTCTTCGAAGGGCGCTGCCTGAACGGCCTGCCCGCGCACCGCATCGCAGGCAGCGGCATCGCGCGCACCTACCAGATCCCCCGGCCCTTCGCGCACCTGAGCGTGCTGCAGAACGTGGCGATCGCCACGATGTTCGGCGGCGCGGTCCGCGATCCGGACAGCGCGCGCAAGCAGGCCATGACCTGGCTCGAATTCACAGGTCTGCAGGACAAGGCCGGCGCGCTGCCGGACGACCTGAACCTGCACCAGCGAAAGTTCCTCGAACTCGCCCGCGCGCTGGCCTCGCGCCCGCGGCTGGTGTTGCTCGACGAGGTGCTGTGCGGGCTCACGCCGAGCGAAATCGACGATGCGGTGGCGCTGATCCGGCGCATCCGCGACCAGGGATCGAGCATCGTCTTCGTCGAGCACGTGATGCGCGCCGTGATGGCGCTGACCGACCGCATCGTGGTGTTCAATCACGGCGAACTGCTCGCCGAAGGAGCGGCCACCGACGTGATGCAGCGCTCCGAGGTGATGACCGCCTATCTGGGGAAGGCCCATGCTTGAAGTCCGGGATCTCCAGGTCGCCTACGGCGCCGCGCCTGCGCTGTGGGGCGTTTCGCTCGACGTGCGGCCCGGCGAGCTGCTGTGCGTGGTCGGCCCGAACGGCGCCGGCAAGACGACGCTGATCAACACCATTGCGGGAATGCTGCGCGCAAGCGGCGGCAGCATCGGCCTCGACGGACGGGACATCACCCGACTGCCGCCGCATCGTTTCTGCGAGGCCGGCATCGCGCTGGTGCCCGAAGGGCGGCGTCTCTTCGCCGGTATGACCGTCCTGGAGAACTTGGAGCTCGGCAGTTACCTGCCGCATGCCAAGGCGCAGCGGCGCGACACGCTGGAGCAGGTGATCGCGCTGTTCCCCGTCATCCGCGAGAAACTGGCGAGCCCGGCCGGCGAGTTGTCCGGCGGGCAGCAGCAGATGGTCGCGATCGCCCGGGCGCTCATGGCGCGCCCGCGCCTGCTGCTGCTCGACGAGCCCTCGCTGGGCCTGTCGCCGCGCATCGTGCACGACATGTTCGCCGCCATCCGGCGAATCAATGCCGATGGCATATCGGTGCTGCTGGTCGAACAGAACGTCACGATGGCGCTGGAGGTGTCGCACCGCGCCTATGTGCTCGAAGAGGGCCACGTCGTGGCCGAGGGCGTGCCGCAGGAGTTGCTGGCGCGGCCCGAGATCCGGCGCGCCTACCTGGGCGTCTGAGCCGCCGAATCGTACGAACTTCAATTCACCCTGGAGGAAAACCATGCTGTTCCCCACCACCATCGTCGGCAGTTTCCCGCAGCCGGAATGGCTGATCGACCGCGCCAAGCTGGCCGGTCGCTTTCCGCCGCGCGTCCGTGCGCGAGAGCTCTGGCGCATTCCGCCGCAGTACCTCGAGGAAGCGCAGAACGACGCGACCCTGATGGCGATCCGCGCACAGGAAGAAGCCGGACTGGACATCGTCAGCGACGGCGAGATCCGGCGCGAAAGCTATTCCAACCGTTTTGCCACTGCGCTCGACGGCGTTGATCTCGACAACCCGGGCACCGCGCTGGACCGATCGGGCCATCCGAACCCGGTGCCGCGCATCGTCGGCAAGATCGTCCGCCGGCATGCCGTGGAAGTGGACGACCTGAAGTTCCTGCGGGCCCACACCAACCGCCAGGTGAAGATCACCGTCCCCGGCCCGTTCACGATGCTGCAGCAGGCGCAGAACGACCACTACGCGAGCGAGGAAGAAGCGGCGATGGACTACGCCGCCGCAGTCAATGCGGAGATCCGCGACCTGTTCGCCGCAGGCGCCGACGTGGTCCAGATCGACGAACCCTATATGCAGGCGCGTCCCGAGAAGGCGCGGCAGTACGGCCTGAAGGCGCTGAACCGCGCACTCGACGGCATCACCGGCACCACGGCAGTGCACATCTGCTTCGGTTACGCCGCGATCATCCACGAGCGGCCGAGCGGTTATTCCTTCCTGTCCGAATTGGCGCAGTGCAGTTGCCGACAGGTTTCGATCGAGACCGCGCAGTCGAATCTGGACTGTTCCGTGCTGCAGCAACTGGACGGAAAGCGCGTGATGGTGGGTTGCATCGACCTGTCCGACCCGAAGGTCGAATCAGTCGAAACGATCGCCGGGCGCATCCGCCGCGCACTGCCTTACATCAAGCCGGAGAACGTGATCCTGGCGCCCGACTGCGGCATGAAATACCTGCCGCGCGACGCGGCCATCGGCAAGCTGCGCGCGATGGTCTCGGCCGCCAAGATCCTCCGTGAGGAGTACGCCGCGGCGGCCTGACTCAATGGCGCCAAGCCACGTCGCCAGTGAGCAATTGCACGAGCCGCGCGACGAGAGAAGCCGTCGTCTCGGGCTTGCGCGCCGGCTGCGGCAGGCCACGAACCTGCGCGGCGGACAGTGCCGAGACCTCGATCCAGCCGCCGCGCTCGATGACATGGGCCTCGCCTTCATTCAGCAGGGTCCGCGCGCTGAACATCGTTTCGCCGAACCATGCGGGCGGCGAGCAAACGCGCACGCTACCTTGCGCGACAAGCATCGTGAAGCCTGGGTCGACGGCCACGCGCAGTGTCTGGCCCGCTTGAAGACTGGTGATTTCGGAAAGTTCGCTCGACATGGTGATACCTCTTTGAGAACGATCTGGGTGCCTTCATGGTAGGCAGCGGGTCGCCTAGAAAACAGGCACAGCAGAAGGGAAGCTGAAGCACAACAGATGGGCTCGAGAAGCGTCTGTTATGGTCGATTTCCTTCGGATCTGCATCTGTTTTCAAGACACGGACCGCGCGAGGATCAAAGCCATGGAATCGCCACCGCTCTACCGGAAGCTCGCCACCCGTTACGTAGACGCCATCCGCGCCGGCTCCCTCGAGCCCGGCGACAAGCTGCCATCGTTGCGCAGCCTGATGCGACTGCACGACATCAGCCTTTCCACCGCACTGCAGCTTTGCCGCGCGATGGAAAGCGAAGGCTGGGTCGAGGCCCGGGATCGCTCCGGTTACTTTGTGCGGCGTCCACGCCGGCTCGCGATCGCAACGATGGAGGAGCCCGCTGCCAACGAGCCGCCCAACCCGGCCCAATACGTCGGCATTCACGCGAAGGTTTCGGAATTCGTCGCGCGTCGGCGCCAGGGCGAGGTGCGGATCGACTTCTCGACGGCACGCGGCGCACCAGGGCTCTACCCCGCGCAGGCGCTTCGCACGACCATGATTCGGCTGCTGCGCCAGCGGCCGGAGTTGCTCACGACTGCAGCGCCCTCGCGCAGCCGCACGCCATTGCGCGAAGTGGCGGCGCGGCGCGGCTTGCGTGTCGGCATGGCACTGTCGCCCGACGACGTGATGGTCACCAACGGCTGCATCGAAGCGCTCAACCTCGCGCTGCGCGCCGTGGCCCAGCCCGGCGACACGGTGGCGGTCGAATCGCCGACCTTCTACGGCTTGCTGCAGGTGCTCGAAAGCCTCGGCATGCGCGCGGTCGAGATTCCGACCAGTCCGCAGACTGGCCTGTCGATCGAGGCCCTGGAGATGGCGCTCGACGCCTACGACAACATCAAGGCGGTGGTGATCGTGCCCCACCTGCAGAACCCGCTGGGCAGCGTCATGCCCGACGCGCACAAGCAGCGCCTGGTCGCGCTGTGCGAGCAGCGCGCCGTTGCACTCATCGAGGACGACTCCTACAGCGAACTGCTCGACGCCGACGTGCCGCCGCGCGCGATCAAGTCATGGGACCGCAGTGGCAACGTCATCCATTGCGCATCGCTGCACAAGATCCTGGCGCCCGGCATGCGTCTGGGCTGGATGTCGGCCGGCAGATGGCACGGGCGCGTCGAGATGCTCAAGTACACCCAGTCGCGCAGCAACGAGGAACTCTCGCAATGGGTGGCCGGCGAGTACATGGGCACCGGCGCCTACGACCGCCATCTGCGCCGCCTGCGCGAAAAACTGAAGGATCAGCGCGAGCAGACGGCCGATGCGATCGCCGCGCACTTTCCGTCAGGCACCCGCCTGAATCTTCCGCCCGGCGGTCTTCAACTGTGGGTGGAACTGCCTGGGCGGCTTTCGTCCATGGAGGTATTCGACGCGGCCTTGCGCGAACGCATCCTGGTGGCGCCGGGCACGCTCTTCTCGAATTCTTCGCGCTTCGACCACTACGTGCGGATCAACTGCGGCAGCCCCTATGACGACACCGTCGCTGCGGGACTGCGACGGCTGGGTGAGATCGTCGGCGAATGCGCGGCCGAACAGAGCGCGAAGCTGCGGATGGCAGCCTGACGGTCGTTCGCTCGTCGGCAGGTAGGCCGGTGATTCAGACGACGGTTTCACCTCGGATCGCATCCGTAGACCTGCGGATCTGATCCGCCATGAGACGTTCCAAGTGCGTCGGCGGCGTACGGTGCGCAAGCAGATCGATGACCCAGCCGACGGCCACCAACGCGCCAAGTGCTGCAAGAGTGAAGATCGCTGAATCCATGGTCCGCTCCGTCGTGTAACCGCTGAGGCAGCGCGCACTTTGCCTGCGTGAGACCGGCCGGTGAAGGGGCCAAATGGCGCATTTGGCAGTGACAAATTCACTTTTCGGACCGGGAGGGATTTGATAGACGCCTAGATCATTGCCCGCAATCGCCGCTGCGCGCGATCGAGTCCGACGACCAAGCGGTTCTCGATACTTTCCGCCTCCGTGATTCGCTCGTCGAGCCACACTGCATCCGCGCTTCCGACTCGGGACATCTTCTGCATCATCCTGGCGATGAGGGCGTTCTGATCCGTGATCAACCCATCCCAGAGGTCAACATCCGCCTGGGCGCCTTGTATTTCCACGTAGCTGGCCGTCATCGTTGTCTCCTGGGCGCGTGTCTGAGTAGCGTAGCACTGCGACCCTGCGCCTCGACGATGCCTCAAGCGATCAGGGCCAACGCGCCGTAGTCGCCCACCGTGTTGCCGAGGCCGGCGGGAATCAGCACGGCGCCGCGCGTCAATGCAACGAGCTTGCCGTCGATCTGAGCCTGCAAGCGCGGCAACAGGAAATCGCGGTTGTTCCAGAACACGCTGCCGCCCAGGCTGATGCGTTCGAGGTCCAGTGTCGCGATCAGGTTGTAGAGCATGCGGCCCATGACCCGGCAGAGCCCGTCCGCCGTGGCAATGGCCTGTGCATCGCCGCGCATGGCCGCCGAGAACAAGTCGGGTGCGGACTGGCCGAATCGCCGTGCGATCGCATTGCCCGCGCTCAGTCCCTCGACATCCCCGACGTTGCCGCAGCCGCACAGCGCATTGCTGTCGTCATCGACGACGAAGCTGTGTCCTGCGTGGCCGGCGTTGCCGTTCTTGCCGCGCAGGACGCATCCGTCGACGCACAGGCCGACGCCGATGCCGGTGCTCCACGTGACGTAGGCGCAATGGTCGACTCCCTGCAGCGCGCCCCAGCGCCGCTCGGCTTCGAGTGCAGCGACTGCATCGTTCTCGACGCGGACGTGCGGGAACCGCCGGCGAAGCGGCGCTTCGAGCAGTGCGGTCATCCACTGGTTGGGCAGCCCACGCGCGGGGCCGGCAATGCCGCCGCAGATGTTCGGCGTCGCCAGCTCGACCATGCCGTCTCGCAATTCGAAGGGGCCCGCCGACGAAACGCCGACGCGATCGATGCTGGCGAGATCGACGCCCTGCTCCGCGCAGGCCTCTTCGATCAGCCGAATGATCTGAACGGCCACCGCATCGTTGTTTCCGGTCTTGGCGGTGGGTTCGCTGCGGCGGCCGATCAGCGGCGGAGCACCGGTCGCGGACAGGCTCACGGCCACTTTGGTTCCGCCGAGGTCGACGCAGGCTTTCATCGATTCAAATCCATCGCGCGATCAATGCCGCGATCATGCTGAGAACGACCGTGCTGGCGATCGGCAATTGCCATTCGCGTCCGAAGGCACGGAACTCGAAATCGCCAGGCAGCCGCCCGAAACCGAAGCGCCGCAGCCATTGGGTGAGCCCGCTCATCAGAACGAGCGCAAGAACGACGACGATCAGCCAGCGAATCATCCGGAGAGTTTAGGCCGCTAGCAACGCCAGCGCCTGTCGGTGAAGTTCGGGCGTTGCGGCGGCGATGACGCGCCCGTCAGACTGCAGGCCGAGCGGACGCCCTTCCCAATCGGTCACGATGCCGCCCGCTGCCTCGATGAGGCCGGTCGGGCCGAGATAGTCGTAGGGTTGAAGGCCGGTTTCGACCACCAGATCGATCGTGCCGCCCGCGAGTTGCGCGTAGCCGTAACAGTCGCCGCCGAAGCGCCGCATCGCGCACTGGCGGCTGAGCTTGTCGAAGGCCTGCCAGTCGGCCGCGTTGAAGATGTCGGGCGATGTGGTGACGATGCGGGCCTCTGCGATGGTCTTGCAATCCCTCACGCGTACAGGTTGACCGTTGCGGTTGGCACCGATGCCGGCCTGGCCGACCCAGCGTTCGCCAAGCACCGGCATGTCGACCATGCCCAATTCCACACGGCCACCGCGCACCAGCGCGATCAGCGTGCCCCAGAGTGGCGAGCCGGTGATGAAGCTGCGTGTGCCGTCGATCGGGTCCAGCACCCAGACGCGTTCGGCTTCCAGGCGCTCGCGCCCGTGCTCTTCGCCGAAGATGCCGTCGGCGGGCCGTTCGGCGCCGAGGATGTCGCGCATCGCCGTCTCGGCGGCACGGTCGGCCTGGGTCACGGGGCTTTCGTCGGCCTTGGCGATGATGTCGAGCGGCGTGCGGAAGAGGCGCAGCGAATGCGCCGCCGCCGCGCCAGCGAGCGCATGGGCGACGCTCAAATCGGCTTCGGGAGAAAAAGTGGAGCTCATGAGGGCCGATTAGACCCGAGCCCGGTGTCAGAAGGGCTGGTCGCCCTCGACGGTGGTCCGGTAGAGCTTGCGGCGCAACGCGTCCGGCGTTCCCGCAGCCAGGTGCATCAGCGAGCGGTTGTCCCAGAACACAAGGTCGTGCGGCGCCCAATGGTGCCGGTAGACGAATTCGGGCTTCACGCTGTGCGCGAAGAGTTCGGCCAGCAGCGCATCGCTCTCGGCCTGAGGAAGTCCGACGATGCGCGTCGTGAAGTGCTCACTGACGAAGAGCGCCTTGCGGCCGGTCTCCGGATGCGTGCGAACCACCGGCTGGACGGCCGGCGCGACCTGGTCGATCTGGGCTTGCGACAGCTTGGGCCGCCACGGATTCTTCGCCCGCAGTTCTTCGTACTTGGCCAGGTAGCTGTGCTCGGCCTTGAGCGGCACGATGCGCATCTGCAGCGCCGGGTCGAGCGCTTCCCACGCCAGGTGCTGGTCAGCGAACAGCGTGTCGCCGCCCTCGCTCGGCAGTTCCTGCGCATGCAGCAGCGAACCGAGGCTGGGCCGGGTCTTGTAGGAGATGTCGGAGTGCCAATAGACACCCGCATCGCCCAGGCCGATCGGCTCGCCGTTTTCCTTGATGTTGGAGACGATCAGGATCTCTGGATGGCCCTTGAGATGGAATTGATGCAGCACATGGATTTCCAGCGGCCCGAAGCGACGGCTGAACGCCACGTGCTCCGCGGGCGTGATTTGCTGGTCGCGGAAGACGAGCACGTGGTGATCGAGGTGCGCGCGGTGGATGCGCGCGAAGTCGGCATCGTTGATCGGCTTCGAGATATCGAGCCCGACGATCTCTGCGCCCACCGGCGCATCGAAACGTCGCACTTCGAAGGGCTGCGCCGGCGCATTCCGCGTGTCGGCTTCGGGAGAAAGAGTAGCAGTCATTCAGACAATCCATCGTGGCGTCGCGCCTTCTGAGCCTTCAGGCGGGCAGCGACCGGTCTGCCACTTTAGGACGCGCGGCGCGAATCTCCAACCAACGGTTGGTTGCTAGCTTATTCGGGCCT
Organism: Variovorax sp. 05L425; assembly: GCF_056397705.1. NCBI lineage: Bacteria > Pseudomonadati > Pseudomonadota > Betaproteobacteria > Burkholderiales > Comamonadaceae > Variovorax > Variovorax sp. 05L425. The sequence goes on along the minus strand of NZ_JBFTNY010000017.1, from coordinate 64,328 downwards.
CACAGCGTGTGGATCCGGTCGCCTTCGGCGAAGCCGAGCGCATCCCAGTGCGCCCCCACCGTGAAGCCGATGACCTTGAACAGTTCGCCCATCTCGTGCTCATGGATCAGCCGGGCCGCCATGCTCCGCTCGGCGAGCGTGGCCTGCTCCATCATGGGAAGGATGCCGGCGTTCAGCAGGAACCTCGCCTGGCTGCCATAGCCCAGGACTTCGAAACCCGCGTTCTGGCCCGCCAACGCGACCGAGGTGAAGTTCACGTGGGCGGTGATGTCCTTGGCGCCGACGTCGGCAAGCGGATCGCCATCGGCCTGGTGCCCGAGATGGCACATCACCGTGCCCATGTGGCGTTGCGGGTGGTAGTACTCCGACTCCGGAAAGCCATAGTCGAAGAAGAAGGCTGCGCCCTGCTTCAGGCGATCGGCGAGCGTGGCGATGAAGGCCTCGGCTTGCGGATGGATTTCGGTCAGGTAGTCGTGAGTGCCTTCGATCTCCACCGGCGGGCGCAGATCGGTGGGGCGGTCGTCCCAGGCGAATCCTTCGCCATCGCGCACCACGCCGCGCTCGAACCAGGCGCCGCCTGTCCGCACCAGCAGTTGCACCGGCATCGCGTCCAGCACCTCGTTGCCGACGATCACGCCGCGCATGGTCTCGGGCAGTTCGGCAAGCCATTCGACCTTGCTGCCATGCCTGGCCAGCGTCTGCTGCTGCCGCTCGCGCAGGGTGCCGGAAAGATCGACGATGCGATAGCGCACCACGCGATCGCCCAATGCATCGAGCAGTTGCAGCGCCAGCGCACCCGAGCCGGCGCCGAATTCCCAGATTTCATCCGTGCCGGTCTTCGCGAGGGCCTCGGCCACCTGAACGGCCAGCGTTCGGCCGAAGAGCGGTGTCAGTTCGGGCGCCGTCACGAAATCGCTGCCGGAAGACGGCATCTGGCCGAACTTGCGGCTCGAATTGGCGTAGTACCCCCATCCGGGCGCATACAAAGCCAGCGCCATGAAGCGGTCGAAAGGCAGCCAGCCACCGGCGCGCTGCAGCGCGGCATCGATAATCCGGGTCAAGGGGGTGGCGCGTCCGGCGCCCTGCTCCAGGTTCATACGGGAAATCTATCAGGATGGTTCATTCGTCCCCACGCCAGAGCGTGCTCGTGACAGGCGGCGGCCAGCGGCTGGGCGCCGCGGTCTGCGAAGCCTTCGCGCGCGCGGGCTGGCGCGTGTGGTGCCAATACCGCGCCTCGCGCGAACAGGCCCTGGCATTGTGCGCGCGCCTGCGCGACGAAGGTCATGACGCAGCCGCCGTCGAATCCGACATCGGCAGCGAGGAAAGTCGCCGCGCCCTGGTCGAGCAGATCTCGGCCGACGGCCCGCTGGCTTGCATCGTCAACAACGCCTCGGCCTTCGAACCCGATACCGGGCTGGATTTCGACGCCGATGCCGCAATGCGCCAGATCGGCGTGAACCTGATTGCGCCGCTTTCCTTCGCGCGGCTTCTCGCCCGCAACGCGACGCCGGGCGACGGCATCGACCGCTCGGCGATTCACATGCTGGACCAGAAGGTCTACAACCTGAACCCCGACTACTTCTCATACACCGTCTCCAAGCTGGCGCTGGAACGTGCCGTGGCACTCCAGGCCCAGTCGCTGGCGCCGACGGTGCGCATCTGCGGCGTCGCGCCGGGCATCCTCTTCACGAGCGGTCCGCAGACGGGGGACAACTTCGAGAAGGCTTCGCGCGCCAACCTGATGCGCCGACCCATCGATCCCGCCGACGTGGCGCGCACCTGCGTCTTCCTCGCCGCCACGCCCAGCGTGACCGGCACCACCCTTTGCGTCGACAACGGCCAGCACCTGGTGCCGCTGCCGCGCGACATCATGTTCGTCGTCGACGATCTGCTGAAAGATTCCACTCCATGAGCCGCCCGGCCGCTCCGAAGGCGAATCCGAAGCGCTTTTGCGCGAAGGTACTCCTATGACACACGTCGCCATCGACCCTCTATTGCGCACCTGCAGACGCGTCTTCCTGCGCGACTACGAGGTGTGGATCAACATCGGCGTGCACGAATTCGAGAAGCGCGCCGAGCAGCGCGTGATCATCAACGTCGACCTGTACGTGCCGCTCGACGTCTCGACGCCGAAAGTGGACGAACTCGACGAAGTCGTCGACTACGACTTCATCCGCCGCACCGTCGCCACGCGCCTGAGCAAGGGGCATATCCACTTGCAGGAAACGCTGTGCGACGACATCCTCACGCAAGTGCTCACGCACCCGAAGGTGCATGCCGCACGCGTGTCGACCGCCAAACCCGACGTGTATCCCGACTGCGACGCCGTCGGCGTCGAAGTTTTCAGGAGCAAGTAAATGAGTGCCGTGTGGATCGACGAGACACCATCGTCTGCCAATAGCCTGAAGATCGAGCGCGAGACCCACAAGCTCGAAAAGCGCCTCTGCCGCGAGGTGGGCCGCGCCATCGTCGACTACAACATGATCGAAGAGGGCGACAAGGTCATGGTGTGCGTGTCGGGCGGCAAGGACAGCTACGGCCTGCTCGACATCCTCCTCAAGCTGAGGGCGCGCGCCCCGATCCATTTCGACATCGTCGCGGTCAATCTCGACCAGAAGCAGCCCGGTTTTCCCGAGGACGTGCTGCCCGGCTACTTGACGGCGTTGGGGGTGCCTTTCCACATCGAGGAGCAGGACACCTATTCGATCGTCAAGCGCGTGATCCCCGAGGGCAAGACGACCTGCGGCCTGTGCAGCCGGTTGCGCCGCGGCATTCTCTACCGCGTGGCCGACGAACTCGGCGCGACCAAGGTCGCCCTGGGCCATCACCGCGACGACATGCTGCAGACCTTCTTCCTCAACATGTTCTTTGCGGCGAAGCTCAAATCGATGCCGCCCAAGCTGGTGAGCGACGACGGCAGGCATATCGTGATCCGTCCGCTGGCCTATGTGGCCGAGAAGGACCTGGTCCGCTGGGCGCAGCACCGCGAATTCCCGATCATTCCCTGCACTCTTTGTGGCAGCCAGGAAAACCTGCAGCGCAAGCAGGTCGGCGAGATGCTGCGCGAATGGGATCGCAAGTTCCCGGGGCGCATCGAGAACATGTTCAACGCGCTCCAGAACATCGTGCCCTCGCACCTGCTCGACGGAACGTCATTCGACTTCAAGGGTCTGAAGGCGACGGGCGTGCCCGATGCCGACGGCGACAAGGCGTTCGACGCTCCCGAGTTGCCAGCCCAGTCGCCGCTGCGCATCGTGCAAATCTAGGGGCGCAGGGCCTGTCGCGCCGACAAAGCCCGGTCAGGAGAGCCAATTGAGATTCCTGCTCGCAGCGCTCGTGCTCACCGCCAGCCTCTCCGGCTGCGCCACGCGCTGGGTGGTCGACAGCGACGTCCGGAGCTTCTCGGAGATCGCCTCCGTGCCCGCCGACGCGACCTACCGATTCGAACGGCTGCCATCACAGCAATACGACGAGGCGGCGCAGCTGCAACTCGAGGCGATGGCAAGCCCCGCGCTCGAAAGCGTGGGATTGCGCCGCGATGATGCGGCGCCTCGCTACACCGCCCAGATCGGCGCACGCGTCACTTCCGAACTTTCGCCCTGGGTGGATCCCTGGTATGGCGGTCCGTGGTGGGGACCCGGACCTTGGTGGGGTCCAGGCCCTCGTTATGGCGCCTGGGGCTACGGCCGCGGCTGGTATGGCGGCGGCTGGTACGGGCCGATGTTCCCGCCCGCTTCGAACCCCTGGTACACACGCGAGGTCAGCATCGTGCTGCGCGAACTGCCCTCGAATCGCGTCGTGTACGAAACGCACGCCCGCAATGACGGGCCCTACAACATCAGCGCCGACGTGTTGCCCGTGATGTTCCAGGCCGCGCTCCAGGACTTCCCGAATCCGCCCAAGGGCGAGCGGCGGGTGAATCTGGAGATTCCCACCGCGAAGAACTAGCCCCGGTCTGACGCGTGGGGCCAAGGGGTCACCCTAGAATCTTCGCGAATGGACCCCACCCGAGTCATCGCCGTTCGCCACGGCGAAACCGCCTGGAACGTCGACACCCGCATTCAGGGACAGCTCGACGTAGGCCTCAACGACACCGGCCTCTGGCAGGCCCGGCAGGTTGCGCGGGCGCTCGAGGAAGAACCCATCGGCGCGATCTACGCCAGCGATCTGGCGCGCGCATGGCAGACAGCCCAGGAAATTGCACAGTCGCGGGGCATCAAGGTCACGGCGGATCCCGGCCTGCGAGAGCGCGCATTCGGCATGTTCGAGGGCCGCACATTCGCCGACATCGACGCCACGCTGCCCGATCAGGCCCGGCTGTGGCGCACGCGTGACCCTGAATTCACGCCCGAGGGCGGAGAGTCACTGCTCACTTTTCGGGAACGAGTCACCCGCACCGCAGCGCGAATCGCCGCGCAACACCCTGGCGAACTCGTGGTGATGGTGGCCCACGGGGGCGTCATGGACGTGCTTTACCGGGCGGCTACGCGACAGGATCTTCAGGCGCCACGCACCTGGGAACTGGGCAACGCGGCCATCAATCGGCTGCTCTGGACGCCGCAGGGATTCACGCTGGTGGGCTGGGCCGATACCACTCATCTGAACGGCGACCAACTGGACGAAGCGACCGTCTAGGCCCTGGGTCGGCGAAGTGCTACAAATTAGTACTTTCCATCTCATTTTCCGATTGGCCTGACCCCGTTTGTCAGATTTTCGTACTCACTTTTGGAAAAGGTAGGCACAATCAGTTGCGATTGGCTCAATTTGTCAAGAAGGTAATGGCAACCAAGTGATTCCAATGTTGTCATGTGGGCCGGAGATGTATGCCTTCTGACACAACTTTCGGCAAATGGCGACACTTCCAGGCGGTTGGCAAACTTGGGACCGGCGGAAAAAGACTGCTTTGGTATTCGATTCAAGTTCTGACACATCGTGTTGCGTTGAACCGGGTGCCGAGGGCGAGAGGGCTACATGGTGAATTCATTTGTTCCGGTACACCAGCGAGTCGCGGCGCGCGCTGCGGCGAATCCTGACGCACTCGCCGCGTCTTGCAACGGTGAATCCATCAGCTACGGTGAGCTGAATCGCCGCGCCAACCAACTGGCGCGCCGCCTGCAGCGTGCGGGCGCCGGGCGAGACCAGTTGATCGCGATCGGCATGGATCGCTCGATCGAGATGGTGGTGGGTCTTCTGGCCATTCTGAAATCGGGCGCTGCCTATCTGCCGATCGACCTCGAATACCCCAAGGAACGGCTGGAGTTCACCATCGGGGACGCTCGGCCGGTTGCCATCCTGACGCATTCCGCCAGCGCCTCGGCCCTTCCCGGATCGGAGCTGCCGGTGTTCCTGGTCGACGACGCGAGCCTGGGGCAGGAAGATTCGACCGACGTCGGCACCGCCGAGCCCGATGCGGTTGCCTATGTGATCTACACCTCCGGCTCGACCGGCCGCCCCAAGGGCTGCCTGGTCACGCATGCGAACGTGGCCCGCCTGTTCGATGCGACGGACGCCTGGTACGGCTTCGGCCCCGGCGATGTCTGGACCTTCTTCCACTCCCACGCATTTGATTTCTCGGTCTGGGAAATCTGGGGCGCGCTGGCCTACGGCGGCCGCGTGGTGGTGGTGCCCTATGCTGTCACGCGTTCGCCGGCGGACTTCCTCGACCTGCTGGTGAGGGAGAAAGTCACCGTCCTCAACCAGACGCCGTCGGCCTTCCGGTCGCTGATCGAGGCCGATCGCCGCGCCGCGCTGCCGCCGGAGGCGTTGAGCCTGCGCTATGTCATCTTCGGTGGCGAAGCGCTGTCCTTCGAGATGCTTCGCCCCTGGTTCGAGCGCCACGGCGATGCAAGGCCGCAACTCGTCAACATGTACGGCATCACGGAAACGACGGTCCACGTCACCTACCGGCCGGTCGCGTTGCGCGACCTGGAAGAGCGCCGCGGCAGCATGATCGGCGTGCCGATTCCCGACCTCCGGATCGACCTGCTCGACGAGCAGCTGCGACCGGTGGCCGATGGCGAAACGGGCGAGATTGTCGTCAGCGGTGCCGGCGTGAGCAACGGCTACCTACGGCGTCCCGAACTGACGGCAGAGCGATTCATCGACTGGACGGACCCGGCGAGCGGCAAGACGCTGCATGCCTACCGCTCCGGCGACCTGGGTCGGCGCGACGCGAACGGCGACATCGAATGCCTGGGCCGGATGGACCATCAGGTCAAGATCCGCGGCTTCCGCATCGAGACCGACGAGATCGAAAACCTGCTGCTGCGCCATCCGGGCGTGCGCGAATGCGCGGTGATCGCCCGGACCGACCACGGCGACGGCGAACCGCGGCTCGTCGCCTACGTGGTGCCGGAGTCCGGTCATGTACCGGACTCCGAGTTGCGCGCGCATCTCGCACGGGACCTTCCGCAGTTCATGCTGCCCGCGGCTTTCGTCGAACTGGCCGCCCTGCCGATCACCGAAAACGGAAAACTCGACCGCCGCGCGCTTCCCGCGCCGCCGCGCCAGCGCCCCGAATTGGCGACGGTGTTTCGCGAGCCGTCCACCGTCCTCGAGAAGCGCGTGTGCCAGGTGTTCGCCGAAGTGCTCGAAATCGATCGTGCCGGCGTGCTCGACAACTTCTTCGAACTGGGCGGGACCTCACTGGCAGTGCTGCGCGTGATCCGCATGCTCGAAGGCGCCGGCTCGCGCAAGCTCGCCGCGAACGACTTCTTCCAGGAACCCACGGCGCGTGCGCTTGCACAAGCCATGGGCGAGCCGAGAGAAGCCGCGCCCGCAGCCGAACGACCGGCTCCGGCCGATGCCTCGTGCGGCAGCGCGCCGGAACCCATCGCCATCATCGCCATGGCGGGACGCTTTCCCGGTGCGGCTGACGTCGAACAGTTCTGGGACAACCTTTGCGCGGGCCGCGACACCGTCAGCTTCTTCGACGATGCGACGCTCGATCCGTCCGTGCGTGATGCGCTGCGCAACGACCCGGCCTATGTGCGCGCCCGCGGCGTGGTCGCCGACGTCGAGATGTTCGATGCCGCGCACTTCGGCATCAGCCCGAAGGAAGCGGAAATCATCGACCCGCAACAGCGCCTCTTCCTCGAGATCTGCTGGGAATGCCTGGAACGCGGCGGCTACGCACCCGACCGGACGCCCGGCCCGGTCGGCGTGTTCGCCGGCATGTACGGCAGCACCTATCTGCAGCGCCATCTGCTGGCGCGCCCCGACCTGATCGAGCAATTCGGCGAACTGCCGGTCACCCTGGCCAACGACAAGGACTTCATCGCAACGCGCGTCGCGCACCGCCTCAACCTGACGGGCCCCGCGATCAGCGTGCATACGGGCTGCTCCACGTCGCTGGTGGCGGTGGCGCAGGCGTTCTCCGCGCTGCGCAACGGCGATTGCGACATGGCGCTGGCGGGAGGCGCCGCCGTGACCTGCCCGCCGCGCAGTGGCTATATGTATGAAGAGGGCTCGATGCTCTCCCCCGATGGTCATACCCGCACCTTCGACGCCAAGGCGCAGGGCACGGTCTTCAGCGATGGCGCGGCCGTGGTGTTGCTGAAGCGGTTGTCGGACGCGCTGGCCGACGGCGATCCCATCCATGCCGTGCTGCGCGGCGTTGCGATCAACAACGACGGCGGCATCAAGGCCAGCTTCACCGCACCAAGCATCGACGGGCAGGCGCGCGTCGTGACGGCCGCGCTGCGCTCGGCCGGCGTGGACGCGCGAAGCATCTCGTACGTCGAGACGCACGGCACGGCAACGCCGATGGGCGACCCGATCGAGATTGCGGCCCTGACCAAGGCCTACGCCGCCCACACCAGCGACACCGGCTTCTGCGGCGTGGGCTCGGTCAAGAGCAACATCGGGCACCTGGTGGCCGCCGCGGGCGCCACCGGCCTGATCAAGACGGCACTCGCACTTCGCGAGCAGAAGCTCCCGGCTTCGCTTCATTTCGAGGCGCCCAATCCGGCGATCGATTTCGCCTCGACACCGTTCCGCGTCAACGACCGCATGCAGTCCTGGCCGCGCGGTGCCGCGCCGCGGCGCGCCGGCGTGAGCTCGTTCGGCGTCGGCGGAACGAACGCCCACGTGATCGTCGAAGAGGCGCCGCTGATCGAAGCTTCGGACGCCAGCGCCGGGCCGCAGCTTCTACAACTGTCGGCACGCACGCCGACCGCACTGGCAGCCGCCGCATCGCGCCTCGCCGCCCACCTCGAGGCCGAGCCCGGCGTGTCGCTGGCGGACGTCGCGCACACGCTGCGCGTCGGCCGGAAGGCATTCGCGCACCGCAGTTGCATGGTTGCCGAATCGGTCGCACAGGCTGTGCAGGCTTTGCGCGGTGACGATCCATCGACCAAGGCCACCGGCGAGATCGCTCCCTGGACGCCGCGTGCGGTCTTCATGTTCCCCGGCCAGGGTGCGCAGTACGCCGGCATGGGCCGCGAGCTCTATGCCAACGAGCCGGTGTTTCGCGCGGCCTTCGACGAATGCCTGCAGGCGCTGGAGGGCGCAGTGGCATTCGACCTGCGCGAGCGCATGTTCTCGGACGATGAGGCTGCGCTGAAGCCGACCTCCATCACGCAGCCCGCCACCTTCACTCTCGAATACGCGCTGGCGCGTCAACTCCAGTCGCTGGGCATCGAGCCGGCGGCGCTGATCGGACACAGCGTCGGCGAATTCGCGGCCGCGGTGCTGGCAGGCGTGATGAGCCTCCACGACGCTGCGCGGCTGGTAGCGCAGCGCGGCGCCCTCATGCAATCGATGCCCGAGGGCGACATGCTGTCGGTGCGGATGCCGGCGGCCGAACTCACGAAGCAGCTGCCCGACGGCATCTCGCTCGCCGCGGAAAACGGTCCGACGGCTTGCGTGGCAGCTGGCCCTGCCGATCTCATCGAGCAATTCCGCCAGCAGCTGGAAGCAGCCGGCGTGGCATCGAAGGTGCTCCAGACGTCGCATGCCTTCCATTCCGCGATGATGGAAGGGGCTGTCGCGCCGTTCGAAGCGCTCGTGCGCCAGGTGACCCTCAAGGCACCGGGCACGCCGATCTACTCGACCCTCACCGGCCGACAGCTCACCGATGCGGAGGCGATCGATCCCAAGTACTGGGCCCGCCATCTGCGCGAAGCCGTGCGCTTCTCTCCTGCCGCCCTTTCCGCGCTCGGCGAGACGGAACACGCACTCTTCGTCGAGCTGGGCCCGCGCAACACGCTGGTCACCCTGGTGCGTCAGCACGCTTCCAAGCAGCGCCCCGTGCCTGCCGTTTCCCTGTTGTCGGATCGGCCCGAACAGGAATGCGCAAGCTGGCGGCTCGCCGCCGGCCGGCTCTGGACGCTCGGGCTCGAACCCGATCTGTCGACGCTCGACCCGCGCCGACGCAAGCATCGCCTGCGGCTGCCGACCTATCCCTTCGAGCGCAAGCGTTTCTGGGTCGACATCGCGTCGACGCCGGTCGCGCCTGCCGTCGCCACCTCTTCGGCCACCTCTTCGGCGGCTTCTTCGACCGCTTCCTCGGTCTCTTCTTCCATCACTTCCGTGCGGCCTTCCGCACCGCTTCCGGAGTTGACAATGCCTGTCGCAGCCACCGCTTCCGCCCAACCCGCTCGCCGGGCCTCGCTCGTCGCGCGCCTTCGCGAACTGTTCGAAAACCTTTCGGGCATCGACATGTCGGATGCCCCCGGTGCATCGCCCTTCGTCGAGATCGGGCTCGATTCGCTGACGCTCACGCAGGCCGCAATCCAGGTCAAGAAGAACTTCAAGGTCAACCTGACCTTCCGGCAGTTGATGGAGAGCTATCGCAGCTTCGATGCGCTCGCGGAGTACCTCGACACGACGCTACCGCCCGATCCGGTCGCGGCCACCGCCGCCGTTGCACCCGCCGTGGCCACGGCGCCGGCAGCAGTGTCGATGCCGGCGATGCAGCAACAACCAGCCGCACCGACGGCGACCTCGATGCCCGCCGCGGTGCCCGTCGTCGGGCTGGCGGCCGGCAACGGCTCGCTGGTGCAGCAGGTCATCGCGCAGCAGATGCAATTGATGCAGCAGCAACTCGCATTGCTGTCGGCGGCGCCAGTGGTTCCGGCCAGCCCCGTGCTGCCGGCGCCAGTGGTGGAGCAACCCACGCCCATGGCCACCGCCGCGGCCACGGCGTCCATATCTCCCACGCCGGCTGCCGACGAGCCCGCGCCATTGCAGAAGTACGACGTCAAGAAGGCCTTCGGTGCCATTGCACGCATTCACACGCAGAGCAAGGAACCGACCGAGCGACAGAAGGCGCGCCTCGCGGCCTTCATGCGGCGCTACATCGAGCGCACGCGCAGCAGCAAGTCCTTCACCGAGCGCAATCGTTCGCAGATGGCCGATCCGCGCGTGGTCAACGGCTTCCGGCCGGCGACCAAGGAGATCACCTACCAGATCGTGGTCGGGCGCTCCAAGGGTTCGAGGCTCTGGGACATCGACGGCAACGAGTATGTCGATGTGCTCAATGGTTTCGGGATGAACCTCTTCGGCTGGCAGCCCGACTTCATCAACGACGCGGTGCGCGCACAGCTTGACCTCGGCTACGAGATCGGCCCGCAGCATCCGCTGGCCGCCGAAGTCACATCGCTCGTCTGCGAACTCACCGGCTTCGATCGCGCCGGCCTGTGCAACACCGGTTCCGAATCGGTGATGGCGGCGATGCGCATCGCGCGCACCGTGACCGGACGCAGCACGGTGGTAGTGTTCACTGGCTCCTACCACGGCACCTTCGACGAAGTGCTGGTGCGTGCAGGCCGCAATGCCAAGGGCATGTCCGCAGCGCCCGGCGTTCTGCAGGGCATGTTCGGCGACATCCGCGTACTCGACTACGGCACGCCCGAATCGCTCGAATTCATCCGCGCCAATGCCGACGACCTGGCCGCCGTACTCGTGGAGCCGGTGCAGAGCCGCCGACCCGACTTCCAGCCGCGCGAATTCCTGCGCGAGGTGCGGGCCATCACCGAGAAATCGGACACCTGCCTGATCTTCGATGAAGTCATCACAGGCTTCCGCTGCGATCTCGGCGGCACGCAGGCGATGTTCGGCGTGCGTGCCGACCTCGCCTGCTACGGCAAGGTGATCGGCGGCGGCTTCCCTGTCGGCGTGATCGCCGGCAAGCGCGCCTACATGGATGCACTCGACGGCGGCGCCTGGCAGTACGGCGACGACTCCATGCCGACCGTGGGCGTGACCTACTTCGCCGGCACCTTCGTGCGGCACCCGCTGGCGCTGTCCGCGGCCAAGGCGGCCCTCGAGCACCTGAAGAAGGACAACAACAAGCTGCAGACACAGCTCAACCTGCACACCGCGGCGATGGCCGATGAACTGACGGCGTTCTGCCGCGAAGTCGGCGCGCCGCTGGAGATCCGCTACTTCTCGTCGCTGTGGCGCGTGACGTGGCTGGAAGACCATCCACTGCAGGACCTGCTGTTCGCCATGATGCGCAGCCGCGGCGTGCACATCCTCGACAACTTCCCCTGTTTCATGACGACTGCGCATTCGCAGCAGGACATCGCGACGATCAAGTCCGCCTTCAAGGAATCGATCGCCGAGATGCAGGAAGCCGAACTTCTTCCGCGCCGCGCCGCGGTGCAGTCGGCCTTCGACCCCTCCAATCCGCCTGTCCCGAACGCCCGATTGGGCCGCGACAAGGACGGGCAACCCGCGTGGTTCGTGCCCGATCCCAACGCCCAAGGCAAATTCACGAAGTTCCAAAAGCATGACTGATGCCGTCCTGACCCCACCCTCCGCCCCGGCCGCGGCCGCGGAAGAATTCGACCCGTTCGCGTCGGGGCTGATCGAGCGGATCGTCCCGACCACTGAAGCACAGCGCGAGGTCTGGCTGGGCGACCAGCTGAGTCCGGAAGCATCGCTGGCGTACAACGAAGCGCTCCGGATGCGGCTCAAGGGCGATCTGGACACGCAAGCGCTGAGCGCCGCGCTCGACCGGCTCGTTGCGCGTCACCAGTCGCTGCGCTCGACCATCTCGCCCGACGGCACGCAACTGCTGATCGGCGAAGCCGCGCCGGTCGACCTCGCCGAATACGACTTGCGGGAGCTCGATCCCGCCGCGCAGAAGCGCCGGCTGGAGGATGAAGGCCTCGCCGCGGTGCTGCAGCCCTTCGAGCTGGAGAAGGGGCCGCTCTTCAGGGCCGAGCTCTTCAAGCTGTCCGCCATCGAGCACGTGCTGATCATGACGGCGCACCACGCCGTCTGCGACGGCTGGTCCTGGGGCGTCATCAGCCAGGACCTCGGACTGCTCTACGCCGAGCAGATCGGCGCCGGCCCATCGCTCGAACCGACCTTGCAGTATTCGGACTACGCGGCCTGGGAAATGCAGGAGGCGGGCAGCCCCGAGATGCAGGGGCACATCGACTACTGGCTGTCGCGCTTCTCGGGGGGCAGCCTGCCGGTGCTCGAACTGCCGCTGGACCATCCGCGGCCCGCGGTCCGCACCTTCAATTCCCGCCGCATCGACCATGTGCTCAGCCAGGAACTGATCGATTCGCTTCGCAAGGTCGGCGCGGCGTCGGGCACCAGCCTGTTCGCGACGATGTTCAGCGCCTTCGCCGCCACGCTGCACCGGCTCACGGCACAGGACGATCTCATCATCGGCATCGCCGCCGCGGGACAGATGCCCAGCGACATGCCGTCGCTGGTTGGGCATTGTGTCAACACGCTGCCGATCCGTGTCGCGGTCGAGGCGCAAATGTCCTTCGAGGCGTTCGCACGCTCGTCGGGTGCGACGCTGCTCGATGCCTTCGAGCATCAGACGCTGACCTACGGCGCGTTGCTCAGGAAGCTGCCGGTGCCTCGCGACCCGAGCCGCCTGCCGCTCGTGAATGTCCTGTTCAACCTCGACAGCGGAGCGCTGGTCACGGGCAACTTCCCCGAGATCGAATCCGAACAGAGTTCCATCGCGCGCCGCTACGAGAACTTCGAGCTCTTCGTCAACGTGGCGCCGGTCCGGCAAGGCATGCAGATCGAGGCGCAGTACAACGCCGACCTGTATGACGATGCCACGATCAAGCGCTGGCTCGGCATGTACGAATGCCTTCTTCGCGCGGCTGCGCTCGACCCGATGCAGCCCGTCGGGCGGCTCAACGTGGTGTCCGACGCAGAGACGAAGGCGCTCGTCGCGCTCCAGCCGGCGGCGACGCCGCTCGTGGGTGTGCAACTGATGCATGCCGGCTTCGTCGCGCGCGCCGCACTGAGTCCGGACCGCACCGCCCTGCGCGACGGCGAACACCGTTGGAGCTACCGCGAACTCGACGAACAATCGAACCGCCTGGCGCACGCCTTGCGCGAACGCGGCATGACCCGTGGCGAGCGCGTCGGCCTGTGCCTGGACCGCAACGCCGACATGATGGTCGCCTTGCTGGCGGTGCTGAAAACCGGCGCCGCGTATGTGCCGCTGGACCCCGCCTTTCCGCAGGCGCGTCTCGACTACTACGCCGAGGACGCACAGCTGGGTCTTCTGCTCACCGCATCGACTGTCCCCGCCGCACCCGCGAACTGGCGCCCCGATGCGGCGGAGCGTGTTTTCACGATCGACCGCGACACCGCATGGCATGACAAGCCGGCCACCGCGCTCCCGACCTCGCCGCAGGACGCTCAGCCCGTCGACGCGGCCTACGTGATCTACACCTCCGGGTCGACCGGCAAGCCCAAGGGCGTGTGCGTGCCGCATGGCGCCGTCGCGAACTTCCTGCAGAGCATGCGCGAAGCGCCCGGCATCACCGCCGACGACCGCCTCGCGGCGGTGACCACCCTGTCGTTCGACATCGCGGTGCTCGAACTGCTGCTGCCGCTGACAGTCGGCGCCGAAGTGATCCTGGTGTCGCGCGACACGACCATGGACGGCAACGCGCTGCGCACGCTGATCGAAGAAAGCGGCGCGACCATCATGCAGGCGACGCCGGGCGGCTGGCGTCTGCTGCTCGACGCGCAATGGCCCGGCGTATCCGGTTTCAAGGCGCTCGTCGGCGGCGAAGGCCTGCCTTCGGATCTGGCCCAGACACTGCTGCAGCGCTGCGGTGAAGTCTGGAACATGTACGGACCGACCGAAACGACGATCTGGTCGACGCTCTGGCGCGTCGAGCCGGCACGGGTCGCACAACGGGGCGTGTCGATCGGCAAGCCCGTCGCCAACACCACCGTCTGGATCCTCGACGGGCAGGGTCAGCGCTGCCCCATCGGCGTGCCGGGCGAAATCGTGATCGGCGGCACCGGCGTGACCCTCGGCTACCTGGACCGGCCCGAACTCAACGCCGACCGATTCGTCCCCGATCCGTGGGGCGACGCAGGCGCACGCCTCTATCGCACGGGCGATCGGGGCCGCTGGGGCAACGACGGCCTGCTGGAGCACATGGGCCGCTTCGACTTCCAGGTCAAGGTACGCGGCTACCGGATCGAACTCGGCGAGATCGAAGCCGCATGCAACGAAGCGCCCGGCGTCGGCAACAGCGTCGTCATCACGCGCGAGGATCAACCGGGCGATGTGCGCCTGGTGGCCTATGTCAGCCCGTCGACCGGCGCCACCATCGACCTCGCAGTGCTCGATCGCCGCCTGCGCGAACGGCTGCCCCAGTACATGCTGCCGCAGCACGTGGTGACGCTGGACGCCATCCCCTTCCTGCCGAACGGCAAGGTCGACCGCAAGGCGCTGCCGAAGCCCAGCGCCGTGCGCGAACAGGCGGCCGAACGGGTCGCGCCGCGCAATGAGCGCGAGCGGACCGTGCTCGAGCACATGGAGCGCGTGCTCAATCTGCCGGGCCTCGGCATTCACGACGACTTCTTCGCGCTCGGCGGCCATTCGCTGCTGGCCGCGCGACTGGCCACGCTGTTGAGCCGTGAATTCGACGTCACCGTGCCGTTGCGCGTCCTGTTCGAAGCGCCCACGGTCGAGCGCCTGGCTTCGGCGATCGAGACGCTGGGCCAGACCGGTGCTCCGCGCAGCGAAGCCATCCGGGTCGTGCCCGGCCGGCGCAGCGCACCGCTCACGCCGATGCAGGAACGCATCCGTTTCCTCGAAGAGCTGCATCCCGGCCGCTCGACGTACAACGCCCCCTCCGCGCACAGGCTCGGTGGTCCGATGGATGTCGAGAAGTTCAAGGCCGCGCTGGGCATCATCATCGAGCGGCAGCCTGCGCTGCGCACCTCGATGGGAACCGATGCCGCGACGGGCGAACCGCATGCGGTCGTCGCCGACAAGGTGGCGTACGAGCTTCCGGTCGTCGATCTCGCCGCGCTGCCCGAAGACCAGCGCGAGGTCGCGCTGAAGGAACGCATGCGCGAACTGGCGGATCGTCCGATCGACATCCACGAAGCGCCGTTGTTCAATGCGACGCTCTTCCGGCTTGCCGCCGACGATCACGTGTTCGTGTTCGTGCCGCACCACCTGATCTGGGACGGCTGGTCCTTCGACATCCTGCAGCAGGAACTCTCGACGATCTACGGCGCGCTGGTGCGCGGCGAGCCGCACGGCCTGCCGACGCTCGCGGCAACCCACGGCGACTATGCCGAGTGGTATGCGCGCTGGCTCGAGTCCCCCGCCTGCCAGACGCAGCTGCGCTACTGGAAAGAGCGATTCGCGAACGCACCCGCGCCGAAGGCGCCACGCACCGACATGCCGCGCCGCGCCGGCATGAGCGGCCGCGGCGGGTCGCACTGGATCACCGTCGACAAGGACCTCACCGAGCGCCTGCGCCAGTTGGGCCAGCGCCATGAGATGACGCTCAACATGCTGACGCTAGGCGTCTACATCCTGATGATGAGCAACGTCATCGGCACGCCGTCGATCGTCGTCGCGACCCCCGTCCGCGGCCGCGAGGCGCCGGAGCTGGAGCCGGTCATGGGCTTCTTCAACAACCTGCTGCCGATGCCCTTCCAGGTCGACGCATCGATGCGCTTCGGCGAGTTCATGCACTACGTCAAGCAGGAACTCATCTCGGTGATGGACCACCAGCAGATTCCGTTCGAGCGCTTGGTCAGCGAACCCGAATTCGTCGAGCGCGCGCAGGGCGTGGGCCTTTATCAGGCGCTGTTCTCATTCCAGGACGCACGGGAGCGGGCGCGCGACGTCGGCGGCCTCGCGGACCGGCAGGTCCACCTGCTGCAGCAAGGCGCGACCGACGACCTGGGCCTGTGGCTGATGGACAAATCGAGCGTGCTGGAAGGCGCCGTGGTCTACAACGCGGACGTCTACAAGGATGAAACGGGCGCCGCCTTCAAGGAGCGCTACATCGAGTTGCTGCGCTGCGTGGTCGATCAGGACGATCCGACGCTGGAAACCATATTCGCGCCCGCAGGCTCTGCCAGCGCCGCCTACCTGCAGCGCCTCGCGGCTTCCGATTCGCCGGCACCTAGCGCCAACACCGCTGCCGTGCCGAGCGCGCCTGCGCGCGCGCAACGGGACGCGCTGCTGCAACCCGAGCAGGCCCGCCTGGCGCAGATCTGGGCGAGCGCGCTGAGCATCGACGTGAACGACATCCATGCCGACGAGAACTTCTTCGACCTGGGAGGCGATTCGCTGCTTGCCATGCGCGTGATCCAACAAGCCGAACAGATGATGGGCTTCCGGGTCGAGCCGCGTCGCTATGTGTACGAAACGCTCGCCCAGCTATCGTCCGCTTCGGCCGGCACCGCCATCGATGTCCAGGACGCGCAGCCCGCCAAGGAGACGGCCAAGCGCGGTCTGCTGGGCCGCGTGTTCGCCGGGTGGAAGAAGTGAAGTCGCGAAGCGCAACGAGGCCCTGACCGTGTCCATTGCACCGATCTCCTGGCCGGGGCCCTGCCTGCTATGGCAGATCGACCTCGACGCCGCGCCGACGGATGCGAGCTCCCTGTCGGAGGCGGAGCGCGCTCGCGCGGCGCGCTTCGTGTTCCCGCGTGACGCGCAGCGATACGTCGCTGCGCATGCGGCGTTGCGCGAGATCCTCTCGGCGCAGACCGGCATCGCGCCCAAGCGCCTGGAATTCTCCGAAGGTGAATTCGGCAAGCCGTCGCTGGTGGGGCAATCTGATGTGCACTTCAATCTCAGCCACAGCCATTCGATCGGCCTGATCGCGGTCAACCACGGCGCCGAAGTGGGCGTCGACGTGGAACTGGCGCGGACGGTGTCCGATGCGATGGCACTGGCCGCGACCTGCTTCACACCCGGCGAGATCCGGATGCTGCAAGCAACACCCGCAGCGACGCGCGACCGCGCCTTTCTCATCGGCTGGACGCGCAAGGAAGCGGCCATCAAGGCGCTCGGTCTGGGCATGTCGGCCGACCTGCAATCGCTGGAGGTCGGCCTCGAGACCGCCGAACGCAAGGTACAGTGTGTCGCGGGTTCTCGCATGCGTGCCTTGCAAGTTTTTTCCATTCCTCTCGGCGAGGGCGTCCTGGGTGCGCTGGCACTCGACGCCGCCCGCCCGGGAGGGCATGTGGCGTCGGCAAGGCCGGCGCTGCTCGAAGCCTTGCCATGATTCCGTTCTATTTCGGTCCGGCGAACCGCCAGCTGTTCGCCGTCTATCACCCCCCCCAGCACGAAGCCGAGGGCCATCCGTCCGTGCTGATGTGCAGCCCGTTCGGGCACGAGGCCATTCGCGTCCATCGGCTGTACCGCGTCATCGCTGATCGCCTGGCCCGTCTCGGCGTCGCCGTCCTGCGCTTCGACTTCTTCGGCACCAGCGAATCCGGCGGCGACGACGAAGCCGGCGAAATGAAAGGCTGGCAGCTCGATCTGTTGCGCGCGAACGAGGAGCTTGCACGCCGCTCGCAATCGCCGAAGCCGACGTGGCTCGCAGCACGGCTGGGCGCCACGCTCGCGCTGCAGGCAGCGCGCCATGCGCAGGGGCTTCAGCAGCTCGTGCTGTGGGAGCCGATCCTCGACGGACCTGCCTATATCGACGAGCTTCTCGACGCCCAGGTCAAGATGCTCGAAGTGGGCTACTACGCCAAGGACCGCTCCTGGTACAAGCGCCGCCAGGATGACAGCGGCCCTGCGCTCACCGAAGCGCTGGGGCACCGGATCAGCAGCCACTTCGCAGCCCAGCTGGCCGCGCTGCGGCCGGATGCACTGAACGCGCCGACAGGGGTAGCGACCACCGTGTTCGCCAAGCCTGACGATGAAACCACACGCGATTGGTGCCTGCGCGAGAATTCGAACAGCCGAAAGGTCGTGCATGAATTGCTTGACCATCCGATCATCTGGACTTCCGATCCGTTGCCGAATCAGGCCATTGTTCCCGCTGAAGTTACCAAGCGCCTTATCGGACTCATTCGATGAACAGCTATCAAGAAGAACCCGTCCAGTTCGGCCTTGAGTCAGGCCTGCTGGGCGTGATCACTCGGCCGACCGACCGCACCTCCGATGCCCTGGCGTGCGTGATGTTCAACTTCGGCGTCACGCACCGGGTCGGCCCCCGCCGCATCCAGGTCAAGATGGCCAGGCGCCTGGCCCAGGAAGGCTTCGCGACGCTGCGTTTCGACCTCTCGGGCATCGGCGACAGCCAGGGCGCTGACGCTTCTCTCAGCTTCGAGGAACAGGCGACCAACGATCTTCGTGCGGCGATTGACGAAATCGAAAAGCACCTCGGCATCCGCCAGGTCGTGATCTTCGGCCTGTGCTCCGGTGTCGCCCCTGGGCTTCGGCTGGCAGCGGAGGATCCGAGGGTCGTCGGACTGCTCAGCTTCGACGGCTATGCATTCACCAGCCAAGTAGCGAACATCGAGCGTCGCGTGCGGCGCTTCCTGCGGTTCCCGAAGGCTCAGATCAGCCATTGGATCGAGCGCTTGCTGGGCCATGACCAACCGGAAGGCGACTTGCTCAAGACCGGGGAGAGATTGAAGGTCGTGACCCCGGCCGATTTCGCGCGCGAAATGGACAACCTGACCACCCGGGGCGTGTCCATCTACCTGATCTATTCCGGGTCGCTGCAGCAGCGTGACCGCAACCACGACCAGATGTATCCGCTTCGCGGCGCACCCTTCCTTCAGAAGGTGCGTTACGAATTCATGCCCAAGGTGGACCACTCCTTCACCGACCTCGCCGGGCAGCAGTTCTTCATCGACGCCGCCTGCCGTTGGGTCGAGGACATCGAGGCCAAGCGGGTCAGCGTGCCATCGACCGCTGCGTCGGCAGCCAACCAGTCGGCGCCAGAGCGAAAGGCGTCAACGCTCGCCGTCGCCTGACGGGGCAGC
This sequence comes from Variovorax sp. 05L425, assembly GCF_056397705.1. Lineage (NCBI taxonomy): Bacteria > Pseudomonadati > Pseudomonadota > Betaproteobacteria > Burkholderiales > Comamonadaceae > Variovorax > Variovorax sp. 05L425. The sequence continues at coordinate 45,125 of NZ_JBFTNY010000017.1, read as the reverse complement.
GCTCCCACGCCGTCAGGCGTGCGCGGCGCTCTCGCCCGGATGCGCTTCCGAGGGCAGTTCCTGCAGCGGACCGCTGCCGCTGTAGCGGTCCAGCGCAAGGTAGATCGCCGGCGTGATGTAGAGCGTGATCACCTGCGAGAAGATCAGCCCGCCCACCACGGCCACACCCAGCGGCTGACGCAACTCTGCACCGGCACCCAGCCCGAGCGCGAGCGGCAGCGCACCCATCATCGCGGCGAGCGTGGTCATCAGGATCGGCCGGAAGCGCAACCGACAGGCCTCGCGGATGGCGTCGACCGGTTTCATGCCCTCGGAACGCTGAGCCTCGAGCGCGAAGTCGATCATCATGATCGCGTTCTTCTTCACGATGCCGATGAGCAGCAGGATGCCGATGGTCGCGATCAGCGTGAGGTCGAAGCCGAAGAGCTTGAGCGACAGCAGCGCACCCACCGCCGCCGACGGCAGGCCTGCCAGGATGGTGAGGGGGTGGATATAGCTCTCGTACAGCACGCCGAGCAGCACGTAGATCACGAGCACCGCCAGGATCAGCAGCACCGCCTGGCTCGATTGCGAACTCTGGAACACCGCCGCATCGCCGCCATAGCTGGTGATGATCGAGGGCGGCATCTTCAGCTCTTCCTTGAACCGGTCGATCTTCGCCGTGGCGTTGCCCAGCGGGACGTCCGGCGCGAGGTTGAAGGACACCGTGACGGCCTGCAGTTGACCCTGATGGTTGACCGAGGTCGGGCCGACTGTGCGCCGGACCGTCGAAAACGCCGACAAGGGAACCAGTTGCCCGGCCTTGTTGCGCACCGACAGGCGCGACATGTCTTCCTCGAACTGCCGGTCGCTGTCGGACGCCGAGAGAATGACCTGGTAGGTGTTGCTGGCCCCGTAGATGCTCCCGATCTGGCGGTCGCCGTAGGCGTTGTAGAGCGCGGTGCGCAAGTCGCCGACCGCGACGCCGAGCACGCCCGCCTTGTCGCGATCGATGTCCAGCGTGGCCTGCAGGCCTCGGTTCTGCGAGTCGCTCGTCACGTCGCGGAAGGCCGGGTCGGCGCGCATGCGTTCCATCAGCTTGTCCGACCAGACGCCCATGGTGCCGGCGTTCACGCTCTGCAGCGTGTACTGGAAGCGCGCCTTGCTCTGCCGCCCGCCGAGGCGCAGGTTCTGGATCGGCTGCATGTAGACCGCGATGCCCGGAATCTCGCGGAAGCGCTTGCGCAACGACTCCAGCACCTGCGGCATGGCCGCGCGATCCTTGCGCGCCTTAAGCACGACGAACAGGCGTCCGGAGTTCTGCGTGGCCGTCGGGCCGCCGACGCCGATGAACGAGTTGACGTAGTCCACGTTCGGATCGGCCATGATCGCCTCGGCGACGCGATCCTGCAGATCCTTCATCGCCGGGAAGGAAATGTCCTCGGCCGCTTCGGTCGTGACCTGGATCTGCCCGATGTCCTCCTCAGGGAAGAAGCCCTTCGGGATCGTGATGAACATCCACGCCGTGAGCGCGAAGGTCGATGCCGCGACGATCAGCATCACGGCGCGGTGGCGCAGCGTCCAGTCCAGCGTGCGCATGTAGTTGGCATGCACCCAGCGGTAGCCGCGCTCGAAGGCCCGGCCGATCGCGGTGCCGGGTTCGGGATGCTCTTCCTCGTGATCGAGCGCGCCGCCTTCCCGCGGCGTGTGCTTCAGCAGCCGGCTCGCCAGCATCGGCACCAGCGTGAGCGACACGATCGCCGAGACCATCACCGCCAGCCCCACCACCACGGCGAATTCGTGGAACAGCAGGCCGATCACGCCCGGCATGAAGAAAATCGGGATGAACACCGCCACCAGCGAGATCGAGATCGAGATGATGGTGAAGCCCACTTCACGCGCGCCGCGCAGCGCGGCGGCGAAGGGCTCCATGCCCTTCTCGACGTAGCGCATGATGTTTTCGAGCACGACGATCGCGTCGTCCACCACCAGCCCGACGGCCAGCGTGATGCCGAGCAGCGACACGTTGTCCAGGCTGTAGCCGAAGGCGTAGAGCAGCGCGACGGCGCCGATCAGCGAGATCGGGATCGTGAGCGCCGGGATCAGCGTGGCGACAAGACGGTGCAGGAACAGGAAGATCACCAGCACCACCAGCAGGATGGTGCCCAGCAACGTGAGTTGCACGTCATGCACCGCTTCGCGGATCGACAGCGAGCGGTCGTTGAGCACGCTGATATCGACCGAATGCGGCAGTTCTTCCTTGAAGCGCGGCATCAGCGCACGCACCGCGTCGACCACCTGGACCGTGTTGGCGTTCGGCTGGCGCTGCACGGCCAGCGAGATCGAACTCTGGCCGTTGTAGGCGCTGGCCGTCTTGACCGACTCGAAGCTGTCCTCGATGGTCGCGACCTCATCGAGCCGCACCGGCGCGCCGTTGCGCTGGCCGACGATGACCTTGGCGAAATCGGCGGCCCTCAACATCTGTTCGTTGGCCTGGATGGTGAGCGTCTGGCGCGGACCGTCGAGGACGCCGACCGGCGTGTTGGCATTCGCCAGCCGGACGGCGTTGGAGAGTTCGTCGAGCGTGATGTTGCGTGCGTTGAGCAGATCGGCGTCGGCCTTGATGCGGACCGCGAAACGCTTCTGCCCGTAGACGGCCACCTGCGCCACGCCGTCGATGGTCGACAGCGTGGGCGAGACCAGGTTTTCGGCGTAGTCGTTCAGCTCGGACGGCGTCATCGAATCCGAGGTCATCGCGATGAACAGCACCGGTGCGTCGGCCGGATTGACCTTGCGGTAGGAGGGCAACTGCGTGAGTTCGGGCGGCAGCAAGCGCTGTGCGCGCAGCAGGGCGGCCTGCACGTCGACCGCGGCCGCGTCGATGTCGCGGGAACTCACGAACTCCAGCGTGACCGAGGTGTTGCCCTGCGTATTGACCGAGCTGATCGTCTGAAGGCCCGGGATGGTCGAAAACTGCTTTTCAAGCGGCAGTGCGACGGATGACGCCATGGTCTCCGGACTGGCCCCCGGCAGCTGCGCCGAGACGTTGATGACCGGTGTGTTGTAGCTAGGCAGCGCCGCAACCGGAATCTGGAAATAGGCAAAGATGCCGATCACCACCACGGCGGCAGAGAGCAGCACCGTCATCGCAGGACGACGGATGCACAGCTCGGAGATGTTCATGTCCGCTCCCGCTCCGCGACGAGACTGGCGTTGGTGGGCGCGACCGAGGCCGCGCTGCCGGGCCCGGGCGTTTCGCCATCGGGTCGCTGCGGTTCATTCGCGGCCTCGACGCGCACCTTGCCGCCCGGACGGACGTTCTGCTTGCCCTCGATGACCACCTGCTCGCCCGGCGCAATGCCTCGCACCACGACCTGCGTGCCGAAGGTGTGGAGTGACTCGACCTTGCGCCGCGTCGCCTTCTTTTCGGCGTCGACCACGTAGACCGAGGTGCCTTCGGCCAGCATCATCAGCGCCGACGCCGGCAGCACGGTCGCGTCATCGATGGTGCGGACGGTGACGCGCGTCTCGACGAACTGGCCGGGCCAGAGGCTCTGGTCGGCGTTGTCGAACACGGCCTTGGCACGCACGGTGCCGATCAGCGGGTCGACCGTGTTGTCGACGAAGCTGAGCGAACCCTTCAGCGTTTCCTTGCGGCCGGGCACGACGGCTTCGACGGGCGTGTGCGCGCGCGCGGCCGCGAGCAGGTCCTGCAATTTGCCTTCGGGCACAGGGAAGCTCACCGCAATCGGGTCGAGCTGCGTGATCGTGACCAGCGACAGCGCCGGCTGGACCAGCGTGCCCGGATAGATATTGACGGCGCCGATGCGCCCTGCGATGGGTGCGCGCAGCGTGGCATAGCCCAGCGCCACTTCCGCCGACTGCACCGCTGCACGGTCGGCCGCCACCGCGGCGCGCTGCGCCTCGAGTTGCGACAGCGTCGCGTCGGCGGCACTCTTGGCGATGAAGTTCTGGGCGACGAGATCCTGGCTGCGCCTGTACTGCCGCTCCAGATCGGCCAGCATGGCCTCGTCCCTCTGCTGCTGCGCCTTCGCCTTGGCGAGATTGGCCTGGTCCGGGCGGTCGTCGAGCGTGAAGAGCAACTGCCCGGCCTTGACGAACTGGCCTTCCTTGACATGCACCTGCCGCACGGTGTTGGTCACCTGGGGACGCAGGTCGACGCTGTTGAGCGACACCACGCTGCCGTTGACCTGGACGGTAACGGGCACGCTCTGCCGCTTGGCAACCGCCAGCGAAACGAGTGCCGGAGCCCCGGCGTTGGCACCGGGGCCGCCCTTGTCTCCCTTGGCGCCAGTGGCGCTGATCTCCGCGGCAACGCGCGATTTGGAGCCGGACCACCACCAGGTACCTGCGGCTGCGGCCACGATCAGCACACCCGACAGGGTGAGGGCGAGATTCTTCTTCATGAGGCGGATATCTTGGATCGAAGGTGGGGCGCCGGATATGGGAGTCGTACTACTACCCACTACATTTCTCCAGCGGCGCCTATTGGAGCAGCGCCCGACCGAAAGCGACCCGGGGCGCCGTAAAGATAAGTAAAGCGATCATGCAAGATGGCACACCCGGGTAAGACTCGTTGCGTGGAGGCTGGCCGCTAAAATCGCCGCTTCCCAGCCTCTGGATGAACCCCATGAATCGCTGCAAAAATTCCCTGAATGCTTTTGTCTTGGTGGCACTAAGCGCAGTCCTCGCGCCTGCTGCCGCGCTATTTTCCTCCGACGCCGCAGCGCAGCTCGCGGACATTCCCAACACCCAGAACGAAGCCGCGAACGGCGGCCGCAACTTTCCGGTCGGCACGCTGCGAGGCAAGTTCATGGTGGTGAACCCTCCTGAAATCGTGCTCGACGGGCAGCCCGAGCGCCTTTCACCCGGCGCGCGTATCACGGGCGCCAACCGGATGCTCGTCATGCCGGCGGCCATCATCGGCCAGAACCTGCTCGTCAATTACACGCGCGACGCCGCCGGCCTGGTGCGCGAGGTCTGGATCCTGACGCCCGACGAAGCCCAGGCCAAGCGCGCGTCGGCCGAGAAGCCGCTGCTCAATTTCTGGCCCTTCGTGGCCAACAGCGGTCCGCGCGACGACGGCAAGACGCCGTTCGACCAACTGCCCAAATACGGCGAGTAAGTAACTCACCCCCAGGTTGGCTCACTTCGTGTAGCCGCCCACCCCCTCGCCGGGGGCGACACCAGCGGCCTGGCGGAGCCAGTTCCGCGGTGTCTCGCGAATTGGCGGCGCTGACCTTATTGCATCCGCATCTCTCGGGAGAGGCACCATGAACCCCAAAGTTTTTATCAAGACCTTCGGCTGCCAGATGAACGAGTACGACTCGGACAAGATGGCGGACGTGCTGCGCGCCGCCGAAGGGTATGAGCCGACCACGAACGTGGACGAGGCCGACCTGATCCTCTTCAACACCTGCTCTGTCCGCGAAAAGGCACAGGAAAAGGTGTTCTCCGACCTCGGCCGCGTCAAGCACCTCAAGGCCAAGGGCGTGAAGATCGGCGTCGGCGGCTGCGTTGCGAGCCAGGAAGGCGAGGCGATCATCGCCCGCGCGCCCTACGTCGACGTGGTTTTCGGCCCCCAGACCCTGCACCGGCTGCCCGAGATGCTCACGCAGCGCGATCGCCAAGGCCGGCCGCAGGTGGATATCAGTTTCCCCGAGATCGAGAAGTTCGACCACCTGCCGCCGGCCCGCGTCGAAGGCGTCACCGCTTTCGTCTCGATCATGGAAGGCTGCTCCAAGTACTGCAGCTACTGCGTGGTGCCTTACACCCGCGGCGAAGAGGTGAACCGGCCGCTCGACGACGTGCTGGTGGAAGTCGCCGGGCTGGTCGACCAGGGCGTGCGCGAAGTCACGCTGCTGGGCCAAAACGTCAATGCCTACCGCGGGAAGATGGGCGACACAGCGGAAATCGCGGACTTCGCCACCCTGATCGAATACATCGCGGAGATCCCGGGCATCGAGCGCATCCGCTACACGACCAGCCATCCCAACGAATTCACGCCGCGGCTGATCGAGGCCTACGCTCGGGTGCCGCAGCTCGTGAGCCATCTGCATCTGCCGGTGCAGCACGGCAGCGACCGGATCCTGATGGCGATGAAGCGCGGCTACACGGCGATGGAATACAAGAGCACGGTCCGCAAGCTGCGCGCCATCCGCCCCGGACTCGCGCTCAGCAGCGACTTCATCGTTGGCTTCCCGGGCGAAACCGACGAGGACTTCGCAAAGATGATGAAGCTCATCCACGACCTCGACTTCGACGCCAGCTTCAGCTTCATCTTCAGCCCGCGCCCAGGCACGCCGGCCGCAGCGCTGCACGACGACACGCCGCACAGCGTCAAGCTCGCCCGGCTCCAGCAGTTGCAGGCGGTGATCGACGGCAACGTCAAGCGATTCGGCGAGAGCCGCGTGGGCACCGTGCAGCGCGTGCTGGTCGAGGGCACGTCGCGCAAGGACGCGAGCGAGCTGATGGGCCGCACCGAGTGCAATCGCGTCGTCAACTTCGAGGGCGATACGCGGCTGGTCGGTCAGATGATCGACCTGCGCATCACCCGCTCGCTGGCCTATACCCTGCGCGGCGAAGTCGTGACGGCTGAGTCGACGCACGCTGCCGGCAGGCCCGCGCCGGCGCCCGTCGCCTGATGCCGAAGTTGACGTCGGCGCGCGGTTCGTTCCAGCAGCTGCTGCTTTTCGCGTTTCTCCTGATCACCGCGCTCCTCGTGGGCGTGGCGCTGCGCGCCGTCTTCCAGTACGACGCGCTGATGACCGAGAGCCGCGATGCCGCGGCGCGCGCGCTCACCCTCTCCGGCGCAGCCCAATCGCTGGCCGAGCGCAGCGCGGCGATGGAGCGCGCCGGGCGCCAGTCGCTGGTGCTCAACGATGCCGTGCTGCGCCGCCGCTTCGACGACGCGTCCCGCGATGCGCGCCAAGTGCTCGAGCGCCTCACTTCCAACGGCCTGGGCAGCGAAGGCCCGGACAGATGGCGCGAGCAGATGGAGGTCATCCAGGGCTTGATGAGCGGCGCGTCCGAAACGGCGCTCGCCCGCGAAAGCTCGATGGCCATGCAATTCCGCGAGCTCGATGCGCTGAACACCAACATCGCACAGCAGGCGCAGTTCCTGATCGAGACACAGAACAAGGCGCTGGCCGAGCGCATCGAGACGGAGCGCAGGAGGTTGATGCGGCTGGTCGTGGCGGCGAGCGCCCTCGCGGTGTCGCTGGCCCTGGCCTTCGGAGTCTGGCTGGCGCGGCCGTTCAAGCGGCTCCAGCGCGCCATCGTCGGTCTCGGCGAAAACCGGCTTGACGAGCCGATCGACATCCACGGTCCCGCCGACGTGCGCCGCGTGTCCCAGCAGCTCGAGTGGCTGCGCCTGCGGCTCACCGAACTGGACGCCGACAAGGCACGCTTCCTGCGACACGTTTCGCATGAACTCAAGACTCCCCTGGCCGCCTTGCGCGAAGGCGTCTCGCTATTGGAAGATGGCGTGACAGGGGCACTGAACCCCTCCCAGCGCGAAGTCACGCAGATCCTGCAGCAGAACACCGTGGCGTTGCAGGGGCAGATCGAGGCGCTGCTGCGCTTCAACGCCGCCGCGTTCGAAGCCCGCGAGCTGCGTCGGGAGCGCACCCCGCTGCTGCCGCTGATCGAGGAGCAGATCGAAGCCCAGCGCCTGCAATGGCAGGCCAACGGGCTCACCGTGCGGGCCGAGGGCGAGCCGATTTCGGTCCTGGTCGACCGGGTGAAGCTCGGCACCGCGCTGGCCAACCTGCTTTCGAACGCCATCCGCTTCTCGGCGCGCGGAGGCACCATCAGCATGGCCGTCTCGAGCACCGCCGACGCCGCGCAAATCGACATCAGCGACGCGGGTCCCGGCGTGGCGGATGGCGATCGCGACCGCATCTTCGAGCCCTTCTTTCGCGGAGAACGGCAACCTCAGCATTCGGTGAAAGGAACGGGTATCGGCTTGTCGATCGTGCAGGAGTACATTGCGGCTCATGGCGGCCGCATCACGCTGCTGCCGGAGGGGCCAGGCGCGCGTTTCCGTATCGAACTGCCGCGCACCGCTTGAGCCCACCGCCCGACGTTCCCATTCCGATCCATGTTTTTCTCGATCTTTCGCAGATCCGCCATCGTCATGACGCTCGTCGCGCCGATGCTTTTCGCTGGCTGCGCCACGTCGCACAAGCCGCCGGCCGAAGCCGTCGTCGTGCCGGCCATGCCGCCCTCGCCGCCGCCCGTCACGCCGGTCGAGGCCGAGCCCATCGCGCCGGCGACGCAGCCCGGCGGCATCTTCACGCCGCTGGCACCCGGTCCCGTGGGCGCCATGCTTGCCTACGCCGACAAGGTGCGGCCTCTCGGCGCCCCCGAACTTGCCAACGAACTGTCTCGTCTCGGCGACCTCATGGAGACGCCCACCACGCAGATGCAGACTGCCATCGTGCTGGCCCAGACGCGCGTCCCCGCCGACCTTGTCAAGGCCATCGGCCTGATGCAGCGCGTGTCGACCAACCCCTCGGCCGAAGCGCAGCCCCTTCAGCCGCTCGCCCGAACGCTGGGCGCACGCTATTCGGAACAACGGCGCGTCGAGGATGACCGTGAGAAGCAAGCGCAACAATTGCGCGACAGCCAGCGACGCATCGACCAGTTGAACGATCGGATCGAGGCTTTGAGGGCCATCGAGCGGAGCTTCGCCCGCCCGAACACCCCGCCTGCAGCAGCGCCAGTGATCAACCCGAAGCCCGCACCGTGACCAGCCCGGCCATTCCCCCATCCGAAAAGGCGCCCGCTTCCGGGACCGGCGAGCAGGCGCGTGGCGCCCGGCTGCTCGTCGTCGATGACGACCCGGACATGCTCCGGCTCATTTCGATGCGGCTGACCTCCGTCGGCTACCACGTCACGGCCGTGACCTCGGCCGAATCGGCACTCACGCAGCTCGAAATCGAGCACCCCCAGCTTGTGCTGAGCGATGTGCGGCTCCCGGGCCGGGACGGACTTGCCCTCTTCGACGAGATCCGCAAGCGCCATCCGACCCTGCCCGTGATCCTGCTGACCGCGCACGGGACCATCCCCGACGCCGTCGAGGCCACGGCGCGCGGCGTCTTCACCTATCTGACCAAGCCCTACGACGGGCGCGAACTGCTCGAAAAGATCGCCCAGGCGCTCGCGCTCGGCGCACCGAGCGTCGCGCCCGGCAAGGGCGGCGACGAAAGCTGGCGCGCGGAAATCGTGAGCCGCAGCAACCGGATGGCGGAGTTGCTGGCCGAAGCGCGCATGGTGGCCAAGTCGGACGCCAGCGTGCTGCTGCGCGGCGACAGCGGCGCCGGCAAGGAATTGCTGGCCCGTGCCATCCACCGGGCGAGCGCGCGGGCCGACAAGCCTTTCGTGGCCGTCAATTGCGGTGCCATTCCGGAAGCGCTCCTGGAGTCGGAGTTGTTCGGCCACATGAAGGGCGCCTTCACCGACGCCGTCGCCAACCACAAGGGGCTGTTCCAGCAAGCCGACGGCGGCACGCTGCTGCTCGACGAAATCGGGGACATGCCGCCGGCGCTCCAGGTCAAGCTGCTGCGGGTGCTGCAGGAACGCGCGGTAAGGCCGCTCGGCGCCAGCCAGTCGATCGCGGTGGATGTGCGGATCATCTCGGCCACCCACCGCGATCTCGATGCCGCGATGGAAACCGGGCAGTTTCGCGAAGATCTCTACTACCGTCTCAACGTGGTGACACTGAGCCTTCCGCCCCTTTCCGCGCGGCGGGAGGACATTCCGCTGCTGGCCAATCACTTTCTGCAGCGGCTATCGACCAAGTACGGCAAGCGGCTCTCCGGCTTCGCGCCGGAGGCGCTCAAGGCGCTGACCACGGCCTCGTGGCCCGGAAACGTGCGGCAACTGTTCAACGTGGTGGAGCAGGTCTGCGCGCTTTCGAGCTCGCCGCTGATCCCGCTCGCCCTCGTGCAGCGCGCGCTTCGCGTGCCGAGTGTGGAGGTGCTGACTTACGCCGAAGCCAAGCAGCGATTCGAGCGCGACTACCTGGTCGGCCTGCTGAAGTTGACCGACGGCAATGTCGCCGACGCAGCGCGCCTTGCGGATCGCAACCGGACCGAGTTCTACCGGCTCCTGCAAAAGCATGAGCTCACCCCCGGACACTTCAAGGCCGAGGGCGTGTCGCCGGGAAACGAAACCGGTCGCTGACCAGCGACACTCCAAGTATTTGATTTCATTGCGTTTTTAGAGTCAGCCTCGAAGGCTTGTCGGGATTCGGCGACAAAAACAGGGGTTTCGCGGGCCTTTCGGCTCAGGTCTGCGGTCGAGGCAACCAAGATTTGACCTAAGCTGTTGATCTAGAAGGATTTTCTGGCGCTGGCACAGGGTTTGCCCCTGTAGAGGCATGACAGCTCATTCCAGCCCCTCTTTCGCACTGCGTCCGCAGCGCGACGGCCTGCGTCAAAAGCAGTTTTCCCTCTCGCGCCCCCGCGCAGCGGGACATTCGCTGGCAGCCCTCGAGGCATCCAGCGGAATCGCGCCGGACTGCGTCTTCAAGCGCTTTCCGGCAATCGGCGACACGCCCTCCGTTCAGAAGCAACGGTGAGCCGCCCATGAAGCCCAACGAATACTCCCAACTGAAGGTGCTGGCGGAAAGCGATTTCTCGCACCGCAGCCTCCTTCGCGAAGAGCGCCACCCGAACTCGGTGACGGCGCCCCCCATCAACCGCGGTTCGATGACGCCGCGCCCCTGGCGCGGTTTCTGGAACAGCATCGGCACGGCGCTTCTGGTGAAGCTCGGCGCGGGCGGTGCGGCCAAGGCCGCCGGACGCGGCGCTGCCTCCGGCGCCGCCCAGCAACCGTGGCAGCATGCGGCCGCACAACGCCGCTTTGCGTTCCTCGCGTTGACGGTGCTGAGCACGGTGATCGCTTCCACGCTGTTCGCACGCGTGCAACCGGACTACGACAACGTCTGGCTCGAATACAGCCAGATCGTGCTCTACGGCCTGTTGTCGGGCTGGGTCGTGACCGGCTTCGTGACGGCGCTCATGGGCTTCTATGTCTCGGTGCGCGGTGACAAGCATGCGCTGTCCGCCAAGCAGGTGGCCAACCATCCGATGAACCCCGAAGCGCGGACGGCCATCATCATGCCGATCTGCAATGAGGACGTGGCGACTGTGTTCGCCGGCTTGCGGGCGACCTGCGAATCGGTCGCTGCGACAGGCCATGCCGGGCAGTTCGACGTGTTCGTGCTGTCCGACAGCTACACGCCCGGGATCGCCGCCGCCGAGCGCGCCGCCTGGGAAGACCTGCGCGCCGCGCTGGCCCAGAACTACGCGAACAACCCCAACCAGCCCCAGGTCGAGGTGTACTACCGCCTGCGCACCCGCCGCACGCACCGCAAGGCCGGCAATGTCGCCGACTTCTGCCGCCGTTGGGGCAAGGACTATCGCTACATGGTCGTGCTCGACGCCGACAGCGTCATGAGCGGCGACTGCCTGACCTCGATGGTCAAGCTGATGGAAGCCAACCCGACGGCCGGCATCATCCAGACCGCGACGCAGGCCATCGGCCATGTCACGCTGCACGCTCGCGCCCAGCAGTTTGCCTCGCGCATGACGGGTCGCCTGTTCACCTTGGGCATGCAGTTCTGGCAGCTCGGCGAGTCGCACTACTGGGGCCACAACGCGATCATTCGCGTGCAGCCCTTCATGGACCACTGCGCGCTGGCGCCGATCCGCGGCAAGGGCGGCATGTCGGGCGGCATCATGTCGCACGACTTCGTCGAGGCCGCGCTGATGCGCCGCGCCGGCTATCACGTGTGGCTGGTCGCCGATCTGGTCGGCAGCTACGAGCAGCAACCGCCGGACCTGCTGGCCGAGTTGCAACGCGACCGCCGCTGGTGCCAGGGCAACCTGCAGAACGCCCGCCTGATGACGGAGCCCGGCCTGCATCCGGTCCACCGCGCGATGTTCGTCACCGGCACGATGGCCTATGCATCGGCCCCGCTCTGGCTCGCGTTCCTGACGCTGGGCACGGCGCTGTGGCTCACCGGTTCGAGCGTGGCGGAGCACTGGCTCGCCATGCCGATGGAACTGGCCGGCCTGTGGCTCTGGACCTTGTGCCTGCTGTTCCTGCCTCGCGTGCTGGGCCTTATCGCCGTGGTGCTGCGTGGCGAGACGCGCCAGTTCGGCGGCGTCGGCGGCATGCTCAAGAGCGCGGCGCTGGAAAGCGCCCTCGCCATCGTGCAAGCACCGGTCCGCATGCTCGCGCACTCGTTGTTCGTGGTCGTGGCCCTTACCGGCATCAAGCTCGACTGGAAGTCGCCTCCGCGGGAAGCCGCCGCCGTGCCTTGGCGCGTCGCGATCGCCCAACTGGCGCCGATGACGCTGGTGATCGCAGCCTTGGCCGTCGGCATTGCGCTGATCGATGCCAGCGCACTGGCCTGGCTGATGCCGGTGGGTCTGCCGCTGCTGCTGGCGATCCCGCTGACGGTCCTGACCAGCCAGATCGCCCTCGGCAACTCGCTGCGCGACCGCGGCTTCCTGCTGATCCCTGAAGAATCGCGTTCGCCGGCAGTGCTCCGGCGCGCATGGATGCACGCCGTGCGTCTCGCCCGCGCCTGAGCCCTCCACGCCCCAATGGAAAAGCCCGCATCCGCGGGCTTTTTTCTTTTCCAGGAATACCTCGGAACCGGCTCAGCGGGCCGCTGGTATCGCCCGCGGCAGGGAATCAGAACCTCGGCATGCCGCCACCGCCCCCCATACCGGGCATTCCCTTCATGCCGCCCATGCGCTTCATCATCTTCATCAGGCCGCCGCCCTTCATCTTCTTCATCATCCCCTGCATCTGCTCGAACTCGTTGAGCAGGCGGTTCACTTCCTGAACCTGCACGCCGGCACCGGCAGCAATGCGCCGCTTGCGGGTGGCCTTGAGAAGTTCAGGCTTGCGGCGCTCCAGCGGCGTCATGCTGTTGATGATGCCTTCCTTGCGCCGGATATCGCGCTCGGCGCGGGTCATGTCGGCCTCGGTGGCCTTGGCGGCCATCTGCGCAGGCAGCTTGTCCATGATGCTGGACAGCCCACCCATCTGTTTCATCTGCTGCAGCTGGCCGAGGAAGTCGTTGAGATCGAAGCCCGCACCGCTCTTGACCTTCGCCGCCAGCTTCTGCGCCGCCGCGACGTCGACACCGGCCGTGACCTGCTCGACCAGCGCGACGATGTCGCCCATGCCCAGGATGCGGCCGGCGTGGCGTTCGGCATCGAACACCTCCAGGCCGTCGATCTTTTCGCTGACGCCGGCAAACTTGATCGGCACACCGGTGACCTGCCGCACCGACAGCGCCGCACCGCCGCGCGAATCGCCATCGGTCTTGGTCAGAATGATGCCGGTCAGCGGCAGCGCGTCCTTGAAGGCCTTGGCGGTGTTGATCGCGTCCTGACCCTGCATCGCGTCGACCACGAACAGCGTTTCGATCGGATTCAGCGCCGCATGCAATTCCTTGATTTCCTGCATCAGGACTTCGTCGATCGCGAGTCGGCCTGCCGTGTCGACCAGCAGCACGTCGAAGAAGTGGCGCTTGGCGTGATCCAGCGCAGCGCGCGCGATGTCGAGCGGCTTCTGGTCCGGCGTGCTGGGGAACCATTCCGCGCCGGCCTGCTTGGTCACTGTCTTGAGTTGCTCGATGGCAGCCGGACGATAGACGTCGCCCGAGACGGTCAGTACCTTCTTCTTGCGCTTCTCGATCAGGTGCTTGGCAAGCTTCGCAGTGGTGGTGGTCTTGCCGGCGCCTTGCAGGCCGGCCATGAGGATCACGGCTGGCGGCTGTGCAACGAGGTTGATGTCCGCCACGCCTTCGCCCATCGTCGCGGCGAGTTCGCGGTTGACGATACCCACCAGTGCCTGACCGGGCTTCAGCGAACCCAACACTTCCTGGCCGAGCGCCTTTTCCTTGACGCGACCGACGAAATCGCGGACCACCGGCAATGCGACGTCGGCTTCGAGCAGGGCCATCCGCACTTCGCGCAACATGTCCTGCACGTTGGCTTCGGTGATGCGAGCCTGCCCGCTCATCGTCTTGACGAGCCGGGAGAATTTTTCAGTGAGGGCGGTGGCCATGAAGAGGTACCTTGTTGTCGCGGAAGCGAACGATGGAAGTCGTGAGAACCAGAAGCCAGTAACCAGCGCGAAGCCTAGCCCCATTTCGCGAAACACCGCGGAACCGGCTCCGCCGGGCCGCTGGTGTTGCCCCCGGCAGGGGGTGGGCGCCCGACACGAAGTGCGGGCAACCTGGGGGCGAGCCAGTAAACTCAGTCGATGATTTTAGCGATCCCCTCCCCGCTCGGCGTGGCGCTGGGCATCGCCACCGCCGCCGCCTATGGCGTTACCGCCGCAGCGTCTTCCTGGCTCAGTCGATCGTCCACGCAATGGATGCTCGCATTGGCCTGGCTGCTGCACGCGTTTGCGCTGGGCTGTGGTCTCGGGGGCGGCACCCCGCACTTCGGATTTGCACCGGCGATTTCCGTGACCGCCTGGCTTGTACTCACCGTGTACGGCATCGAGAGCCGCATGTACCCGCAACTCCAGGTCCGGCGCGCGCTCGCGGTGCTGGGCGCGGCGGCGGTTCTGCTCGCCGTGCTATTTCCGGGGACGCCGCTGCACGTCTCGGCATCGCCATGGTTGCCGCTGCATCTCGCGCTGGGCATTGCTTCCTACGGATTGTTCGGCGCCGCCGTGGTTCATGCGTGGCTCATGACGCGCGCCGAAAAGCAGATCCGGCTCGCGGCCGAAACACAGAGCGGCGTACCTCTGCTCACGATGGAGCGCCTGACCTTCCGCTTCGTGGCGGCGGGCTTCGTGCTGTTGTCGGCCACGCTGCTGGCGGGCATCTTCTTCAGTGAAACGCTCTATGGCGCGACCGTCCGCGGCTGGAAATGGGATCACAAGACGGTGTTCTCGATCCTCGCGTGGATCACCTTTGCGGTTCTCTTGATAGGACGCGCACGCTTCGGCTGGCGCGGGCGCACGGCGCGGCGCGTGCTCTATGCGGGCTCCGCGTTGCTGTTGCTCGCCTACGTGGGATCGCGCTTCGTCCTCGAGGTCGTCCTCTCGCGCACGCCCTCATGAAGTACCTGCTCGTCCTCGCCGTGATCGTCGTGGCCATCTGGTTCTGGCGCCGAGGTCGTCAGGAAGAAATGCAGATGCGCTCGCGGCCGCCGCCACCGCCTCCCGCCGTCGGCGCACCGAAGGCCATGGTCCGTTGCGCCTACTGCGGGTTGCACCTGCCCGCCGCCGACGCCATCAACGGCCCCGATGGCATCTATTGCAGCGCAGCGCACCGAAAAGCCGCAGAAAGCCAAGGATGACTGCCTTCCTGTGGTCGCGGGGCGAGCCGGCTACGGATTGGAGTTCGCTCGAGAAATTCAACACCGAGAGCTCGGCGCTGCTGCGGCTTTGGCGTGGATTCATGGCGGCGCGATGCTTTGTCGCGGCCGTGCTCCTGCTCTTGCCGGGCGTGACCATGGTTCTCAAGCAACCCGTGCAGGGACCGGCGATCGCCCTCTCGGTCGTCTATCTGATCGCCGTGCTGTTGGCAGCACGGTATGCACCCTTCCAGCCGATCCGCAGATTCGGAGGCGCCTGGCTGTCGACGATCGGCATCGACCTCGTCACATTCACGGCGCTGCAGGTGCTGCAGGTGGGGGGCGTCAATTACACGCCGCTGTTCGCTCTCCCGGTGCTGATGGGGGCGGTGCTCGGCACTGGGACCGTCGGCCTCGGCACCACCGCAGCGGCCACGCTGCTGCTGCTTGGCCATGCAGCGTGGTACTGGCTGGAGCAGCCGGCAGACACCTCGCCCCGTTTCGTCCAGGCCGCGCTGACGGGCACCGGCCTGTTCGTGGTGGCCCTGATCGCGCACGAACTGGCTCGCCGGCTGACGCGCGAAGAAGCGATGGCGCAACGCAGTCGCAGCGCCGCGCAGATGCATGCGATGGTCAACGACCTCGTGATCGAAACCCTCAGCGAGGGCGTCCTCGTGATCGACGCGGAGGGCCAGGTGCACGCGGTCAATCCCGCGGCCGACGCGATCCTCGGCCACGGCCTCGCCGAGATTCCGCAGCCCTTCGCACTCGGCGCCTATCCGGCCTGGGTGCCTCTTGCCGGTCTTGCGCGCCAGACCTTCTCGCGTCGCGCGCCACAGGCCAAGGAGGTTCCCGTCGCACAGGCCCACGGCGCACCGCGCGAGGTCCGCGTGCGCACGCGCCTGACGCAATCCCACGACAGCCACGCCGAGAGCCTCTGCGTGATGTTCCTTCAGGACCTGCGCGAGCTCGAAGCCCGCATCCGCACCGAAAAGCTGGCGGCCATGGGTCGCATGTCTGCCGCCGTCGCGCACGAAATCCGCAACCCGCTCGCCGCCATCACCCAGGCCAGCGCGCTGCTCAGCGAGGATCTGGTCGACCCTGGGCATCGGCAGTTGACCACGATGGTCCAGCAGAACGCTCAGCGTCTGTCACGCATCGTGGATGACGTACTGGACGTGGCGCGGGCTCGTCAGCAGCGCGTGCTGCCGCTCGGCGAACAGGTGTCCCTGGACCCGACGGTTCGCGCGCTTGCGGAAGAATGGGTTCAGCACGCGCAGCAGCAAGGCGTCTTGCTTTCGCTCGAAGCGGGCACCGACGTACGCTTCGACGCCGAGCATCTGCGCCGCATCCTCGTGAACCTGCTGGACAACGCCGCCCGCTATGCGGGGGACCGCGAGGGCTCCATCCAGGTCAGCACCCGGCGCAACGCCACGGGCCGCGCGAGCCTGCAGGTCTGGAGCGACGGCGCACCCCTCGAACCCGCCGTGCAGCGGCACCTGTTCGAGCCCTTCTTCTCCTCCGAGAGCCGCTCAAGCGGACTCGGCCTGTTCCTGTGCCGCGAATTGTGCGAACAGCACGGCGCGACCATCGGCTACGAGCGCCGCGCCCTGTCCGCGGCGGGCCCCGAGGGCAACGAGTTCTTCGTGGCATTTGCCTCGGCCGAAAGCCGACTGACACAATAGCGGCGTGAGCACCCCCAACACCTCCGCGTCGCAGCCTGCCCAGATCCTGGTCGTCGACGACGAGCCCGACCTGCGCACGCTGTATGAACTCACCTTGTTGCGCGAGGGCTACCGCGTCGAGGCCGCCGGCAGCGTGTCGGAGGCCTGGCAGCACCTCGATGCCGGCCGCTTCGATGCAGTGATCACTGACATGCGCCTGCCCGACGGCCTCGGCATGGAGATCCTTCAGCGCATCCAGCAAGATCAGCGCAGCGAGCGTTGTGTCGTGATGACGGCCTATGGATCGGCGGAGAACGCGGTGGAGGCTCTCAAGGCCGGCGCCTTCGATTACCTCACCAAGCCGGTCGACCTGAAGCAATTCCGCTCGGTGGTGGCGTCGGCGGTGCAGGCGCCTTCGCAGCCGGCGCCGGTCAAGGCACTGCGGCCTGTGGATGACGGCACAACGATGGCGACCACCATCGCCATCGGGGACAGCGGCGTCGCGGCACTCCGACGTCTGGTGGGCGACTCCGAACCCATGCGTCTCGTCAAGGCGCGCATCGCCAAGGTGGCGCGCGGCATGGCACCGGTGCTCGTGCGCGGCGAGTCCGGCACCGGCAAGGAGCTCGTCGCGCGCGCCGTGCATGCATGCAGTCAGCGCAGCGACGGACCTTTCGTCGCCGTCAACTGCGGTGCGATTCCCGAAAATCTTCTCGAAGCCGAGTTCTTCGGCGCGCGCAAGGGTTCATACACCGGCTCTTCGCAAGACCGCGACGGCTACTTCCAGGCGGCACGCGGCGGCACCTTGTTCCTCGACGAGATCGGCGACCTCCCGCTGGCCATGCAGTCGAAGCTGCTGCGCGCTATCCAGGAGCGCAGCGTCCGGCCCATCGGCTCGACGCAGGAAGACGCCGTCGATGTCCGCATCGTGAGCGCGACCCACAAGGACCTGCATGCCGAAGTGCAGGCCAGCCGGTTCCGGCAGGATCTCTTCTACCGCCTGAACGTGATCGAGATCGCGGTCCCCGCGCTGCGCGACCGCCGCGGCGACCTGCCCGCGCTGTGCAACGCCCTGCTCGCGCGCATCGCCCGCGATGCCGGCATGCCGGTGCCGACGCTTTCCGCCGATGTGCTGCAGCGGCTCGCCGAACACCCGCTTCATGGCAACGTCCGCGAGCTCGAAAACCTCCTGCACCGCGCGGTGGCCCTCAGCGACGGCGATGTGCTCCATCTCGATCTCATGGGCGGCGGAACGGCAATCCCCAACGAGCCGTTGCCTGCTGGACCGGTGCAACAGCCCGAGCCGGCATCCGCCGCAGAAACGGGCGCCCACGCCCGCCCCGCTCCCGCAGTGCCTCGCGACCTGCAAAGCTATCTGGATGAGCAGGAGCGGCAGATCCTCGTCCGCGCGCTGCAGGAAACCGGCTTCAACCGAACAGCCGCCGCCGCGCGCCTTGGACTGAGCCTGCGGCAGATTCGTTACCGGATCGCGCGCCTGGGCATCTCGACGCCCCACGGCGACGATGCCAACGGCCTCGGCGGCGATGAGTGAAGCCGACACAGGGCTCTGGCAATCCGGCTGGTATCGCTTCGCCCGGCGATTGCGTTCCCCCAATTTCGGGCCGCGGCCCACGGACGCGCAGATCGACCTGATCGTGCTGCATTCGATCAGCTTGCCGCCCGGCCGCTACGGCGGTGACGAGGTCCAGCAACTCTTCACGAACAGCCTCGACTGGGACGCACATCCCTATTTTTCCGGCATCCGTGGTCTCGAAGTCTCCGCCCACTTCTATGTGCGGCGCAATGGAGAGCTGTGGCAGTTCGTGAGCTGCGACGATCGCGCATGGCATGCCGGCGCTTCGTCATGGCGCGGCCGTTCGAACTGCAATGACGACTCGATCGGCATCGAACTCGAAGGGCTGGAAGGCGACACCTTCGAGCATGCGCAGTACGAGACCCTGGCCAGCCTTTGTCCGGCGATCGCGCAGCGCCATGCGATCTCGTTCATCGCGGGCCATGAACACATCGCGCCCGGCCGCAAGGAAGATCCGGGCCCCGGATTCGACTGGCGCCAGCTGCGCGAACAGCTCGGCTGGGATCTGACGATGTTTCCGCCCAACACTCTCGAGCCCTGAAGTTTTTTTCAATCGCGAAGTCACAGGCGATGCGCCGCGAGGCGATACGCGCGCTTTGCCACGCCAGAGTCGGCAGCGCAGTATCCATGCGCATTTCCAGCCGATTTGCGCCCGGAAAGCGCATGAATAGCGGCCTGCGCCACCTCGTTTCAGCAATGATGCGGCTTCGCTGCCGCCCGACCGGCCACAGACACGTTTCACAATCGTTGCGATTTGTGGAAAACACTATATCTAGTGGCTTGTAGCCCCCCTTGCCACTAGATATAGTGTGCTCTGCCCGGCGCTTACAGCCGGAAACAGCGGCCACAACGACACCGCAGCCCAACAAGAATTGCCAAACGAGGATCGCATGCAAACTGCACTGAACACCCCTTCCACCCCTCGCGCCGTACCCTCGACGCCGCAAAACCGAGACGTCGCCGGCTCGCCCGCTGGCAACGCCCTCGCGCACTACCAGATCATTCGCCGCAACGGCGCGGTCGTGCCTTTCGAGCCGAACAAGATCGCGATCGCGATGATGAAGGCCTTCCTGGCCGTGCACGGCACCCAGGGCGCGGCTTCCGCCAGCGTGCGCGAGACCGTCGATACGCTGACCCAGGCCGTCGTGCGCGCCATGGTGCGTTCGCGTCCGGGCGGCGGCACCTTCCACATCGAGGACGTGCAGGACCAGGTCGAACTCGGCCTGATGCGCGGCGGCCACCATGAGATCGCCCGCGCCTATGTGCTCTACCGCGAACGCCGCTCCCAGGAACGCACGAAGCAAGGGGAGCAGGACGCACCCGTCGCGACGCCCGCACTGCACGTGCTCGACCGCGGCGAAAGAGTCGCGCTCGACCTCAACGAGCTCAAGGACCTCATCGAGTCGGCCTGCATCGGCCTGGGCGACAGCATCACCGCCGCTCCGATCGTCGCCGAGACGATGCGCAACCTCTACGACGGCGTTCCGCTCGACGAGGTCTACAAGGCCTCGATCCTCGCCGCCCGCACGCTGATCGAAAAAGATCCCGACTACACCTTCGCCACCGCCCGCCTGCTGCTGCACACGATCTTCAAGGAAGTGATCGGCCGCGAAGTGCCGGCTGCGGAACGGGCCCAGGCCTACGCCGACTACTTCCCCCAATTCATCAAGAAGGGCGTCGACAACGAACTGCTGGACGAGAAGCTGCTGCAGTACGACCTGGCCCGCCTGGGCGCCGCGCTCAAGCCCGAGCGCGACATGCAGTTCGACTACCTCGGCCTGCAGACGCTCTACGACCGCTACTTCCTGCACGTGCGCAAGACGCGCATCGAGCTTCCGCAAGCCTTCTTCATGCGCGTCTCGATGGGCCTTGCGCTGAACGAGATCGACCGCGAAGCCCGCGCGATCGAGTTCTACGAAGTGCTGTCCTCCTTCGACTTCATGTCGAGCACGCCGACGCTGTTCAACAGCGGCACGCTGCGCTCGCAGCTGTCCAGCTGCTATCTCACGACCGTGCCCGACGACCTCGACGGCATCTACGAGTCGATCAAGGAAAACGCGCTGCTCTCCAAGTTCGCAGGCGGCCTGGGCAACGACTGGACGCGCGTGCGCGCCCTCGGCAGCCACATCAAGGGCACCAACGGCGAATCGCAAGGCGTCGTGCCCTTCCTCAAGGTGGTGAACGACACGGCGGTCGCGGTCAACCAGGGCGGCAAGCGCAAGGGCGCCGTCTGCACCTACCTGGAAAGCTGGCACCTCGACATCGAGGAATTCCTCGAACTGCGCAAGAACACCGGCGACGACCGCCGCCGCACGCACGACATGAACACGGCGAACTGGATTCCCGACCTGTTCATGCGCCGCGTGATGGAAAAGGGCAACTGGACGCTTTTCTCGCCTTCCAACGTGCCCGACCTGCATGACAAGTTCGGCGCCGACTTCGAGGCCGCCTACGTCGCCTACGAAGAAAAGGCCTCGCGCGGCGAGCTCAAGCCGAGCCGCACCATTGCCGCAACCGACCTCTGGCGCAAGATGCTCACGATGCTGTTCGAAACCGGGCATCCGTGGATCACGTTCAAGGACGCCTGCAACGTGCGCTCGCCCCAGCAGCACGCCGGCGTGGTTCACTCGTCGAACCTCTGCACCGAAATCACGCTGAACACCAGCGACACCGAAACCGCCGTCTGCAACCTCGGCTCGGTCAACCTGCTGCAGCACCTGAAGGACGGCAAGGTCGACCAGGAGAAGCTCAAGCGCACCATCTCGACCGCGATGCGCATGCTCGACAACGTGATCGACATCAACTACTACGCAGTCAAGAAGGCGCGCGACTCGAACTTGCGCCATCGTCCGGTCGGCCTCGGCCTGATGGGCTTCCAGGACGCGCTGTACGAACTGCGCATCCCCTACGCCTCGCAGGAAGCCGTGCAGTTCGCCGACGAATCGATGGAAGCGATCTGCTACCACGCCTACTGGGCCTCGACCGACCTGGCCCGCGAGCGCGGCAAGTATTCGAGCTACAAGGGCTCGCTGTGGGAGAAGGGCGTGCTGCCACCTGACACGCTCGACCTGCTCGAGAAGGCGCGCGGCGGCTACGTCGAAGTGGACCGCTCGTCCACCCTCGACTGGGACGCGCTGCGCCTGAAGATCAAGGCCGACGGCATGCGCAATTCGAACTGCGTCGCCATCGCACCGACCGCGACCATCTCCAACATCATCGGCGTGGATGCCTCGATCGAGCCCTGCTTCGGCAACCTCTCGGTCAAGTCCAACCTCTCCGGCGAGTTCACCGTGATCAACCACTACCTAGTGCGCGACCTCAAGCGCCTGGGCCTGTGGGACGACGTGATGGTGATGGACCTCAAGCATTTCGACGGTTCGCTGCGTCCCATCGACCGCGTGCCGCAGGACGTCAAGGCGCTCTACGCCACCGCGTTCGAGATCGAGACCACGTGGCTCGTCGAAGCCGCCGCGCGTCGCCAGAAGTGGATCGACCAGGCGCAGTCTCTCAACATCTACATGGCCGGCGCATCGGGCAAGAAGCTCGACGACACCTACAAGCTCGCATGGCTGCGTGGTCTCAAGACCACCTACTACCTGCGCACGCAGAGCGCGACGCACGCCGAGAAGTCCACCGTTCAATCGGGCCGGCTCAACGCGGTGTCATCGGGCAACGGCGACTCGTCGTCGGGCATGAGCGCGCTCGAAGCTGCTGCGCTCGCAGCACAAGCGCAGTTGAATGCGATCCCCGCAACCGACATCGCGTTCTGCGGTGTCGATGATCCGACGTGCGAAGCATGCCAATGATGTCGGCATGAAGTGGAGGTCGTTCGCGGCATCGCCTGACAATTTGCGATGCATGCGAACAACATAACGACAACATAATTGGAGCGCGATGTGAAGGAGCACTTTGCAACTCACATCGTTGCTCACATAATTTGAGCATTGGATTTTTCTATGTTGACCTGGGACGAAGAAGTCAAGCCCTCCTTGCCAAAGGATCTGCAACAAGGATTGCGGCACACATCGAACAGCGGCGCGCAAGTCGGCCGCTCGTCGGAGTTTCCGACTTCGCAAATTGCTTCCCAAATTTCTCCTGCTTCGCTTTCGTCGCCCGCCGCTGCCGTGCGCACGCTCGATGACGGCGCTCCGGTGCATCCTGCACGGGCAGCGACGTCGACCGCCGCGGCCACACCGGTCACGCGTCGCGTCAACGCCGCCGACAAGCGGATCATCAACGGCCAGACCGACGTCAACCAGCTGGTGCCGTTCAAGTACAAGTGGGCCTGGGAAAAATACCTCGCCACCTGCGCCAACCACTGGATGCCGCAGGAAGTGAACATGACGCGCGACATCGCGCTCTGGAAAGATCCCAACGGCCTGACCGAAGACGAGCGCCGCATCGTCAAGCGCAACCTCGGCTTCTTCGTGACCGCCGACTCGCTGGCCGCCAACAACATCGTGCTCGGCACCTACCGCCACATCACGGCGCCCGAGTGCCGCCAGTTCCTGCTGCGCCAGGCCTTCGAAGAGGCGATCCACACGCACGCCTACCAATACATCGTCGAATCGCTCGGCCTGGACGAGAGCGAGATCTTCAACGCCTACAACGAAGTGCCGTCGATCCGCGAGAAGGACCAGTTCCTGATCCCGTTCATCGACGCCATCAGCGACCCGAACTTCCACACCGGCACACACCAGAACGACCAGACCCTGCTCAAGTCGCTGATCGTCTTCGCCTGCCTGATGGAAGGGCTCTTCTTCTACGTCGGCTTCACGCAGATCCTCGCGCTGGGCCGCCAGAACAAGATGACCGGTGCCGCCGAGCAGTACCAGTACATCCTCCGCGACGAGTCGATGCACTGCAATTTCGGCATCGACCTGATCAACCAGCTCAAGCTCGAGAATCCGCACCTCTGGACCGCCGAGTTCAAGGCAGAGATCAAGGCCCTCTTCATGAAGGCCGTCGAGCTCGAATACAAGTACGCCGAGGACACCATGCCACGTGGCGTGCTCGGCATGAACGCCTCCATGTTCAAGGGCTACCTGCGCTACATCGCCAATCGGCGCGCGCAGCAGATCGGCCTCGAAACGCTCTTCCCGAACGAAGAAAACCCGTTCCCCTGGATGAGCGAAATGATTGACCTGAAGAAGGAGCGCAATTTCTTCGAAACCCGTGTGATCGAGTATCAGTCGGGTGGCGCCCTGTCCTGGGATTGAATTTTTTCGATAAAAACAAAGTGAATTCAAGAATTGCTCTCACCAACGAATCGCACCGGAGAGTGCGGCATCGGTGAGGGCGCAGGTGTTCATGGTGCTGGGGCCTGCTCCAACGCCATGAATCGCTTCACGCTGACCAACATGCGTGGAGTGCTTCAAAAGGTTGATTTTTTCAACTTGATCAAGGAGAAATAGAAATGGCAACTGCAAAGAAAGCGCCGGCCAAGAAGGCCGCTGCGAAGAAGGCTCCGGCTAAGAAGGTCGCAGCCAAGAAGGTCGTGGCCAAGAAGGCCCCGGCGAAGAAGGTCGTAGCGAAGAAGGCTCCGGCGAAGAAGGCTCCTGCCAAAAAGGTAGCAGCCAAGAAGGCTCCGGCGAAGAAGGTCGTAGCGAAGAAGGCCCCGGCGAAGAAGGCTCCTGCGAAGAAGGCAGCAGCCAAGAAGGCCCCGGCGAAGAAGGCCGCTGCGAAGAAGGCGCCTGCCAAGAAGGCGCCTGCGAAAAAGGCTGCAGCCAAGAAGCCTGCCGCCAAGAAAGCAGCGAAGAAGCCTGCTGCGAAGAAGGCCAAGGCGCCCGCCAAGGCTGCCGTAGCGCCTGCCCCTGCGCCTGCTGCCGCGCAGACGACGCTGAACCCTCAGGCAGCTTGGCCGTTCCCTACGGCCAGCAAGCCCTGAGTCTCTCAGTCGCTCTCAAGGCAAGGCCCGGCACTGCAAGGTGCCGGGCTTTTTTCTTTCTGCGGTCGGTCAGAGGCCGAGCGCCTTGCGGTCGATCTTGTAGTTCTGCGGACCGCGCTGCGCGATCTTAAGCGCGCCCAACTGATTGCCCAGCGCAGCGCAGCGCGCGAGCGACCAGCCCTGCTCCAAACCGAACAGCAACGCGCCGCGCCATGCATCGCCGCAGCCCGTGGGCTCGATCACGGCCTCCGGCTTCACCGCCGGCACATGCTCGCGGTCACCATTGATCCAGACCTCGCAACCCTCCGCAGCCAGGGTGATCACGAGGCCGCGCACGCGCTTCGAAATCTCGGCAAGGCTCCAGCCGATGCGCTGCGAAAGCATCTTTCCTTCGTAGTCGTTGACCACGACCCAACTGGCCAGGTCCACGAAGTGCGCCAGTTCCTTGCCGTCGAACATCGGCAGGCCCTGGCCCGGATCGAACACGAAGGGAATATCGGCGGCCTTGAACTGCTCGGCGTGTTGCAGCATGGCTTCGCGGCCGTCAGGCGCCACGATGCCGAGGCGAATGTCCTCGCGCGCCGTGACGCGCGTGATGTGAGCCTGCTGCATCGCGCCTGGATGGAACGCCGTGATCTGGTTGTTGTCACGGTCGTTCATGATCATCGCCTGCGCGGTGAAGGTGTCGCTGACCTGCCGCACGAACTCGGTGCTGATGCCGAGCGAGCGCAGGCGCTCCAGATAGTCGGCGCCGTCGCTACCGACCGTTGCCATGGGCAATGCCGTGCCGCCGAGCGCATTGAGGCTGTAGGCGATGTTGCCGGCGCAACCGCCGAAGTCGCGCCGCAAGCCGGGCACCAGGAACGACACGTTCAGGATGTGCAATTGATCTGGAAGGATCTGGTCGGCGAACCGGCCTTCGAAAGTCATGATCGTGTCGAACGCGAGAGAACCGCATATCACTGCTGCCATGGATGATGAACCGTAGGTTGAATTGAATGGAAAGGCATGCGGCGCTCAGGGATAGAGCGCCTCCAGCCGAAAACCGGCGACGGGTGGCAAGGCCTGGACCTCGGGCCCGGTGAGTTTCAACGCGAGCGATGCCGCACGCTCTGCGCGCGCCGGCAGCACGACCGGTGCGCTGAATTCGGAGGGCATGAGCACGCGCCGCACCACGGCCCGTTCCTGCGTATCGAGCAACGTCAGCTCGACCGCGGGCATGGCGAGCGGCACGTCGGCGGCGTTGCGAAGCGTGAAGCTGAGTTGATAGCCCTCGTCGTTCTTGCCGCGCGCGAACGAAGCGCCATCGACCTTGATGTCGTTGATCTGGCGCAGCGCCGAGATTTCGCAGCCCAGCAGTTTGCACATCGACGCGAGCGGCAGACGAGCCGCTGGTTGGCGAGCGACGATCAGGTCGCGCTCCTGATAGAGCATCTGCCCCACCAGCAACACGGCAGCCAGGATCGCGAGCACCCCCATCGAGCGCCGCACCGCGACCCGCTGCCAGAAGCCTCCCGTTTCCTCCGCCCCGAAAAGCGACGCCATGTCAGACACATTCGCCGCGCTGGGCTCCGGTTCGCTGGCGGCAAGGATGACTGGCGCGGCTTCGACGGCCGCAGCCTTTTCCTTCTGCTCGCGAGCCTTGGCCTTCGCGATCTTGGCGGATTTGGCATGCGCCCTTCGCAATGCTTTTTGAAGCTGCACATCGGCAGCGGCATCTTGCGCCAAGGCTGCGTCTGAGTCGGCCTGGACAGGCTCGGACGCAGGCGCAGGCGCCGCCACGGGCGACGACAAACTCAGGTCGATGTCCGGAAAGGAAAGTGGAGGAGGAAGCGGCGGTCGCACGGCAATGCGGCCTTCGTCCTCCAACGTCAGTGTTTCCGGATCGGGCCAGTGATGGTCGGAGGCAACGGCGGCGAGGGGCAAGGTATCGTGGTCGTCGGCAACGTCCGGCTCCTCGATGTCCGGATTCGACGGTTCATGCTCGTCATCGAAAAAGTCCGCCTCCGCTTCGTCCCGCAGGGCCTCTTCTTCACCCTCCGTCTGCAACTCGGGCTGTACTTGCGGTTCCGATTGCGACGCCAGTGCAGCCTCGGATTCGACGTCGTGAACGATCGCGGCCGGCGAAGATGATTCGTCAGCGGCCGGCTCAGGCGCCGGGGCATCCGTGTCGTGCAGTTCGATGGTCGCATCGAACACTTCACTGCAGCGGCCGCAACGCACCCATCCATCCGAAATGCGAAGTTGGTCCCTCACCACCTTGAAAGTGGTGGCGCACGCAGGACAGCGGGTGACCAGACTCATGTGGCGAAGATTGTAGGGGTGGCACCCATCCAATTCGGCTTGCTCGCGTTGCAAACCGGTTCGTGAAACACCGCGGAACCGACTCTGCCGGGCCGCCGGTGGGGCGAGCTAGATTCTTGCGGTCATCAAGATCCAGCCATCCTCGCTGTCACTCACTTCGAGCGACGCATAGGGTGCATAGGCCAGTTTGAGCTCGTCGGCCTGGCGCTCGAGGATGCCGGCCAGGACCAGCGCTCCGCCCGGTGCCACATGGCCGCACAACAGCGGCGCCAGCACCTTGAGCGGGGTCGCGAGAATGTTCGCAAGCACGATGTCGTAGAGGCCGCTTGACGCTTCAGGCAGCCCTGCGTTCAGGCGCACGCTGTTCGCCTCGGCATTGAGTCGCGTCGATTCGACCGCTGCTTCGTCGATGTCGACCGCATCGATATCAACCGCACCGAACTTTGCCGCCCCGATCGCGAGGATGCCCGAACCGCAGCCGTAGTCGAGCACGCGACGCCCAGCCAGACTCCCCTGCGACGCGGTCCACCGCAAGCACATGCGCGTGGTCGGATGTGTTCCGGTGCCGAAAGCCAGCCCCGGATCCAGCCGGATGACCTGCTTCGCCTGCGCCGGCGGCTCGTGCCAAGTCGGAACGATCCAGAACTCGGTCGTGATCTCCACGGGCGAGAACTGCGACTGCGTCAACCGAACCCAGTCCTGCTCCGGCACGTCGACAACGCCCAGCACGCTGCACCCATCGAAGAAGTCCTGTGCGGCCAGCACCGACGCCGCTTCCCGCGCCAATTGCTCGTTGGCAAACAAGGCGATCACGCGAGAACGTTGCCAACCCTCCTTGGGCGGAGGCATGCCCGGCTCGCCGAACAACGCCTGCTCGGCATCGGTCTGTGCATCGGCATCTTCAACCGACACGCTCAGTGCATCCAGCGCATCGAGCGCGTCGCTGACGTCCTCGACGCTGTCCTCCGGCGCAAGCAGACGAAGTTCAAACATGGAAGCTCCTCTCAATTGTTTGGCCCGGGCATCCGGCGCGCCCCCGGCCGGCCAGCGAAGCGAGGCCAATTCGTGAAACACCGCGGAACCGGCTTTGCCGGGCCGCTGGTGTTGCCCCCGGCGAGGGGGTGGGCGGCTACACGAAGTGAGCCAACCTGGGGGAGATCAACGTTTATGCGCAGCCAGCCACTCTTCGAGATAGTGGATGTTGGTGCCGCCGCTCATGAACTTGGCGTCGACCATCAGTTCGCGATGCAGCGGCACGTTGGTCTGGATGCCTTCGATCACCGTTTCGTTCAGCGCCGTGCGCATGCGCGCAAGCGCCTGCTCGCGCGTGTCGCCGTGCACGATGATCTTGCCGATCATCGAGTCGTAGTTCGGCGGCACGAAGTAGTTGGTATAGACGTGCGAATCCACGCGCACCCCGGGGCCGCCGGGCGGATGCCACATCGTGATGCGGCCCGGCGACGGCGTGAACTTGTAGGGATCTTCGGCATTGATGCGGCACTCGATCGCGTGGCCGCGCATTTCGATCTGGCGCTGCGTGAACGGCAGCTTCTCACCGGCCGCCACCATGATCTGCGTCTTCACGATGTCGATGCCGGTGGTGAATTCCGTGACCGGATGCTCCACCTGCACGCGCGTGTTCATTTCGATGAAGTAGAACTCGCCGTTTTCGTAGAGAAACTCGAACGTGCCGGCGCCGCGGTAGCCGATCCGCTTGCACGCAGCCGCGCAGCGCTCGCCGATCTTCTCGATGAGCTTGCGCGGAACGCCCGGGGCGGGCGACTCCTCGATCACCTTCTGATGGCGCCGCTGCATCGAGCAGTCGCGCTCGCCGAGGTAGACAGCGTTCTTGTGCTTGTCAGCCAGCACCTGGATTTCGATGTGGCGCGGGTCCTGGAGAAACTTCTCCATGTAGACGGCCGGATTGTTGAAGGCCGCGCCGGCTTCCGCCTTGGTCATCTGGATCGCGTTGATCAGCGCCGCTTCGGTGTGGACCACGCGCATGCCGCGCCCACCACCGCCGCCCGCGGCCTTGATGATGACCGGGTAGCCGATCGCCCGCGCGATGCGCTTGTTGGCGGTCGGGTCGTCCGACAGTTCACCATCCGAGCCCGGCACGCAGGGGACGCCGGCTTTGATCATGGCCTGCTTTGCGGACACCTTGTCGCCCATGAGGCGGATCGATTCGGGCGTGGGCCCGATGAACTGGAAGCCGCTCTGCTCGACGCGCTCCGCGAAGTTCGCGTTCTCGCTCAGGAAGCCATAGCCAGGATGGATCGCCTCGGAGTCCGTCACTTCGGCAGCCGAGATGATCGCGGGCATGTTCAGATAGCTCTGCGACGATGGCGCGGGACCGATGCAAACGGCCTCTTCGGCCAGCTTGACGTACTTCGCATCTCGGTCGGCCTCGGAATACACCATCACGGCCTTGATGCCGAGCTCGCTGCAGGCGCGCTGGATCCGCAGGGCAATCTCGCCGCGATTGGCGACCAGGATCTTCTTGAACATGGTCACTCGATGATGAACAGCGGTTGGCCGTATTCGACCGCCTGGCCGTTCTCGACGAGGATCTGGGTGACAGTGCCGGCCTTGTCGGCCTCGATTTCGTTGAGGATCTTCATCGCCTCGATGATGCAGACGGTGTCGCCTTCCTTCACCTGGGTGCCGATCTCGACGAATGCGGGAGCGCCCGGACTCGAGGAACGGTAGAAGGTGCCGACCATCGGGGACTTGACCGCATGGCCGGTGGCTGTCGCTTCTGCCGGCGCGGGGCTCGCAGCAGGTGGGGGAGCCGTGCCGATCGCGGGTGCGGCGGCTGGCGCAGCTACGGTTTGCACGTACTGGACAGGTGCGGCGATGCCACCCTTGACGATTCGGACCTTGCCTTCCGTTTCGGTGATTTCCAGTTCGGAAATGTTGGATTCAGACACCAGATCGATCAGTGTCTTGAGCTTGCGTAGATCCATGGGACTCCAGCGTCGGCTTTGCCGCTTATTAGAACTTAACTCGCCTGAAAATCGGCCTTTTTCGGCGTTTCAACGCCATCTGCCTGATTTGTGGGGCTGGATTCTAGCCGTGAAATTATGCGCGCCGCCAAGCTTGCAGATCGCCTGGGTCCAGCCTGCCCATTTTACGCGCCGCCACTGCGCCGGTGCCGTCGATCACCAGCGTGAAGGGTAGCCCCCCCGACGTGTTGCCGAGTTGCTTGACCAACTCTGTGCCCTGTAAACCAGCCAGTCCAATGGGGTAGCTGACGGGCGTCTTGTCGAGAAACTTGCGGACAGCACTGGGCTGATCAATTGCCAATCCAATCACTTGCCAACCGTTGGCGCCATTTTCTCGAAAGAAGGCATCAATCATCGGCATTTCCTCGACACAAGGCGGGCACCACGTCGCCCAGAAGTTGACGAGAAGCGGCTTGCCGCGCAGCCCATCGAGCGCAAGTTCGCCGCCTTCGGGCCGGTCGAATCGCTGAGACCAGAACGCGTCATCCAGTCGCTCGCCAGCGCCGTGCGCGGCCTTGCTTCGCCAGTAAGCGCCGCCAATTCCGGCGGCGGCCGCGACCGCGGCAACGCCACCGTAAAGCAAGCCGCGACGAGTCGGGCTGGAAGTCATCCGCTTTCCTTTTCTTTTTCGATCAATCGCCTGAGCGCGGCAAGATTGCCGCGGGGCACACGCCCCTGGGCATCGTGCTTCAGCGCGCCGCGAAGGTCGTCGAGGTCGTAGACCAGCAGATGGACACCGATTTCCTCTCCCAGCACCCGGCTCGCCGCGTGAACGCTCAGCGCCTCGACCTGCTCTCCGTGAAAGCCGGTGACCATGCGGGGTTCATAGTCCACGTGATGGTCGATCAGCGCGATCTCGGCCGATTTCGAGTCATCACAGAAGAGCTGGATATAGATATCCGAAAGTCTCGTGGCCGTGCCGTGCCACACGGCGCCGCCGACATGCGGCCTGAATTCGGCCATGCGCTCCATCCACTCCAGCGCCAGGACACGCAAGGCGTGCAGTTCCTTGGGCTGCGTGTCTGCGCAATAGAGCCGGATATAGTCCCGCACCTCGGCCTCGACCTCATCGTTGTTGGGCAACGCGGTACGCGCAGGCAAGGCCAGGTCGCGCAGTGCGCGGCGCTTGGCAGGCCCATACTCCAGCCCCTCTTCGACGACGAGGCGGGCTGCGGCAGCGGCGATTTCCTGCTTGGACTCATCCATCGGGTCATTTTGCCCCCAGTAGGGCAGGCGCAGAAGACCGGAGCGCCAGCATCCCTAGAATCGGCCGATGCACATTCACATTCTCGGCATCTGCGGCACCTTCATGGGAGGTGTCGCGGCGCTGGCGCGCGAAGCCGGCCACCGGGTGACCGGCTGCGATGCCGGCGTCTATCCGCCGATGAGCGATCAGTTGCGCGCCCTCGGCATCGACCTGATCGAGGGTTTCGGCGCCGACCAGCTCGGCTTGAATCCCGACGTTTTCGTGGTCGGCAACGTGGTTTCACGCCTCCGCCTGCCCGACGGCTCGCCGAAGTTTCCGCTGATGGAAGCGATCCTCGATGCTGGCGCGAGCTACACCAGCGGTCCGCAATGGCTGGCGGAGCACGTGCTGCAGGGCCGTCACGTGATGGCGGTCGCCGGGACGCATGGCAAGACGACCACGACGTCGATGCTTTCGTGGGTCCTGGAGCGCGCCGGCCTGGCCCCCGGATTTCTCGTGGGCGGCGTGCCGCTCGATTTCGGCGTGTCTGCCCGGCTCGGGCGCGACAGCGACGTGCCCTTCGTGATCGAAGCCGACGAATACGACACCGCTTTCTTCGACAAGCGCAGCAAGTTCGTCCACTACCGTCCGCGTACGGCGATCCTGAACAACCTGGAATTCGATCACGCCGACATCTTTGACGATCTCGCGGCCATCGAAAGGCAGTTCCATCACCTCGTGCGCACAGTCCCGGGCACTGGCCGCATCGTCGTGAACGCGACCGAGGAAAGTCTGCAGCGCGTGCTGGCGCAGGGGTGCTGGAGCGAACTCGCCCGCTTCGGCGCCGGCGGCGAATGGCAAGCGCGAGGCTCGCACGATGCCTTCGACGTGCTCCGCAACGGCGCGCCGGTCGGCCGCGTCGAATGGGCGCTGAGCGGCTTGCACAACCAGATGAATGCACTGGCCGCCATCGCTGCGGCCGAACACGTGGGCGTGGCGCCTGCCGCTGCGGCGGACGCACTGGGCAGCTTCCGCAATGTGCGCCGCCGCATGGAGTTGCGCGGCACCGTGAACCACCGGCAAGGCGCGATCACGGTGTATGACGATTTCGCCCACCATCCGACCGCGATCCGGACCACGCTCGATGGTCTGCGCCAGAAGCTGGACGCCGACGGCAAGAACGACGATCGGATCCTCGCGGTCTTCGAACCACGCAGCAACACCATGAAACTGGGAACCATGGCGGCACAGCTGCCTTGGAGCCTGGAAGCGGCCGACCTGTCGTTCTGCCACAGCGGCGGGCTGGACTGGGACGCCGCGGCGGCGCTCGCTCCCATGGGCGCACGGGCGCAGGTGGCCGGCGACATCGACGCACTCGTTGCGCATGTGATTGCGGCCGCGCGCCCCGGTGACCACATCGTGTGCATGAGCAACGGCGGCTTCGGCGGCGTTCACGGCAAGCTGCTTTCGGCGCTGAACGCGTCGGATTGAGTCGGGTGCGGGGCTAACATGCGCACCATGCGTGCGCAACAGCTCATCGAGACCTTGAATCTCCAGCCTCACCCCGAGGGCGGCTGGTACCGCGAGATGTTTCGGTCGGCGGCGCAGGTCAAGCCCGACGACGGCCGGCCCGCCCGCGACGCGTTGACGACCATCTATTTCCTGCTGGAAGCACACCAGCACTCACGCTGGCACCGGGTGCAGTCGGACGAAGTCTGGATTCACCTGGAAGGCGCACCGCTTGCGCTCTGGACGAGCGACGCGGCGCTACGCATGCCACCCAAGCATGTGCGACTGGGCCCTGTCGACGTGCACGGCACCCGGCCCCAGCACACCGTGCCGGCAAGCCAGTGGCAGGCAGCCCGGCCGATCGCTGCCGAAGATGGGGCCGATTACACGCTGGTCAGTTGCACTGTCGGTCCGGGCTTCGATTTCAACGATTTCTCGTTCATGCGGCCCGACGGCGACGAGGCCGCGCTTTTGCGGCACCACTGGCCGGAACTGGCTGCGCTGATCTGACACGCAGCCCGTCGCCCTTTAATGGCGGCGCTTCTTGACAGCGTGCGACAGCAGGTCGAGCACCTGCGTCGAATCGTCCCAGCCGATGCACGCGTCAGTGATGCTCTTGCCGTATTCGAGGCTGGAAACGGCGTCCTTGCCCGGCGTGAACTTCTGCGCGCCCGCGTGCAGGTGGCTCTCGACCATCAGCCCGAAAATGCTGCGGCTGCCGCCGGCGATCTGCCCCGCGATGTCTTTGGCGACGTCGATCTGCTTCTGGTGCTGCTTGCTGCTGTTGGCGTGGCTGCAATCGACCATCAGCGTGGGATGCAGCTTGGCGGCCTCGAGATCCTTGCAGGCGGCGGCGACGCTGGCGGCGTCATAGTTCGGCGCCTTGCCGCCGCGCAGGATGACGTGGCAGTCCTTGTTGCCGTTCGTCTGCACGATGGCGACCTGCCCGTTCTTGTGCACCGAGAGAAAGTGATGGCCGCGTGCCGCGGCCTGGATCGCATCGGTGGCGATGCGGATGTTGCCGTCGGTGCCGTTCTTGAAGCCGATCGGCGCGGACAGGCCGGAAGCCAGTTCCCGATGCACCTGGCTTTCGGTGGTGCGCGCGCCGATCGCGCCCCAAGCAATCAGATCACCGATGTACTGCGGCGAGATCACATCGAGGAATTCGCTACCCGCCGGAAGGCCCATCCGGTTGATGTCGATCAGGAGCTGCCGCGCGATGCGCAGGCCCTCGTCGATGCGGTAGCTCTCGTCGAGGTAGGGATCGTTGATGAGGCCCTTCCAACCCACCGTCGTGCGCGGCTTCTCGAAGTAGACGCGCATCACGATCTCCAGCGTGCCGGCGTACTTCTCGCGCTCGGCCTTCAGGCGCCGTGCGTAGTCCAGCGCAGCCGCCGGATCGTGGATGGAGCACGGCCCCATCACGACCAACAGCCGGTCGTCCTTGCCGGCCATGATGTTGTGGATCGCGCGGCGGGTGCCGGTGATCAGCGACTCGACCGGCGTCCCCCGGATCGGGAAGAAGCGGATCAGGTGTTCGGGAGGAGGCAACACAGTGATGTCCTTGATGCGTTCGTCGTCGGTCCGGCTGGTCTTTTCGACGTTCGCATACCAGGTGTCGCTGGGCGGGGCGGCTTTTGAGCTCATCTGCGTTCCTTTTTCGGGTGTCTTGAATTTCGTGAGGGCAAGAAAAAACCGCCGGGCTTTTGGCACCGGCGGTTTTGGGAGGTTCTGCTTGTCTGCTTGCTTTACGCGCGCGCCTCTCGTCCGCCGGAAACCGGGAACCAAAAGTAGGCAAAGAAATAAGCGCGGACGGCGGACATGGGCGTGAAATGTAGCACGGTTTGGCGGCTTCAGGCAGTCCCGCCGACCGTCAAGCCGTCGATGCGCAAAGTGGGCTGGCCGACGCCCACCGGCACGCTCTGGCCTTCCTTGCCGCAGGTGCCGACGCCGGAATCGAGCGACATGTCGTTGCCGATCATCGTGACGCGGGTGAGCGCGTCGGGGCCGTTGCCGACCAGCGTTGCGCCCTTCACGGGGTACTGGATCTTGCCGTTTTCCACCCAGTAGGCTTCGCTCGCGGAGAACACGAACTTGCCGCTCGTGATGTCGACCTGGCCGCCGCCGAAGTTGGTGGCGTAGAGACCCTTCTTGATGCTGGCGACGATTTCCTCCGGCACGCGGTCGCCGCCGAGCATGTAGGTGTTGGTCATGCGAGGCATCGGTGCGTGCGCGTAGCTTTCACGCCGGCCGTTGCCCGTGGGCTTGGCCTTCATCAGGCGCGCATTGAGCGAGTCCTGGATGTAGCCCTTGAGAATGCCGTCCTCGATGAGCACGTTGCGCTGGGTGGCATTGCCTTCGTCGTCGACGTTGAGCGATCCGCGGCGATCGGCGATGGTGCCGTCGTCGAGCACCGTCACGCCCTTGGCCGCCACCCGCTGGCCGATCCGACCCGAGAACGCGCTCGAACCCTTGCGGTTGAAGTCGCCTTCCAGGCCGTGGCCGATGGCCTCGTGCAGCAGGATGCCGGGCCAGCCTGGGCCGAGGACCACGGTCATCTCGCCTGCCGGCGCAGGACGCGAATCAAGATTCGTGAGCGCCGACTTGACGGCCTGGTCCACGTATTCGGCGATGTGCGCGTCGTCGAAATAGGCGAGCCCGAAACGGCCACCGCCGCCGCCTGAACCCACCTCGCGGCGGCCGTTCTGCTCGGCGATCACGGTGACCGACAAGCGCACCAGCGGCCGCACGTCGGCGGCCAGCGTGCCGTCAGCGCGCGCGACCAGCACCACGTCGTATTCGCTCGCGAGGCCGGCCATGACCTGCGCGACGCGCGGATCGCGGGAGCGCGCGAGTTGCTCGACCTTTTCGAGGAGCTTGACCTTGGCGGTGCTGTCGAGCGTGGAGATGGGATCGATGCCGCCGTAGAGCGAACGGCTGCTCGCGATCTTGCGCGTCGGCGCCTTGACCCGCGCCGTGCGGCCGGCAGCCGAAATGCTGCGGACCGTGCGCGCCGCATCGAGGAGCGAAGCCTCGGAGATGTCGTCCGAATAGGCAAATGCCGTCTTCTCGCCGCTGACCGCACGCACCCCGACGCCCTGGTCGATGCTGAAGCTGCCGGTCTTGACGATGCCTTCTTCCAGGCTCCAGCCTTCGCTGCGCGTGTACTGGAAGTAGAGATCGGCGTCGTCCACCTTGTGCGCCGTGATTTCGGCGAGAGCACGCGAAAGGTGCGATTCGTCGAGTCCGAAGGGCGTGAGCAGAAGTTGCTGCGCCGTGGCCAGGCGCTCGATCGTAGGTTCGCGTGAAATCATTGAAGCATTTTAGGCTCGCCCCCAGGTTGCCCGCACTTCGTGTCGGGCGCCCACCCCCTGCCGGGGGCAACACCGGCGGCCCGGCCAAGCCGGTTCCGCGGTGTTTCTGGAAGGGGCCTGGCTTCGCCGGCCGATCAGGACTGCATCAGGCGGCGGGCGCGGGAGATCGACATCAAGATGCCGAGGCCCAGGCCCAGCGTCACCATGGCGGTGCCGCCATAGCTGATGAAGGGCAGCGGCACGCCGACCACCGGCAGGATGCCGCTCACCATGCCCATGTTCACGAAGGCATAGGTGAAGAAGATCATGGTGACCGCGCCGGCCAGCAGCCGCGAGAAAAGCGTCGGGGCGTTCATGGCGATCACGAGGCCGCGAAATATCAGGAAGATGAAGGACGCAATCAGGGCCAGGTTGCCCGCCAGGCCGAATTCCTCGGAGTAGGCGGCGAAGATGAAATCGGTGGTGCGTTCGGGAATGAACTCCAGGTGCGTCTGCGTGCCCTGCATGAACCCCTTGCCGCCGACGCCGCCCGAGCCGATCGCGATCATCCCCTGGATGATGTGGAAACCCTTGCCGAGCGGATCCTTCGTCGGGTCGAGCAGCGTACAGATGCGTTGCTTCTGGTAGTCATGGAGGATGCGCCAGTCGAAGCCATCGGCGCACAACTGGGACTCGAAACCCACGATGAGAGACACAGCGATCAGGCCGATCACCACCGGCGGCACGATCAGCTTCCAGGAAAGGCCCGCGAAGAAGATCACCGACAACCCCGTGGCCAGCACCAACAGCGCGGTGCCGAGGTCGGGCTGTTTCATGATGAGACCAATGGGTATCACGAGCAGCACGGTCGCGACCACGAAATCCAGCGGCCGCAACTGGCCCTCACGCCGCTGGAACCACCAGGACAGCATCAGCGGCATCGCGATCTTGAGAATCTCGCTCGGCTGGATGACGACGCCGACGTTGATCCAGCGCTGCGCGCCCTTCTTGGTGATGCCGAAGAGCATCACTGCAATGAGCAGGCCCACGCCAACCGTATAGAGCGGAACGGCGAAGATCATCAGCCGTTGCGGCGGGATCTGCGCCACCACGAACATGATGAAAGCGGCCAGCAGCATGTTTCGGCCGTGATCCGCGAAGCGGGTGCCGTGGTCGTAGCCCGACGAATACATGGTCAGCATGCCCGCGCAGGCCAGGAGCAGCACGGCGAAAGCAAGAAATCCGTCGAAACCCTGGAACACGGGCAACAGACGTCGCGCGAGCGAGGGTTGTTGGAATACGGCCGACATGGGCCGGGATTATCCCAGTCGCCGGCACCTCCTGAGAGCCGTCAGGGCTCTGTTACGACTCATTTGGAAGCATGCGTCCGGATAATGAACACATGGCATCCGTGACCCACCTGCTCTATCTGCACGGCTTTCGCTCTTCGCCGCGTTCGACCAAGGCGAGCCAGATGGCTCGTTGCATCGCCGAACAACATCCGGCAGTCCACTGGTGGTGCCCGCAGCTACCGCCGTCGCCGCGCGAGGCGATCGACCTCGTGATGCAGGGCATCGCGGAATGGCCGCGCGCGACGATGGCGGTGGTCGGCTCGTCGCTCGGCGGCTTCTACGCCACCTATGTCTCCGGCATGACAGGCTGCCGCGCCGTGCTGCTCAATCCGGCCGTGAATCCCGCACGCGACTTGACCCGATATATCGGCGACCAGACGCTTTGGCACGATCCGGGCGAGCACTTCCTTTTCCGCCCCGGGTACATCGACGAACTGAGCGCCCTGGAAGTCGGCCCGTTGAAGCACCCCGAACGCGTGTTCGCCGTGATCGCCAAGGGCGACGAAGTACTGGACTGGCGCGAGATGACGGCCCGTTACCCCGGCAGCCGCGTGAAGCTCATCGAAGGCGAAGACCACGCCCTGTCCGACTTCGAGCGTTTGCACCTGGACGACGTGCTGGCCTTCCTCGACCCCATCTGAGCGCCCTGCGGCGGGAATGCGCCGCGCTGCGTGGGACAATCCGCGCCATGTTTGTTTTGTTCGAAGAAGCCGGAAAGTACCTCGGCGGCCGCGTCCTGTCGGAGACCGATGCCTCGGCACAGGTGGAGCTGGAGACCGGCAAGCGCGTCAAGGTCAAGGGCGCCAACATCGTGCTGCGCTTCGAGAAACCAGCACCCGCGGAACTGCTCGCCGAAGCGCGCACCCTGGCGGCCGGGATCGATCTCGACCTTGCCTGGGAATTCGCGCCCGAAGGCGAATTCAGCTTCGGCGAGTTGGCCACGGAGTACTTCCAGGCCCATCCGACGCTCAGCCAGCAGTCCGCGGCGCTGTTCGCAGTCTTCGAGGCGCCCCATTACTTCCGCCGGGCGGGCAAGGGGCGCTTCAAGAAGGCACCGGCCGAAATCGTCCAGCAGGCGCTGGCCGCGATCGAGAAGAAAAAAGCGATTCAGGCGCAGATCACCGAATGGTCCGCTCAGCTGGCCGCGGGCGAATGCCCGGCGCCGGTGCGCGAGCAACTCTTCAAGATCCTGTTCCGCCCCGACAAGAATGCCCCCGAATACAAGGCCGTCGTCGAAGCCGCGCGTGCCACGCAGCGGCCGCCGCTCGAACTGCTGAAGCAGGCGGGCGCCATCGAGTCCTCCTACGAGTTCCACTGGCGCCGATTCCTGTTCGAGAACTTTCCCAAGGGCACCGGCTTCCCGACGCTCAATGCGCCAGACATCGCCGATGACCTGCCCCTGGCCGACGTCCAGGCCTTCTCGATCGACGATTCCCAGACCACCGAGATCGACGATGCGCTTTCGGTCC
The DNA here is from genome assembly GCF_056397705.1 of Variovorax sp. 05L425. NCBI lineage: Bacteria > Pseudomonadati > Pseudomonadota > Betaproteobacteria > Burkholderiales > Comamonadaceae > Variovorax > Variovorax sp. 05L425. The sequence goes on along the minus strand of NZ_JBFTNY010000017.1, from coordinate 6,521 downwards.
AGGGACTCGGCAGCGGCACCGTGATCGTCGGCATCCACATCGCGGCGCCCGGCCTTGCGCTGGTGCCGGGCAGCGCCATCGACCAGGTGGCCCGCACGCGGATGTCCACCGTCTACATGCCCGGCCACAAGATCACGATGCTGCCAGACCATGTGGTCGAGGCCTACACCCTGCAGGAAGGCCGCGACTGCCCGGCGGTCTCGCTCTACGCGACCTTCGACGAAGCGACGTTCGCATTGAAGTCGACCGAGACGCGCCTCGAGCGCGTGCCGATCGTCGCCAACCTGCGGCATGACCAGCTCGACGCCGTCGTCACGCAGGAATGGCTGGAAGACGCATCCGTCAACGCCGACGGCACACCGGAAATCGCCGCCCGCGTGCGCGAGCCGCTGTCTTTCCTGTTCCGTCTCGCCAAGCAACTGAAGGCTCAGCGTGAAGTGGTCCGCGGCAAGCCCGAGAGCTTCAACCGGCCGGACTACACCTTCCGCCTCGTCGGCAACGACGGCGAGCCAACTGGTAACGAGCAGGTGCAGATCAGCACCCGCCGGCGCGGTGCGCCGCTCGACCTGATCGTGTCCGAAGCGATGATCCTGGCCAACAGCAGCTGGGGCGGCTGGCTGGGCGAACTCGGCGTGCCGGGGCTCTATCGCAGCCAGGCGAGTCTCGCACCCGGCATCAAGGTTCGCATGGGGACGCGCGCGCTGCCGCATGCCGGCCTCGGGGTGAAGAGCTACGCGTGGAGCACCTCGCCACTGCGCCGCTACACCGACCTCGTCAACCAGTGGCAGATCATCGCGGCCGCGCGCCACGGCAAGACCGCCGCGCTGGCGGCACCTTTCAAGCCGAAGGACGCGGATCTGTTTTCCATCCTCTCGGGCTTCGACGCCGCGTACAGCGCCTACAACGCGCACCAGGGTGGCATGGAACGATTCTGGACGCTCAAGTACCTCGAGCAGCAAGGCATCACCGAAATCGAGGCGACCCTGGTCAAGGACGTGCCGAACGGCGCGCTGGTGCGCGCGGACACATTGCCGCTGGTCTTCCAGGTGACCGGCACGCAGGGCCTTCAGCGCGGCGCGCATGTGCGCGTCAAGCTCGGCGAGATCGACGAGATTGCGCTCGATGTGCACGGCACGGTCATCGCGCGTCTCGACGACACGGCCGCGGAAGCCGTATCCGAAGAGGAGAGCGGCGAGGATGAGGAAGAAGTCGCCGGTCCCATCGCGATCGCGGTGGACCTCGCCGACAGCGAGGCCGCACCGGAGAGCACGCCCGCATGAGGGGAGAAGCCCATCAATGAACCTGCGTGACTTCAGCACGCTGCAGATTGCGCTCGGCCTGTCGGTCATTGCCCATGCGGCGCTACTGACCGTGCGCTTCGTCGATCCGGAGTCATTCAACCGCGTTTTCAAGGAGACGCCGCTGGAGGTCATTCTGGTCAACGCCAGGACCAACGAGCGCCCCGACAAGGCCAAGGCCATCGCGCAGGCCTCGCTGGCCGGCGGCGGCGATCTCGACAAGGGGCGCGCCACCAGCCCGCTGCCACCCTCGGCCTTCAGGGCCATCGGCGATTCGATGGAAGACGCGCAGCGCCAGGTGGAAGCGATGCAGGCCCAGCAGATGATGCTGCTGGCCCAGATCAAGCAACAACTGGCCACCATGCCGGCGCCCGATCCGCGCAGCCAGGGCAACCCGACCGAAGCCGCCGCGCGCGAGGAAAAGCGACGCCAGCTGATCGACATGCTGGCCGAGATCGAACGCCGCGTGAACGAGGAAAACTCACGTCCCAAGAAGCGCTACCTCAGCCCGGCCACGCGCGAAGCTGCCTACGCGACCTACGTCGATGCGCTGCGCCGCAAGATCGAGGCACGCGGCACCGAGAACTTTCCCGAAGCCGCCGGCAAGAAGCTCTACGGCGAACTCACGATGCTGGTGACCGTCAATTTCGACGGCTCGATCCTCGGAACCGAAATCGTCGAAAGCTCGGGCGACAGGACACTCGACCGCCGCGCCCAGGCCATCGTGCGCAGCATTGGCAGCTTCGGCAAGTTCACCGACGCGATGCGCCGCCAGACCGACCAGATCGTGCTGCCGTCGCGCTTCAAGTTCACTCACGACGAGACGCTGGAGACGCAACTCTCGTCCAGACAATGACGGAGGGAGGCACCATGGATCTGTACTGCGTGATGGGCAATCCGGTCGAGCACAGCCGCTCGCCGTGGATTCATGCGCGCTTCGCCGCGCTGACCGGCCAGACGCTGGACTACGGCCGACGTCTTGCGCCGCGCGACGGTTTTGCCGATGCCGTGGCCGCCTTCCGTGCCGACACTTCCGGCACCGCACGCGGATGCAACATCACGGTGCCTTTCAAGTTCGAGGCGGCTGCGTTGTCGCAGCACCTGACGCCGCGCGCTGCATTGGCGCGGGCCGTCAATCTTCTGAGCTTTCGCGACGACGGCATCCACGGCGACAACAGCGACGGTATCGGGATCGTCAACGACGTCACGTTGCATGCGGGCGTTTCGATCGCGGGCAGCGAACTGCTGCTGCTCGGCGCGGGCGGCGCCTCCGCGGGCGTCCTCGGCCCGCTCATCGAGGCCGGGCCGCGGCGGCTCGTGGTCGCCAACCGCACGCTCGCCAAGGCGATCGCGCTGGTGCAGCGCCACGCGGCGTTGGCATTGCAGCACCACGTCGCGCTGGAGGCGCAAGAGCTTCACACCGTGCCGGGTTCCTTCGACGTGCTGATCAATGCCACTGCGTCGAGCCTGGGCGGCGGCGAGGTACCGGTCGCGGCCGCCGTGCTGAAACCTGGCGCCCTTGCGGTCGACATGATGTACGGCCCTGCTGCGGCGGGCTTCATGAACTGGGCGCGCGAACACGGCGCCGTGCCGCGCGACGGCCTCGGCATGTTGGTCGAGCAGGCCGCCGAAGCCTTCGAGACCTGGCGCGGCGTGCGCCCGCCGACCACTCCCGTGCTGGCCGAACTGCGGGCCATCGTCGACGCGAAGTGAAAGCGGTCCTTCGCTGGCTCGGCTGCCTGCTGATCGCCGCCTTCGCATTGCAGATCTTCTTCATTGCGCGCATTGCGGCGATGGCCGCCATCGACCCCGAGTCCACGGCATTCCAACGCTCCGAGGCGTGGCGCATCACGACGCAAGGCCGCACCAACGGCGGCAGCCAATGGCAGCAGCGCTGGGTCCCCTATGCGCAAATCTCCGATTCGCTCAAGCGCGCGGTGATCGCGAGCGAGGACAGCGAGTTCATCTATCACCAGGGCGTCGAGTGGGAGGCGATCGAGCGCGCCCGTCAACGCAACGCCAAGGCCGAAGAACTCGCAGCCCGACGCGCCGCGCAGATGCGTGCCCGCGGCAAGGAACCTCGCCCCGCCCAACTGCGCGGCGGCTCCACCATCACGCAGCAGATCGCCAAGAACCTCCTGCTGTCCGGCGAGCGCACCCTGCTGCGCAAAGGCCAGGAACTTGCCCTCGCCACCGCACTGGAGGTGCTCCTGAGCAAGGAGCGCATCCTGGAGATCTATCTCAACAACGTGGAATGGGGCGAAGGCATCTTCGGCGCCGAAGCCGCCGCGCAGCACTACTTCAAGAAGCCCGCATCGCGCCTCACCGCCAGCGAAGCAGCAAAACTTGCGGTGATGCTCCCAAGCCCCAAATTCTTCGAACGCCGCCAAGGCTCAGGCTATCTGGCAAGCCGCTCCAGCACCATCGCGGCACGCATGCCAGCCGCGGAACTCCCCTGACCCGCCCCGACGCGGCCGGCAAAGCCAGGCCCGTTGGTGAAACACCGCGGAACCGGCTTCGCCGGGCCGCTGGTGTTGCCCCCGGCAGGGGGTGGGCGGCTACACGAAGTGAGCCAACCTGGGGGCGAGCCACATTGCACAAGCCACAATACGCTCATGCTCGCCAAGTTCACGGGATGGGGATTGCTGGCCATGATTCGGTTGCTGACCGGCGCACAAGCGCGCTGGTGGGGCTGCCCACCCAAGGCCGAGCAGCGCATCTACTTCGCCAATCATCAAAGCCATCTCGACCTCGTCATGATCTGGGCCGCGCTGCCCGAGGAGTTGCGCAGCATCACGCGACCGATCGCAGCGCGCGACTACTGGGCGACCAGTCCCTTCAAGCGATGGATCACGACCGAGGTCTTCAACGCCATCTACGTCGAACGAGGCGGTGGCGCCCCGACGGTACCGCCCGCGCCACCTGCGCCCGTGCACGACGAACGCATCGAACCATCGTTCGACGACGCACCGCCTTTGACGCCCATCGAGCCCGTTGCCGAACCGTGGGTTGTCCAGACCGAGTTGCCGCTGATGCAGCCCGCCACGGAACCGGCGCAGCCCAGTGCCCAGCCCGGAAGCGCCGAGGCACTGGCTCCGTTGCAGCCGCTGATCGAGGCCCTGCAAAGCGGTGATTCGATCATCATTTTTCCGGAAGGGACACGGGGCCATACCGGCGAGCCGCAGAAGTTCAAGTCGGGCCTCTTCACGCTGGCCCAGATGTTTCCCGAGGTGGTGCTGGTGCCGGCTTGGATCGACAACGTCCAGCGGGTGATGCCCAAGGGCGAGGTGGTGCCGGTGCCGATCCTGTGCTCGGTCACCTTCGGCGCGCCGATTCGCCTGGATGAAGACGAGGAACGCCGTCCTTTTCTCGATCGGGCGCGCGAGGCGGTGATCGCGCTGCGAGATGTCTAGAAGATGAACGAGTACCTGCGCAATCTCTCGTCGACCCGCCAAGTCGCGGCCCTGTTCTTCATCGTTTTCGGGCTTCTGTTCGTGGTGAGCGCCGCGGCGTTCATGCTCAGCTTTCGGGAACGCCGCAATCCCGTGCACGACGAGATCTGGCAGCGCGAGCTCCGGCATTTCCGCTCGCTGCTGCGCACGACGTGGGTGATGGTGGTCGTGTTCTGGATCGGGTGGGCGCTGGGCGAAACTGTCGCGACGTTGCTGTTCGCGCTGATCTCTTTTCTCGCGCTGCGCGAGTTCATCACGCTGTCGCCCACGCGGCGGGGCGATCACCGCAGCCTGATCCTGGCTTTCTTTGTCGTATTGCCGATCCAGTTCTGGCTGGTGGCGACCGCACACTTCGATCTGTTCACGGTATTCATCCCGGTGTATGTCTTCCTCGCGATCCCGGTCGTGAGTGCGCTGGCGGACGATCCAAGCCACTTCCTCGAACGCAACGCCAAGCTGCAGTGGGGCATCATGGTTTGCGTCTACGGCATGAGCCACGTGCCGGCGCTGCTGCTGTTGTCCTTCCCGGGGTATGAGGGCAAGAACGCGTTTCTGGTGTTCTACCTGGTGTTCGTGGTGCAGACCTGCATGCTGGTGCAGCATCTGGTGTCGCGCAAGAAGTCGATGCCGGCAGTGGGAGCGCCGATGCCGGAGCCCCCAAAGGGCTGGCTGGGTGCCATCAGGCGCCGCTTGTTCTTCCAGCCGCCCTTCGCGCCGAATGTGAGTCGCAGCTTCAACTGGACCAGTTGGGCACTGGGCATGGTGATCGCGAGCTTCGTCGGCGCGCTGTTCTCGTTCATCACACCGTTCAAATACGGGCAGGCGCTGGCGATGTCGTTGATCGCCTGTGCGGCGGGCTCGATGGGTCATCTCGTGATGAAGGCGCTGAAGCGCGACCGCGGCATCCCCAACTGGGGGCAGCGGAGCGTGGGCGTGACGGGCGCCAATGGGCTGCTGGATCGCGTCGACGCACTCTGTTTTGCCGCACCAGTGTTCTTCCACGCGGTGCGGTGGTATTTCAACGCATGAAGATCACATGCGCATCCTAGGCATCGATCCCGGTCTGCAAACCACCGGCTTCGGCGTGGTCGACGTGGATGGCCATTCGCTGCGCTACGTAGCGAGCGGGACCATCAGCACCCGTCACCTGTCGAAGGGCGAGTTGCCGGCACGGCTGAAGGTGCTGTTCGACGGCATCGGCGAGATCAATGAACGCTACAAGCCTGATGCGGCTGCGGTGGAGATCGTGTTCGTCAATGTGAATCCGCAATCCACGCTGTTGCTGGGACAGGCGCGAGGTGCATGTTTGACAGCGCTGGTCACGTGCAATCTCACGGTTGCCGAGTACACGGCACTGCAGATGAAGCAGGCTGTCGCGGGGCATGGACGCGCTGCGAAGGCTCAGGTGCAGGAGATGGTCAAGCGACTGCTTCAGTTGCCCGGTGTGCCCGGGAGCGATGCTGCCGATGCGCTGGGCATTGCCATTACGCATGCACACGTGGGGAGTTCGATGGCGCGGCTTGGACAGGCTACGGTGCTGGCTAGAAGCACCAGTGGGATGTATCGGCAGGGGCGGACTCGATAGCTGCTTCGTCTGTCGGGGTGGGGCCTTCGTTGGAGGGTCCGCCCGGTATGCGGTGCGGGCTGTGCGACCCCGCTGCGCCGGCCCTTCGGGCTTCCCTGCAGTGCTCGCCTCAGGCGGGGTCCGCGTGAAACTCGCTTCGCTCAGACACACGCGGCCCTGATCCGCCTGAGGCTGCGCGCTTCGTCG
>NZ_JBFTNY010000016.1:0-166560 GCF_056397705.1 Variovorax sp. 05L425 | reverse complement strand
TAGGGCCTGTTAACACATGAATSACCCTCGCGTGAGGCCCCAGAGAGGGCCCAATCTAGGCGCCAAGCGGAACTGGGGTGCGACCCCAGTGAGCATTGGCAACGACGAGTGGGCCCTCTCTGGGGCCTCACCCGAAGGGCCGGGGCGGCAAGGGGCGCAGGGCGWCGTTGCGGKCCTTGCCCGGGGGATCACCCCGGGCTGCGGCCCGCGCCTACCCCTGCACCCCTTGCCGCCCCGGCGCGAGGGTGATTCATGTGTTAACAGGCCCTAACCGCCAGGCTTTCGCGCCGCTTCGTCGTCGATGGACTTCTGCACCGCCTTGTAGAAGTCCTCGCGCGCCTCGATCTCGGCGCGGCCCGTGGCCACGGGCCAGTCGCCGTTGGAGGCGATCACCAGCCTGCGCTTCGGGTCGATGAAGATGCCCTGGCCGAAGATGCCGCGCGCCGCGAAGCTGCCGTCGTCGTAGGTCCACCACTGGAAGCCGTAACCGCGGCCCGGCTGCCCGATGTCCGCTTGGCGCGTGGTGGCCTCGGCCAGCCAGCCGTCGGCCACGACAGGCTGCCCGCCGGCACGTGCACCGTCGAGGATGAATTGCCCGAAACGGGCGAAGTCGCGGGTCGCCGCCTGGATGCAGCAACCGCTGATTTCCTGGCCAGTGCTGCTCAGGATCCACGTGGCCTTCTGCTCCATGCCGGCCGGCACCCAGATCTTTTCCGACAGGTAGCTTGCCAGCGGCTTGCCCGTTGCGCGCGTCACCAGTACGCCCACCAGGTTGGTCTCGCCTGTGCTGTAGTTCCAACGGGTCCCGGGCGGCGCTGCCCGCGGCAGCTGGCGAAGGTAGCTCACCAGCGCATCGACGCCTTCTTCGGGCTTGTGGTTGTTGAAGCGCGCCACGTCCGAATTCGGATCGGCATAGTCCTCGTTCCAACGCACGCCGGATGTCATCGTCAGGAGCTGGCGAATGCTGACGACGTCGTAGGCCGAGCCCTTCATCTCCTGGATGTAGTCGCTGACCTTGTCGTCGAGGCTGCGGATATGGCCGTCACGGACGGCGGCGCCGAGCAGCGTGGAGGTGATGGACTTCGCCACGGAGAAACTCGTCCAGCGCCCGTCCCGGTCGAAGCCCAGGCCGTAGCGCTCCAAGCGTAGCTTGCCGTCGTGCAGGATCAGAAGGGCGGCAGTCCTTTGCTTCGCCATGTAGGCGTCGACGTCCACCGGCAGCGCCAGCGGTGGACCCGGCGGCAAGGGCGATGGCGCGGTGCCGGCGGCGACGACGCGCGCCTTGGCCAGCACCGGCAGACGGTCGAGGGCCCGGAACCCTGCATCGCGCTGCGGCTCGCTCCAGAACAGCACGTCGCGATTGGTCGGCAGCGTGGCGAGCAACCCGCGCGTTTCCTTGTCGAGACTGAACCAGCCCGCTGCACCGGCAATGGCGACGACGGCCAGCGCCCCGAGAACGATCCTTCCAGGCTTCATGCTGCAAATTCCTTTGTTGATGTGATGACGTCCTGCGCATTGAACACCCAATCGGGTCGCATCGTGCCGTCATGACCCTGTTGGTATTTGCCCTAGGCAGATGCGCAGACCCGGCGTACGGCCGTCAGCAACTGGCGTACGCTGACCGGTCGCTCTAGAAAATCGGTGGCATCGAGGCGCGCGATGGCCACCGCGGTGCGAAACGCGGTGTGCGGCCCCATGACGATCACCGGGAGGGTATTGCCCGAGTCCCTGAGATCGCGCACCAGTCGCAGCGTGGCCGTCTCGTCCTCGTCGCCCGAGAGGATCAGGCAATAACCGGGTCCGCGCGGCATTCTGGCGAGAAGGTCGAAGCCGCCCTCGAGAAATACCAGTTCCACGCTGCGCCCGAGCGCCGATTCGATCCATGCGCGATCGCGCGGGTCAACGACGACGACATACACGACGGTAGGCATGTTTTGACGAGGCGGCTTTCGAGTCGACACCGCATGCCGCCGGCAATGTTCTGCAGATGGCATTCCTTTCGCGGGCGCAAGAACGGCCGGCCCCGCGAGCCGATGATGAGCGCGCACATGTAACCCGTCCATCCCGGTCGCCACGCAACGCCACGTAGGTGGCGCCCGGCTGGGCCGTGCCTGCTTGATTGGGCGAGGCGTTATCAGCCAATCGTCAGTTCATCGACGAGCTCGGACACGCGCGTAGCTTGAAGTGCGGCTATGCTAGGCGCACGAACAATACGAAGCATCTCGAACATGGGACCTGGCCACATGGTTGTCCGCGGCCGCCGCGGAGAAGTCTTTTGAATATCGAGGAAAAACTGGAAGAGCTTTCGGCGCTCGTCGCGGTGGCGATGAATGTTGCGCCTGAGCAATTCCCGTCATGGAGTGACGGCAGCGTGGCGCACATGGCCGCGACGGGTGAACTCTGGTCCGAAATCCGGCCCCATCTCGCGGGGGACGCCGCGAGGAGCCTGGATGGAAAAATCCAGGAATTGCTCGCGGCTTTCAAGGTGGGCGAGACCGAAAAGGGCAGGCGTATCGCTGAATCGCTCTACGCCGATCTGGCCAAGCTTCGCTGACGCAATCACAGTCCAGGACTGCTTTGCATGATTCCGCCGTCGGCGAAGATCGTCGTGGCCGTGAGGTAGCTCGCACCGTCGCTCGCGAGGAAGGCCACCACGCTCGCAATCTCCTCCGGGCGGGCCATGCGGCCCAGCGGAATGGCCGCGTCGAGTTTCGCCAGCAACACCTGATTGTTCATGGTGGATTGATTGATCGGCGTCGCCACCGCGCCAGGGCCGACGCCGACGACGAGGATGTTGTGCGGCGCCAGCTCGACGCCCGCCGTGCGCGTGAGCATGCGCATTCCACCCTTCGACAGGCAGTAGGCGGCGTTGCCCGGCATCGGCCAGTCTTCGTGCACGGAGCTGACGTTGATGATGCGTCCGCCGCCGCCTTGCTTGACCATCTGCCGCGCTGCGATCTGGGTGCCGAAGAACGCGCTCTTGAGATTGATGGCGAGCACCTTGTCGTAGTCCGCCTCGGACGTGTCGAGCACGGATGTGCGCGTCTCCACCCCGGCGTTGTTGACCATGACGTCGATGCGGCCGAACGCCTCGACGGCGGTGGTAACCAGCCTTTGCAAGTCGGCGACCTTGCTCACGTCAGCTTGTACCCCGATCGCCTGGTCGCCGAGCGCGCGGACTTGCTGCTCGGTCGCCTCGGTCGCTTCGGGATGCACGACGTAGTCGATGACGATGTTGGCCCCTTGTCTGGCGAGCTCCAGCACGATGGCGAGGCCGATGCCGCTGTTGCCGCCGGTGACGATGGCGACTTTGCCCTTCAGGTTCATGATTCGCCCCCTTGATGGGTGAAGTGTCCGAGCACGCTCGATTCTTGATCCGTCAGCGTGCAGGGCAAATCCCGGGTGCTACCTATTCCCACGTACGTGGAACGCCATGGCTTGGCTCAACGATGCGAATCGATGAATCGCTCGATGCGCCGCGCCGTGGCAACCGGTTGCGTCAGCACGAACAGGTGGCCGCAATCGATCGTTTCCAGCGTCGCGTCGCGGAGGCTGCTCGCGATGATGCGCCCGTTGACGGGCGGCACGATGGGATCGTCGGCGCCCATCAGCACCAGCGCGGGCGCCTTGACGCGGTGAAGCCGATGCCAGCTGGTCCAACCCAGCGTCGCGATCAACTGGTAGAGGTAGCCCAGTCGGCTCGGTTCGCGCATTGCCTGCGCGTGCATTTGCAGCAGGTCGCGCTCGAAGCGCAGCGCACCTCCATAGAGTTCGCCGCCGATGCGCACGAGGTATGACGGGTCGAGATAGCGCCGTGGGCTCAGCATCTTCAGCAGCACGCCGGGCCGTCCCGGCACCATGACGAACCCGGCACAGGTGGCTGCCAGCGTGAGCGTGCGGCAGCGCGCCGCATGGCGTATCGCGAACTCCTGCGCCGCCGCGCCGCCCCAGGAGACGCCGAAGATGTCTGCCTGGTCGATGCCGAGCGCATCGAGCAGCCGGGCCGCAAGATCCGCGACGCCGGGCAGGCGATAGGGCAGCCACGGCACCGGCGATTCGCCGACGCCCGGGACGTCGAAGGCAACGACGCGCATGCGCTCGAAGCACTCGATGAAGGGCGCCATGGTCTCGATGCTTGCACCGATGCCGTTGAACAGCAGCAGCGTGCGGGTTGCCTTCGGCGCTCCGCCGATGGCAATCCGCACGCGCTGGCCGTCGAGGTCGATGAATTGGGTGGTCAGGAGATGCTTGGGCGCCATCAGTTGCCGCTGCCCACGTAGGTGCCGGGTGCGGCGCACAGCGGGGGATGGGCACGCGATCCTTCCTGGCGTGGAGCGCGTCGTTTCGGATCAGAACGTTTGGCAAGCCACGCGGCCAGGTGGGGCCACCAGCTGCCTTCGTGGCGGATGCTGCCGGCTTCGAATTCCTCCGGCGTCTCGTGGCTTCCGGGATGCGTGAGGAAGGCGCTCTTGCGACTGCCTCCGGGCGGATTGACGATCGACTGCACGTGGCCGCTGGAGCTCAGGACGAACTCGCTGTGGCCGCCGAGCAGGCGACGCGTCTGGTAGCAGCCGTCCCATGGCGTGATGTGGTCGGTCGTGCCCGCGAGGATGTAGCTGTCGCATTTGACGTCGCCGAGCGAAAGCGGCGTTTCGCCGATCGACAGTCCGCCGGGTTTGGCCAGCGCGTTGGATTCCAGCAGCGCGATGAAGTCGGCGTGCAGCCGGGCAGGCAGGCGCGTGGTGTCCGCGTTCCAGTAGAGGATGTCGAACGCCGAGGGCTTCCGGCCCATCAGGTAGTTGTTGACCCAGTAGTTCCAGATGAGCTCGTTCGGCCGCAGGGAGGCGAAGATCTTCGCCAGGTCCTTGCCTTCGAGAACGCCTTTCGCGCCGCTGAGCGTGCGTGCCAGGTCGAGCGTCTCCAGGTGCGCGAACAGGCCCATCGAGCTGTCGGCAATGCCATCGATGTCCAGGATGGAGACCAGCAAGGTCAGGCTGCGGGCCCAGTCGCTGCCCTTGGCCGCGAGATGGCCCAGCAGCGCCGCCGAGGTGATGCCACCCGAGCAGGCGCCGAGCACATGCAGCTGCTCGGAACGCGAGATGCTGCGCGCGACGTCCATCGCCCGCTCCAGCGCCATCACGTAGGTTTCCAGGCCCCAGTCCGACTGGCCGGCCTCGGGGTTGAACCAACTCACCACATTGACGGTGAAGCCTTGCTGCACGAGGAACTCGATCAGGCTGCGGCCCGGCGCGAGATCCCACACGTAGTACTTGTTGATCTGCGGCGGGACGATGAAGAGCGGCGTGCCGTGTACGGTATCGGTCTGCGCCCTGTACTGGATGAGCTCCAGCAGGTCGTCGCGGTGTACCACCGACCCCGGCGTCGCGGCGAGGTTCTCGCCGACGACGAAGCCGGAGCCATCCACCGACGAGGGCAGGCCGCCGTTGTCGCGCCAGTCGGCGGCCATCTGGCGGATACCGTCGGCGAGGTTGAGTCCGCCCGTCTCGATGGTGCGCTTGAGCGCCGCCGGATTGCCGACCAGCGTGTTGGTGGGCGCGAGCGCGTCGGTCACCATCCCGAGCATCATCTTTGCCCTGGCCTCGTCGCGTGGCTGGAGGTCCAGTTCGCCGGCAATGCGATGGATCTCCCGGACCACGGCGAGGTGGGTCTGCATCAGGCGGTGGTACATGCCGTTGTCCTGCCAGGCCGGGTCGTCGAAACGGCGGTCGTTCGGCGATGGACTGATCGTGGATTGACCGGTCGTGACCTTGATCAACTCGGCCGTGGCGCGGCGCAGGCCCTCCATCGACTTGAACGGCTGCATCAGCGCGCCCATGGAAAGCGCGCCGAGCGAATCGGTCAGGCGCGAGGTGCTTGCCGGCTTTTCTGCTTCGATCATGCCGTCACCATCGCGAGCGAGTCGGCCACCATCAAGGGTCGCGAGGGATCGACGAGGCTGTGCGCCGCGTTCTTGCACCGGACCAGGAAGCCGCCGGTCTTCGTCGTCACTTCGGTCAATTCCACGCGCAATTGCACGAGGGTGCCCGAAGGCACCGGCGCGAGAAAACGCACCCGGTCGAATCCGTAGTTCAGGACGTTGACGGCATCGCTCGGATAGACGCCGAGTTCGAAGTGCGCTGCCGGAATCAGCGACAGCACGAGCAGTCCGTGCGCGATCGTGCCCAGAAACGGTCCTTCCGAGCGTGCGCGATCCACGTCCACATGGATCCACTGCGTGTCTCCGGTGCATTGCGCAAAGCGATCGATGCGCGTCTGGTCGAGCAGGATGGCGGTGGACGTCCCGAAGTCACGGCCGACGTGGTCCGGAAGGGCCGATGTGGAATAGGTTTCTTGTTGAGCCATGAGACTTTCGGGAGATTCGGATCAGGCAGCCACTGCAGGCTCGGCCGCGGGTGCATCGACCAACATGGCGGCAGGCGCGCGCGGGCGCAGCAGGAAGTGCGACAGGGCGGGGATCAACAGCACGGCGCCGACCATGTTCCAGATGAACATGAAAGCCAGCAGGATGCCCATGTCGGCCTGGAACTTGATGGGCGAGAGCGCCCAGGTCAGCACGCCCGCAGCCAGTGTCACGCCGACGAGTACGACCACCTTGCCGGTGAATTGCAATGCGTCGCGGTAAGCCTGCGCGAGCGATGCGCCGGCACGTTGACGCGCGAGTTGCACACTCAGCAGGTACAACGCGTAGTCCACGCCGATGCCGACGCCGAGCGCGATCACCGGCAGCGTGGCCACCTTGACGCCGATGCCGAGGCAGACCATCAGGGCTTCGCACAGGACCGACGTGATGACAAGCGGCACCACGGCCACCACCACGGCACGCCAGCTGCGGAAGGTGATGAAGCACAGCACGATCACGGCGGCGTAGACCAGCATCAGCATCTGGGTCCAGGCCTTGTGGACCACGATGTTGGTGGCCGACTCGATGCCGGCGCCGCCGGCGGCGAGCAGGAACTTGCGGTCGCCGTTGCTGTGCGCATCGGCGAAAGCGGCACCGGCTTGCACGACGCGGTCGAGCGTCTCGGCGCGATGGTCGGCCAGGTAGGCGATCACCGGCATCACCGAGCACTCGGTGTTGAACAGCTCAGGGTTGTTCACGCTGGCCTGCTGCGCGCCGTAGTTCAGCACGTCCTGGTTGCGCGCGATGGTCAGCCACTTGGGGCTGCCTTCGTTGCTGCCGGCGGTGATCTGGCGCACGGCATTCGCCAGCGAATTCGTCGTCTGCACGCCAGGCACCTGCTGGAGCGTCCAGGCCAGGCGGTCGGCTTCGACGAGCGTCTCGTACTTCAGGCAGCCTTCCTTGGCGGTCTTGACGATCACCGCGAAGGTGTCGCTCGACAGCGAGTAGTTGGCTGTGATGAAGGCGTTGTCGCGGTTGTAGCGCGAGTCCGGCCGCAATTCCGGCGCGCCGGGGTCGAGGTCGCCGATCTTGAGATGGGTGCTGACCGCAAAGCCGACCGCCACCAGCACTGCGGCCGAGGCGACGGTACCGATGGCCCAGCGACGCTCGGTGAAGCGTTCGAGCCAGGTGTAGACGCGATTGAAGCCGCGTGCTTCGCTGCCGCTTTCCGCACGCAGGCTGCGTTGTGCGGCCTTGGCGCTCACGCCGATGTACGAAAGCAGCACCGGCAGCAGGATCAGGTTGGTGACGATCAGCACCGCCACGCCGATGCTCGCTGTGAGCGCGAGGTCCTTGATGACCGGGATGTCGATCATCATCAGCACGGCGAATCCCACCGCGTCGGCGACCAGCGCGGTCAGTCCGGCGAGGAACAGGCGGCGGAAGGTGAATCGTGCAGCGACCAGGCGGTGCGCGCCGCGGCCGATGTCCTGCATGATCCCGTTCATCTTCTGCGCACCGTGCGACACGCCGATCGCGAAGACGAGGAAGGGCACGAGGATGGAGTAGGGGTCCAGTTCGAAGCCGAGACCGGCCACCAGCCCCAGCTGCCAGACCACGGCCACCAGCGAGCACGCGACCACCAGCGCGGTGCTTCGAACACATCGCGTGTAGAAATAGATGATGAGCGTCGCCACCAGCGCGGCGAGGCCGAAGTACAGCGCCACCTGGTAGAGGCCTTCGATCAGGTCTCCGACCAGCTTCGCGAAGCCGATGCTGTGCACGCGGATGCCGGTGGGGTTGCCTTGCGCGTCGGTCTCGTAGCGCGCGCGCATCTGATCGAGCGCCTGCGACAGGCCGCGGTAGTCGAGGCGCTTGCCCTGCGTGGCGTCCGAGTCGAGCAGCGGCACGACGATCATGCTCGACTTGAAGTCATTGCCGACGAGGTTGCCCACCAGTCCGGCGCGCGCGATGTTGCCGCGCAGCCGCTCGGTGGAGGCCTGCGAGCCGTCGTAGTTGTCAGGCATCACCGGGCCGCCCTGGAAGCCTTCCTCGGTCACTTCCGTCCATCGCACGGCGGGTGCCCAGAGGGACTTCATCCACGCGCGATCGACACCGGGCGTGAGAAAGAGTTCGTCCTGGATCTTCTTCAGCGCGGCGAGGTAAGCGGGGTCGTAGATGTCGCCTTTGGTGTTCTCCACGACGATGCGCAGGGAGTTGCCCAGCCCGCGCAGTTCCGTGCGGTTCTCCAGGTAGTTCTGGATGTAGGGGTGGCCCTGCGGAAGCATCTTCTCGAAGCTGGCATTCAGCGTCAGCCGCGTCATGGCCATGAAGCCCAGCAGCAGCGTGATGAGGCCGCAGAAGACCATCACCGCGAACCTGTGATTGAAGATCAACCGCTCCAGGCGCGAGCCTGAGCGGGTGTCGAATTGCTCGAGCGAACTCGGCGCGGACGTGTCCGCGGATGTGGGGGTGTGCATGTGCGAGATCCGTCTGCCCGATCAGGGCAGTTGAAGCGATTGGGCGCCGCGCGGCCCTGCGATGACGAGCGCGCCCTTGGCGGGTGTCGCCACTGCCGCGGCGGGTACGGTGCGCTCGACGGAGGCGGCCTTGAAACTTGCGCCGTCGTCGGTGCTGGTCAGGACGTGGCCGGCCTGGCTGACGAGGACGATGCGTCCGTCGTCCTGCCGCATGCCGGCGGTCATGCCGACCTGCAGGCCCGTCGGCGTCTGCTGCCAGTTGCGTCCGCCGTCGGTGCTGCGCATCACCGTGCCGCGCAGGCCGTAGGCGATGAGCGAACGGGCATTGCCCGTGATGCCGAAAAGGGTGCCCTTGTAGGGCAGTTCGAGTGCGCGGAAACGTGTGTCGCCGTGCTCCAGCTTGAGCAGCAATCCCTGCTCGCCGGCAATGTAGGTGTCGGCGCCGATGCCACGCACCGCATAGAGGTGCAGGCCCTTCGGGTTGTCGACGGCGTGCAGCCAAGGCTCCCAGGTCGCGCCACCGTCCCTGGTGTGCAGGACGAGGCCGAATGCACCGACGACGAAGCCTTCGGATGCATCGCGGAACCACACGTCGAGGAAGGGGTTCTCCGCCCCTTGCGCCTCGAAGCGCCGGGCTTCGTCTACCAGCAGCCCGGCGCGCTTCGGATCATCGACCGCCAAGGCGGCGGCTTCGCGCTGGTAGTGGCGGACCATGATGTCGCCAACGCGCCGGCCGTCGAGCTGGGTGGTCCAGCTCAGGCCTGCATCGTTGGAGCGCAGCACGACGCCGTCGTGCCCCACGGCCCATCCGTTTGTCGCGGTCGGAAAGGTGACGGCCACCAGGTCCGAGCTGACAGGCACTTCGGCCTGCCGCCAGTTCTTGCCGGCATCGTCGGAATAGACGATGTGTCCGCGCTGGCCCACGGCCACGACGCGGTTGCCGGCACTGGCCAGCCCATTGAGCAACGTGCGCGAAGCGAGCGGGCTCTTCATGGCCGGCGTGTCCAGCACGTCACGCCATCCGGCGGGCTGTACCGCCCACGCCGAGGTGGCGGCCAGCGTCGCGGCGAGTGCCAGGCCGCCGAGGGTGAATCGCTTCGCGTTCATCGATGGGCCTCGTTCAGCGAACGCCCGCGCCGGCGAGCGAGTCGGCGGTCCACTCGCGGTCGGACAGCGCCTTGGTCTGGCGCAGGCCGCCGGTTTCCGCGATGTAGCCGGTCAGCGAATAGACCCGCGCGGCGAAGTCGTAGTGGCCGAACATGTCGGTGTACGGGGCCGGGAGGTCGTAGCTGGGCGTCATGTAGGCAAAGCCCGAGCGGTAGAGCTGGCCACGTGCGTCATAGTTGTCCGAGGCCAGGGCCGCCCACGAGTCCTCGTCGAGGTAGAAGGTGCGCTTGCTGTAGACGTGGCGCTTGCCCTCGCGCAGCGTGGCTTCCACGGCCCACACGCGATGGAGTTCCCAGCGAACCAGGTCCGGGTTCAGGTGGTTGGGCTTGAGCAGGTCGTCCTGCTTCGACTGGTATACCGCGGCGTAGTCGTTGTAGGGCAGGTACATCTCCTTCTTGCCGAGCAGCTTGAAGTCGAAGCGGTCCATGGAGCCGTTGAAGATGAAGGTGTCGTCGAAGGTCGTGGCGCCTGCGGTGCCCGGGTTGGGCGTGTCGAAGGACAGGTCCGGAGCCACCTTGACGCGGCGCTGGCCGGGCAGGTACATCCAGGCGCGGCGATCCTTGTTGCCGATGTCGAGCGGGTCGACGATCAGCAGGGCCTCGCCGGCGCGGCGTGCCGGTCCGGTGTAGGTCAGCTTGATGCGCCAGTAGGTATCCGCCGTGGCCTTGCTCGGGTCCCAGAACGGGAAGTCCTGCACGCTGACGCCTTCGGTGGCCAGGGCCGAGTGGCCGCTGGCATCGACGTTCAGGTTGCGGTACTTGGCTTCATAGCTCTGGCCGTTGAAGCGCACCAGGTGGTTCCACATGGCTTCGTAGCCATTCTTCGGAATGGGGAACGGGAAGCCGGCGTGAGCGCCTTCGATCGAACGGCCGTCGTTGGTGGTCTTGGCCTGGGTCGCGTTGGTCGCCGTGTTGTCGGTGACGAACTTCGGGAAGGCGACGGTGCGATGCGTCGGGTAGACATCCACGCGGAAGCTCGGATACGTCTTCAGCAGCGTCTTGGTGCCGTCGGTCAGGTGATCGGCGTACTGGGCCATGTTCTTGGCGTCGATCACGAGGCGCGGCTTCTCACCGGCGAAGGGGTCCGGGCGGATGCCGTCGCCTGCCTTGAAGCCTGCGGGAGCCGTCTTCAGGCCGCCTTCATAGGCCGGAATGGTGCCGTCCTTGTTGCCGGCCTTTTCCGCGCCGACGGGCGTCAGGGTCGTGCCGAGGGCCTTGGCCTCGTCGGCGGTGATGGCCGCCTGGGCGGCCAGGCTTGCCGTTGCGGCGACGACGCCTGCAATCAGCGAGTAGGTGAATTTCATGGTGGAGTCCTTAGAAGGTGGTCTTGAAGGTCAGGCTCACGAAAGCGCGGTCGTCGAGCAGCGTCGTGAAGCCGTTCTGGCTGGTCACGGCGTAGCCGTTGTCGCGGTAGCGGCCGACATAGTTGATGTATTTCAGATCGAAGCGGTATTTCTGCCGGACGTCGAAGCCGACGCCGACGCTGTAGTTGCCGTTGGCCTGATTGCCGCCGAACACGGTTGGCGCGTTGCCGTAGAGTCCCACGGCGTATGTGAGGGGTGCCGACACGTCGACGCCCGGCCACACCTGGAACCAGGTGGGCGTGAAGTTGAGACCGGCGCCGAAGTAGTTCTTCGTCGTGCAACCGTCCCATTTGTCCTTGCCGGCACAGGCCGCGAAGCCCTCGGCGAAGAAGAGGTTCTTGCCGCTGGTGACCTTCGACCAGGTGGCCCAGGTGAGTTCTGCGCCGTAGGTTGCCGTGTCGAACACGGCAGTCTTCGGGATCACGCCCACGGCGTTGATCAGGCCGTGGAAGGTGTCTCCGCGCGGTCCGTTGGTGTCGCCAGACGCAGGCAAGCCGGGTGAAATGCCAAGCACCGTGCTGTTCAGCGGCGTGTTGTGGCGATACGAGAGCTCGGAGCCGAAGCTGATGCCGCCGATGTTCTTCGCCAGGCTCACACCGAGCAGGTCGATGTTGTCGGCGTAGATCAGGTTGTAGCGGGTGATGTTCGGACCGACTCGCGTGATGAAGGTCTGCGGCAGCTTGTCAGCGAAGTTGCGCCAGTAGAAGCCCATCGTGCCGTCGAGCCACTCGGGGCTCCAGCGCGTCGACAGGCCGCCCTCGCCGTGATTCGGCGGTTTGACCGCGCCGCCGTTCTGGGCAAAGCCGAGCGCAGGCGAGATGAACTGGCGGTCCGGTCCGTTGAATGCGAAGTCCACCGGACCGAGGTACGTGCCGCCCTCAGGGTAGCGGAACGCTTCCCACTGGAGCATGTACTGCGCCGCCACCGACACGGTGTCGGTCACCTGGGCTTGCATCGAGATCTGGTTGAGCGGCCGGAACAGCTCCTTGGCTTCCACGCCGGGCGTCGCGAATCCCTTTTGCAGGTCGAGCGGATTCTGCGAATAAGCGATGCCGTTCAGGTTGCCGTTGACGAAGAGCGACTCGCCCCAGTAGAGCGAATGGCGCCCGAACTTCATGTTGACCGGCACGTTGCCGATATCGACGCCACCGAACAGGAAGGCATCGAGCCACTCGCCCGAAGGTCCGGCGTAGTAGCGCTGGGTGTAGTCGCTGTACTGGTGATTGACGTAGCTGGGGATATTGACCAGCGGCGGGTATGGGTTGGATTGGCTGGTGCTGCCGTAGGCGTTGTCGTACCACCCTGCGGCGCTCACACGTGCGCCAAAGCGCTTCTGGTAGGTGAGGTCGAACTCCGACAGGACGTCGAGGCGGTTCGCCACCGTGTCACCGCTGTTGAAGCTGTAGGTGCCCTCGTCCGAGACCGCCGAATTGCCGATCTTCGGGTCGCGGTTGGCCACGCGATTCGCGTAGTTGTACCGGAGGGTGTTGTCCCAGCGGATCGAGAGGTCCTCTTTCCCGGTGTCGAATTCGAATGCATGCGCGCCGCCCGAAGACAGCGTCACGAGCAGGGTGGCAGCGGCGACGGCCGCGAGGCGAAAGGACGAGCGGGTTTCGGTGGATCCCGTCTTTTGGTGGGAGTGGTGCACGTGTTTCCAGTTTCTTCGTTTGTGAGTGGGTGGTCTCACCTGCCTATGAGCAAGGACCGGGCGGAATTCTGGGATTCGCGCACCCTCGACTCCCCCTCCTTGGTGGAGGGGGCAGGGGGGTAGGGAAAGTCTGGATCGGGGCGCCCACGGACGGCCCCGACGGGGGCGCGCTCAGCCGCCGAGCGCCATGATCGCGGCCACCAGCGCAGTGCCGAGCCCGACCATCATCAGGCCGACCTTCCAGCTGCCATACCCTGCGTAGCGGCCCAGGGCGAGGCCTCCGACGAACAGCATCGCCAGCGCGACGATGCGGGACACGGTCATGGCGGTCCGGACATCCTGGATCAGCGCAAAAGGCAGCACCACCGGAAATGTCGCCGTCACCACGATCAGGAAGATCGCCGCGGCGGCGAGCACGTCGCGCCACAGCAGGGTGGGGCGCGACGGGATGGAGGGCAGGGCGACGATTCGGCCGCGAATGGCTTCGAGTTCCGCCGTCATGACGAACTTCGCTCCGACCCGCGACAAGGAGCCGGCAACAAGCTGGCGACCGGTCTGCGCATCCGCCGCTTCGCGAACCGAGCGAACGAGCGTGATCCATCGCCCGCGATCGGTGACTGTGCGGACGAGGTACATGACGGCGTCGACCAGGCCCCAGGCCAGGTTGCAGCCCAATGCGGCGATGAACATCTGCCGGAGATCCTCGCGCCCCGAGTCGGCCACCGACACGGCTCCGGCAAATGTGAGCGCCATGAACAGGCCGAAGAGCATCTCCGAGACCCGGTCCACCGGGCTGAGAACCGGTTCTCGCGCCGTTTCCCCGTCGGCGTCGCTTTCAGTCATGTGTTGACAGACCCTAGTCCGGCGCGGCTGCATCGCCTTCATCGCTCGTCTCCTGGACGAGCAACACCGGAACCGGGGCGACACGCATGACCTGTTCCGCGTCGCTGCCCCAGAGAATCCGCTCGATGCCTCGGCGTCCGTGTGTCCCGATCACGATGAGGTCGGCGTTCCAGGCCTTGGCCTCCTGCGCGATCATGTCCGACAAATCCTCGGACAACGAGGAAAGAAGCGTCGTTTCCACGTGGCAGCCTTCGCGCTCCGCGCGCTCGCGACCCTGCTGCAAGAGGCGCTCGCCCGCTTCCTTGATGACGGGCAACTGCTGCTTGAACGAGGCATGGCTCGCAAAGCCGACCGTGCTCCTGAACCGGTTGACGACATGCACGAGCCGCAGCGTCGCCCCCTTGGACAGGGCCATGCGGACGGCTTCGTCCAATCCTTGCGTGGACGCCTCGCTGCCGTCCAGGGGGACAAGAATTCGTCGGTACATGGCGATCCCTTCCATTGAACGCGATCCACGGCTTCCGCAGTGTCGGCGTGGTGCAGGCTGCCCGCAATGACGCACGTCAATGCGGCGGCATCATTTCTTGTCGGGCGGGCGCATCGAATCCCCGAGGCTCACCAGGTTCTGCGGACTCACGCGGATGACGCCGCCGCGCGGGCTGTCGATGTCCGCAATGAGAAAGAACGCAATGGCCAGGACCAGCGGCAGCACGAGCAGTTGGCTGCGTTCCGCGTGCGCATCTCGCACGCCGTAGCCGACCAGCAGATGGCAACAGGCGGCAATGCCCAGCATCAGGAGCCATGCCGCACGGGGAATCCGGTTCCACCAGGCGGCCTGCGTATAACCCTGCGCGTTCAGGACATCGTTCATGCCCGAGACGGCCAGTGCGACCGACGGCGACAGCGGCGCCGCTGCCGCCGGGGCCACCACAGCCGACCACAGTTCGGCCTGCAGCTTTGCCGTGCGTGCATCGACCTCGCGGAGTTGGTCCAGATCGCGCGTCGTGTAGAACAGGATGCGTTGATCGAAATAGTCGCGCAGGAGGGCGCGGACCTTCTCCGCGTCCGCTGCAGGCAGCAGCTGGGCCCGCAGGTACTCGGTACCGATCGCGTTGGCCTCCGCTTCCTCGAGATTCTTGCGCTGGTCGTAGCGGCCGACGGCCATCGAGAAGCCGAACCCGACAAGGAGACCCAGAAGCGTCAGCGTGGCCCCGACGACGATGCTGAAGTTGTCCCGCGTGCTCTCCTGGGGCCTCGACCATCTTCTGAGCACGCGCGCGCCGAACCATATGCAGAACGAGAGGAAGAGGAAGCTTGCGACGAAGACGAGCAGTGGGTAGTCCACTATTTTGATCATTGGCATCTTTCAGAAGGTCAGCTTCGTCGAGAACTGCAAGCGGTTGTCGACCTGCGACGCACCGATCTTGTCTTCGAGTCGGCCCCAGAGCAACTCGGCACCGATCGTCAGGTTCCTGGCCGTGGTGTAGAGCAGGTTGACCGACGAATAGCCGCCCTTGTGGAAGGCGGTGGCGATCTGCCCTCCGGTGTTGTTCTGCCGATGCTCGCTGTAGCCGATCGAACTGCTCCACTTGTCGCTCCAGGCGTGGTTGTAGTAGGCCAGCCATCCCACCGATCCGACGGCCTCGGCCCGCAGGTCGGCGCCGGGTGCCAGGTCCACGCCGCCGTCGTTCATGTAGCTGGCGATCCCGCGCCCGACCGCGAGCTGCAAGTTCACCTGATCCTTGCCGGCGACCTTGAATGCACCGGCAAGGTTCAGGCCGTAGCCGGTCCGCGTGCCGGACGGCTTCCCCGTGATCGACTCGGTGTTGTGATAGCCCAGCTCGCGCAAGATGGCGGCGGAGCGGAAGTGGCCCCAGTCCCGCTCGAGCCTGAACGAGGCGACGAGGTCAGGCACGCGGTTGTGGCCGGTGATGCCTTCGCCGAGCGCCGGGTCGACCCTGGCCAGCCTCCCGGCGTCGATCGCCGAACTGGGTGACTCCAGCGTGATCGCCACCTGCATTCCCTGTGGGTCGAATGGCACGTAGCGCAACTGCGGCGTGCGCACGAAGACCATGCCGCTCGGTCCCCAGTAGTCGATGATGTCCGGGAGCACATCGATGTCCATGAAGTTCGAGTACGTCTGCCCGACGCCGAACATGGGCGACGCGACCCAGGCATCGAGCAAGTGGGCCTGCGTGCCGCCATGGGTGCCAAACAGGTCGATGCTGAAGTCGGTCTTGATCGGGCCGATCGTCGTCGGGATGTACGTCTTGAAGCCCAGGCTGGATTGCCGCACGCTCAAGAGCGTTGTTCCGTCGCCGCTGCATCCGGGTGAACCCGGACAGATGACCGGAATCTGCGATGGCCGGAGCGTGGCCCGCCAGTCAGGGTGCATGCGCCCGCCATCGTAGATGGCGTCGAGCATGGCCTGACCGTAGAACTCGAAACCCGGCTTTCCTTCCTCCGGAACAAGGGGCTCGTCGGGCTGCGCATGCGCAGTGCCAGCGCCAACGCCGCCGAGGGCGAGCGCGACTGCGACCCCGGCGGCATGGCGATTCATCTCATCTCTTCCCCCACGATTGTTTCGGCCAAGTCTGCGTGTTTCTTCCTTGTCGGGAGTTGACGATTCTCAATTTGGCGCTTCACGAGTCCTCTAGCATCCTCTAGCATCCGGCCAATCATCACGGATGTTCAGGAGCCTTTATGCGATTCGCACCGAGGGAACGGACTTCAGCGAGGCTTGGGTTCTGGTCCCTTGCGCTCTTCGTGGCCAGTCTGGTCGCTCCGACGAGTGCGAACGCATCGTTCATTCCGCACGAGTACCTGGGCACGGCTGCAACGTACCTGGCCTGGTTCATCATCTTCCTGGTGCCGATCGCCGGGATCGTCCTGTTCTGGATGGTTCACGTCATGCCGGAGAAGATCGCGCACAACCGGCACCATCCCCAGCGCGATGCCATCAAGACGCTGTGCCTGCTGTCGCTGGTGTTCGGGGGCATGCTCTGGCCGCTCGCGTGGCTGTGGGCCTACATCAAGCCGGTCGGCTATCAGGTGGCGTATGGCACCGAGAAGCACGAGGACTACTTCCACGAGAAGGGCGAAAAGGCGCTGACGGGCGAACTCCTGGAGCATGAGATCGAGCACCTGCGCGACGAGCTCGATGCGATGGACGCCAAGGGCGCGCTGACAGCCGAGCTCAAGGTGCTCCGCAAGAACCTGGCTGCCGTCACGGCCCGCGGGGGCATCGCCGCCGCTGCAAGAGATGCGAGCGCCTGATGGAAGCACTGCTCCTTGGCATCTACGCCTTCTTCGTCTGGCTCTTCTTCATCAAGCTGAAGTGGCTGCCATGGAACACCGCGACGCAAGTCATTGTGGTGATCATCCCGATCGTCTTTCTGACCGCGCTGATCCTCACGCTCAACGTCGTCGCCCCGTCGACGGCGGATGTCCGCGTCATCAAGTACGTGGTGCAGGTCGTTCCGCAGGTGCGGGGCCAGGTGCTCGAGGTGCCGGTCGAACCCAATCGCCTGGTGAAGAAGGGTGAACTGCTGTTCCGCATCGACCCGACCCAGTACCAGAACGAACTCGACGCCGCCAAGGCGCGGCTGGTCGCGGACGAGGCGAAGTTCACGCAGGCGGAGGCGGCCCTGGTCGATGCGTCGGCCGGCGCACGCCAGCTCCAGGAGCAACTCAAGGCCGCAACGGGACAGGTCAGGTCGCTGCAGCCGAGGATCGAACTTGCACGATTGCGGGTTCGGCAGAACAAGGAACTGGTGTCCACCGGCGCCGGTGACAAGTTCGCGCTTGAACAGGCCGAATCCAACCTGATCGAGCTGCAAGGCCAGATCGCGACGGCCACTGCGAATGAAGCACAGGTCGCTCAAAAGCTGTCCGGGCGGGTCAACGGTGAACAGGCCTCGGTCGCCCAGGCGCGGGCCCAACTCGCAACGGCCAAGGCGCAGGTCGATATCAGTCGTGCGGCCCTCAGCAACGCGCAATGGAACCTGGACCAGACGTCCGTCTACGCGCCGGCCAATGGATACGCCATCAACGTCCAGTTGAGGCCCGGCTCCTACGTGGTCTCGATACCGCTGACTCCCGCGATGAGCTTCGTCGAAGAGACCTACCAGGTGGTCGCCCTCTACGACCAGAATGAACTGCGGCTCGTCGAGCCAGGAAATGCGGCGGAGTTCACGCTCAAGACGTACCCGGGCCGCATCATCTCGGCGAAGGTCGATTCCATCATCTGGGCGCAGGGCCAGGGCCAAGTGGCTCAGTCGGGCCAACTGCCGCAGACCGGCGCCTTTCCGCAGGTGCCGGGACGCTTCCCGGTCAAGTTCACGGTCGACGAACAGGATGCCCAGCTGTTCCTTGCCGCGGGCGCGGATGGCCAGGGCGCGATCTATACCGATCACGTGGAGATGATCCACATCCTCCGGATGGTGATCCTTCGCGTCGGATCCATCACCAACTACCTTGTCCTGAAGCTGCACTGATGCGAACACCCTCGCTTCATCGATGGCACGTTGCGACAGCGCTGGCGCTGGCGGCGGCGGTCGCCGGCTGTGCGCTGAAGACGCCGCCGACAGCCGCCGAGTTGCAGAACGAGGTGCTGCCCCAGGGGCCCGCGCCGACGGCTTTCAGGGCGGGCGGCGGCGTGACGGCGCCTGTGGCCGATGGATGGCTCGCGACCTTCGACGAGCCTGCGTTGACGGCGCTCGTCAACGAAGCCCTGGCCTACAACGTCGACCTGCGGGTCGCGGCGGCGCGCGTCGAGCAGGCCGGCGGCTATGTCAAAGTGGCGGCGGGCGCGTTGCTCCCGTCCGTGGGCGTGGTCGGCCTGGGCGGCGGCAAGTCGGGCGGCGGCGGCGGGCTGGACGGGATCTTCCTGAACGCTTCGCTGGAACTCGATGTATGGGGCCGGCTTCGCTACGCCAAGGCGGCGGCCAAGGAGCAGTCGCTGGCTGCCGAGGCTGACTATGCCTACGCGCGGCAGTCCCTGGCTGCCATGGTGGCCAAGGCATGGTTCCTTGCGGTCGAGGCGGGCTTGCAACGCGCAATCACGCTGGACGCGCTCAATTCCTCCGACGTCCTGCTTCGAATGTCCGAGGATCGCCTGCGCATCGGCAACGGCAACAACCTGGCCGTGGCGCAGGCGCGCGCGAATGTCGGTACCTATCGCGATGCGCTGAAGCAGGTGGAATTCGCGCGCGAGCAGGCCCTGCGTTCGCTCGAACTCCTGCTCGGACGCTATCCCTCCGCGGAGATCGCCGTCGCGACACAACTTTCGCCGATGCCGCCGCCGTTGCCCGTCGGCGTGCCGTCGGAACTTCTGGAGCGCCGGCCCGATCTCGTGGCGGCTGAGCGTCGCGTCGCCGCCGCGTTCGATCGCGTCGGCGAAGCCAAGGCGGCGCAGCTTCCGAGGATCAGCCTCACCGCGGGCGGCAGCAATGTGTCGAGCGAATTGCTCGTGCTGAAAGACACCAGCAGCCCGGTCTGGAGCGTCGGCGCCAACCTGATCGCGCCGATCTACCAGGGCGGCGCATTGCGCGCGCAGGTGGAAATCCGCACGGCGGAACAGAAGGTGGCGGTTGCCGACTACGCACGCGCAGGCCAGAAGGCGTTCGGCGAAGTCGAAGGCGCATTGGGTGCGGAATCGACGCTGCGCGAACGCGACGCCATCCTCGCTGCGACGATCCGCGACAGCGAGGAGGCGCTGGAGCTTTCGAGAATCCAGTACCGCGTAGGTTCTGTCGACCTGCGCTCGGTCGAGCAGAGCCAGCTCACCGTCTACGCGGCGCGCACCTCGCGCCTGCGCGTGCAGACAGAGCAGTTGGCACAGCGCACCAATCTGTACCTGGCATTGGGCGGCGGGTTCGACACGCCGGCCATGGCGGCGGCTCCTTCGCCGTGCTGCACCCAGTGACGGGATTTCGCGGGCACTGATCGATCCGAGTTGATCGATATCAAACCCCTCTCGTCGGCCGCTTCTCACAATGGCAGGACGGGCGTGGAACGAGCCCGGTAATTGCCATGAGCATGAAGAGCGCCGCAAAATAGCCCGGCCAGCGCGATGTGGTGTCACAGCCGTGTCACAGCGCCCGGACACACCTCGGTAATCCCATTCTCTAGAGGTATCGCCATGGATCCAGGAACGCGGCTCGCGCACAGTCACAAGGTCGGGACGAAGGTCGCCTCTGTCCTCCAGAAGCGAATGCAGATCGCGCAGGAACACTATGTCCAGCGCATCACCAAGGCCGTGCAGGCCGAAGGCGGTGAATCACTGCTCAAGTCGGCGGCAAGTGCGAATCCGCAGAGCCTTCTGCAATACGCCGTCGATGCCACGCAGCGCTCCATCCTGTTCTGGGACACGCTGTGGCGGCGCGGGAACAACTTCGTCGAACACAACGCGCAGGGCCTGAAGCCAGTCCTGCATTTCGACTCGGAAGTCGTCCTCGACGGCCGCACGTTCGCTCGCCCGGTGAACTACGCGTTGCTGAAGATCACGCCGCCCAAGGGCGTTCTTGTCGATCCGAAGCGGCGGCCGTACCTGATCATCGATCCGCGTGCCGGCCACGGACCCGGCATCGGCGGCTTCAAGGACGATTCGCAAGTCGGCGTCGCGCTGCGCGCGGGGCATCCGGTGTACTTCGTCATCTTCTTCCGCGACCCCGAGCCGGGGCAGACGCTGCTCGACGTCTGCAATGCCGAGCAGCAGTTCGTGAAGAAGGTGCGGGCGCTGCACCCCGACAGTTCCAAGCCGGCCATCATCGGAAATTGCCAAGGCGGCTGGGCCGCGATGATGCTCGGCGCTTCGGACCCCGACGACACGGGCCCGATCGTCATCAACGGCGCGCCGATGTCGTACTGGGGCGGGGCCTGGAACGAAGGCGAGGGCGACAACCCCATGCGCTATTCGGGCGGTCTTCTGGGGGGTTCGTGGCTGGCCTCGATGGCCGCCGACATGGGCAATGGCAAATTCGACGGCGCGTACCTGGTCCAGAATTTCGAGAACCTGAACCCGGCCAACAGCTTCTGGGACAAGTACTACCACCTGTTCGACAAGGTCGACACCGAACCGCCCCGGTTCCTGGAATTCGAGCACTGGTGGGGCGGCTACTACCTGATGAACCGGCAAGAGATCGAGTGGATCACCCAGAACCTCTTCGTTGGCAACAAGCTGTGGTCGGGCGATGTCAAGTCGGGCAGCGGCAAGCCCTTCGACCTGCGCGACATCAAGTCGCCCATCGTCCTGTTCGCATCGATGGGGGACAACATCACCCCGCCGCAACAGGCGTTCAACTGGGTCGCGGACGTCTATCGCAGCACGGCGGAGATCAAGGCACGTGGCCAGGTCATCGTCGGACTTCTGCACGAGCACGTCGGGCACCTGGGCATCTTCGTCTCCGGCGCGGTCGCGAAGAAGGAACACGCGCAGATCGTGTCCGTTCTCAAGAGCATCGAACTGTTGCCGCCGGGCCTCTACGGCATGGCGATCACCGAGCACAAGGGTGCGGACGGTGCGCCCGCCTACGAGGTCGAGTTTCACGAACACCGGCTGGAGGACATCGCGGAGCGCCTCAACCGCTTCAAGCGTGTGGACGAGAAGCCGTTCGAAGCGGTGGCGGCCGTCTCGGAGTTCAACCAGCGCGCCTACGAACTGTTCGCGCGGCCGATGGTGCAAGCCATGTCGAACGAATACACGGCGCAACTGCAGCGGGAGTTTCATCCGCTGCGCTTCCAGAACTGGGCGGTCTCCAGCCTCAATCCCTGGCTTTCATGGATCGCGCCTGCTGCCCAGGCGGTGAGGGCGGACCGAAAGGCGCTGGACGCCAACCATCCGTTGCGCCGGGGCGAAAAGCTCGGCGCCGAGATGGTCAGTGCATCGCTCGACCTTTATCGCGCGGTGCGTGATGCGATGACCGAGGCACAGTTCTTCGGCGTCTACGCGAACATGTTCTCGCTGCAAGGCGGGGATGAAACCCCGGGGCGGGGTGTCGACGAGGTGCTGGAAGCGAAGGACCGGCCGGAGGTGCGTGAGGCGCTCGCCGCCATCGCGCAGGGCGGCTACGTCGAAGCCGTGGCGCGCGCCGCCTTCCTGCTGTCGCCAGGCGACGAGCCGCTGCCGCTGTCGCGTCTCGAACTGCGGCGAGAACTGGCCGAAGACTACGCGGAGTTGCTGCCGCACATGACGCCTTACCGGTGGCGGACGATTCGCGGAACGCAGGAAATCATCGCGCGGTGCGAGCCCGATCGGGCGGTGTCGACCCTGGCCGACCTGTTGGCGGATGCCGGCGAGCGCGAGCGCTTCCTGGCGCTGCTTGACCGTGTGACCGGCGACCGTCGCGTGCTGCAGACCGCGCCGACCGTCGAGCAGCTTGCCATGCTGTCCAGGATCCGGGTCACTTTGGGCGACCAGTCCCGCAAGCAGGGGACGCGATCGGTTGTGGTCCGCGGTCAGTTTCCCGCGGCCCGAAAGACAGCACCGCGCAGGAAGGCATCCAAATGAGCGCGAGGCATGAGAAATACCAGCGTCTGATCGACGCCTGCAAGTCGCTGACCCCCATGCCGACCGCCGTCGTGCACCCTTGCGACCAGAGTTCGCTCGAGGGAATGCGGGAGGCCACGCGGCTGGGGTTGATCGCGCCGATCCTGGTCGGGCCGCGCGCGAAGATCGAGAGCGTCGCGCAGACGTTTGGCATCGACATCAGCGGCATTCCGATCGTGGATGCGCCCTTCAGCCATGCAGCGGCGGACAAGGCCGTGCAATTGGTCCGCGAAGGCACGGTCGAGGCGTTGATGAAGGGCAGCCTGCACACGGACGAGCTGATGGCGGCGGTGGTGAGGCGCGATGTCGGCCTGCGCACTGAACGGCGCATCAGCCATTGCTTCGTGATGGACGTGCCCAACCACGAACAGGCCCTGATCATCACCGACGCGGCGATCAGCATCGCCCCGACGCTGGAAGATAAGGTGGACATCGTCCAGAACGCGATCGACCTGGCGCATGCCTTGCAAGTCGACGTGGTGCGGGTCGCGATTCTCTCCGCCATGGAGACCGTCAATCCCAAGGTGCCCTCGACGATCGAGGCGGCGGCGCTGTGCAAGATGGTTGATAGGCACCAGATCACCGGCGCCTTGGTCGATGGTCCGCTGGCGCTTGACAACGCGATCGACCCCGAGGCCGCAAAGATCAAGCAGATCGATTCACCCGTCGCGGGACGCGCCAATGTGCTCGTGGTGCCCAATCTCGAAGCCGGCAACATGCTCGCCAAGAGCCTCTCGTTCCTCGCTGGGGCGGATGCGGCGGGCATCGTCCTTGGCGCGCGGGTGCCGATCATCCTGACCAGCAGGGCCGATTCGCTGACGGCGCGGCTGGCATCGTGCGCCGTTGCAGCGATGGTCGCCAAGGCGCGGCGTGAGAGCCTGGCAGTGCAGGGGTGATGCCATGGCTGACGTGATCCTCGTGCTGAACGCGGGCTCTTCGAGCATCAAGTTCAGCGCCTTCGCCACGCATGGCACCGAGTTGGACCTGATCGTGCGCGGCCAGGTCGAAGGGATCTTCACCGCGCCACGGTTCAAGGCCGTCGACGCGCACGGCACCGAAATCGAGACGAAGGCGTGGGGGGAGGGGACCGAACTGGGGCACGCGGGCGCCATCGGCTACATCGCGGACTTTCTTCGCGAACACCGCGAGGGCTATGCGCTGTCTGCAGTGGGTCATCGCGTCGTCCATGGCGGACTGGCGTTCCCGAGGGCCGTGCGGGTCACGCCCGATGTGATTTCGTCCCTGGCAAAGCTGATTCCCCTGGCGCCCTTGCATCAGCCGCACAACCTCAAGCCGATCGAGATCGTCGCGCAGCAGCGGCCGGACCTGCCCCAGGTGGCCTGCTTCGACACCGCGTTTCATCGCGTGCAGCCCGAGACAGCCCAGGCCTTCGCGCTGCCGGCCTCCATCACGGACCTCGGTGTGCGGCGCTACGGGTTCCACGGACTGTCCTATGAGTACATCGCGAGTGTGCTGCCGCAGTTCGATGCGAAGGCAGCGGCGGGCCGCACCATCGTCGCGCACCTTGGCAACGGCGCCAGCATGTGTGCGATGGCCGCTGGCAGGAGTCTTGCGAGCACCATGGGCTTCACGGCCGTCGACGGCTTGCCGATGGGAACGCGCAGCGGCAACCTGGACCCCGGCGTCCTTCTCTACCTTCAGGATGAACTGCGAATGGATGTACGTGCGGTCGAGGACCTGATCTACAAGCAGTCCGGGCTGCTGGGCGTTTCGGGCGTGTCCAGCGACATGCGCGCGCTGCTGGCCAGCGACGAGCCGCGTGCGCAGTTCGCCATCGACCTCTATGTCTACCGCATCGGGCGCGAACTCGGCTCGCTGGCCGCGGCGGCGCAGGGGATCGACGCGCTGGTGTTCACGGCCGGCATCGGCGAACATGCGTCGACGCTCCGCGAGCGCGTTTGCCGCGATGCGGCCTGGCTGGGCGTGGAACTCGACCCCGCCGCCAACCTGGCCGACGGGCCACGCATCAGCACGCCGTCGAGCAAGGTTTCGGCGTGGGTGATCCCCACGAACGAGGAATTGATGATTGCCCGGCACACGCGCCAGGTGCTTGGTCAAGGGAGTGGACGATGACGCTCGAAATGCCGCGCCCCTTGCTGAAAGACGCCAAGGTGCTCGTCTGCGGCATCGCCAACGAAAACTCGATCGCATACGGATGCGCCGCGGCGTTTCGCGAGCTGGGTGCCGACCTCGCGATCACCTATGCCGGCGAGAAAGCCAGGGCCCACGTCGAGCCCTTGGCGACCGCACTGCAGGCGCCGATCTTCATGCCGCTCGATGTGTCGAAGCCCGGCGACCTCGAAGCGGTGTTCGCAAAGATCGAAAGCGAATGGGGCCGCCTCGATGTCGTGGTGCACTCGATCGCCTGGGCGCCGAAGGACGACCTGCAGGGCGGGCTGCTGCAGTGTTCCGCCGAGGGTTTTTCGCGGGCGATGGACATCTCCTGCCATTCGTTCGTGCGAATGGCCCGGCTGGCTGCACCCCTGATGAAGGACGGCGGCACGATGCTGACGATGTCGTACTACGGGGCCAACAAGGTGGTCGCCAACTACAACGTGATGGGCCCGGTCAAGGCCGCGCTGGAAGCGTCGGCGCGCTACCTCGCCTACGAACTCGGCCCGCTCGGCATCCGGGTGCACGCGATCTCGCCGGGGCCGCTCAAGACGCGCGCCGCGTCCGGTCTCAAGGATTTCGACCTGCTCCTCAACGAGGCCGCCCAGCGCGCACCGCTCGGGGAGCTTGTCGACATCATGGACGTGGGGTACACCTGTGCTTTCCTGGCGACGCCTTACGCGCGGCGGCTCTCGGGCGAGACGCTGTACATCGACGGCGGCGTGAACATCATGGCTTGATGGGACAAGTTCCCGAAGGAGACTTCAGTGGCACGACTGTTCATGGGAAACATTTCCGAGGGAACGACCGATGACGAAATCAAGGCGTTCCTCGTGAAGTACGGATGTCCGGAATACGACGAGATCCAGCATGCGCCGGGCGCAGGGAACCGGCCTGCCGTCATCGTGACTTTCAACGGCGTCCATCCGGAGGCGCTGCACAAGGTCAAGGAGCGGATCCACGACATGTACTGGAAAAAGGGACGTCTCACCGCGCAGATCCTGAGCGACGACTTCGCCTGATCCTCACTCCCATCGACGCGCCATGGGACTCCTGGCTCGGCTCTTCGGGGACAAAGGCGACGGAAACGCGCCGCGGGATGAGGACGTCGGGCGCATGGTGGAGCGCGTCATTGCCCTGAACCCACGGCTTCGCATGGCGCGCGGCCATGAGGCGCGGCTGCAATCGGCCGTCGCGAAGGCGGCGCGCCATCTTCGTGAACTCGTCGAGGGCTTTCCTGCGCCACGCGTCCTCAATGCGGCGAGTTGGGCATCCGATCCGTACATCCGCGCGTTTTTCGGGGCCGCCGACGATATCGGGCCGGTGCTCAGTCGCTCCACGGAATTGTGCGGCTTCCTCGACAACGAGCAGGGCCTTCGCGAAGGGTTTGCGGTGCTCGGGATGGCGATGAGTGAACGCCGCACGCTGGGCGTCGCGCAGGAAGGCGGCATCACCCGCTCGGACGTTCCCCAGACGACGGTGAGCTTCAGCGACCACCAGATCCGCATCTGCGGTCCGGAAGACGCCGGACTGCGACGCGAAATCGTGTTTCGGATGATCGACCAGCTGGCCATCGAGGCCCTCTCGCGAATCGCCGCGGACAGCTCGCGTCGCGACGAGTTGGAGCAGGAGCGCGCGCTGCTGGCCACGCGACTTCGGTTGATCGAGCGCCAGGGCAGCGGCATGCGATCGGTGCTCGGCGGCCAGGCCCAGGGCGATGCCTCCGATTCGGCACGTCTGCGCACGCAGATGGAAGAGAACGACCGTGAACTCAAGAGCCTGGGCTCGCGCGCCGAGACGCTCGACCGGCAGCTCGACGTCATGTGCGAAGTATTCGCTGACGCGGGCCAGCTGATCCATGTCACGACAAGACGGCTGCGGTTGAGCCGGATGAACGTCGTGCTCCCGGAACATGGCGAGGACGAGGGCCACACGCTCGATCTGGAGATCGCACGCGTGCCCGGCGATCCTCCCAGCGAACGCGCGTTCGCGCTGGTGCAGGTGTCCCGGGGCGATGTCCCCAAGGGCAGGAACCTGCTGGACGAGGCTGCGCGGCTGCTGTGAGCGACGGCAGTGGCGCGAAAACGGAGACGAGGAACTTCAACAACCGAGGAGCAAGCGATGTCCAAGAGCGAGAAGATCGAGAAGAGCGAGAAGAGACACCACCAGGGAAAGTCTGCCCCCAAGGATGAAACCCAGGAGATGCCGCCAGCGGCGAACGAAGCCGACGCCAAGCCCGAAGCGAACAAATCGCTGTCAAGCAAGGCCTATGACAAGGCGCTGCGCGAGCTTCACGTCGAACTGGTCAAGATGCAGGAATGGGTGCAGCACGCTGGCCTGAAGGTGTGCGTGATCCTGGAGGGACGCGACGGCGCAGGGAAGGGCGGCACGATCAAGGCCATCACCGAGCGCGTCAGCCCGCGCGTGTTTCGCGTCGTCGCCTTGCCGGCGCCGACCGAGCGGGAGAAGTCGCAGATGTACTTGCAGCGCTATTTCTTGCACCTGCCGGCTGCCGGCGAGATCGTGATCTTCGATCGCAGTTGGTACAACCGCGCAGGCGTGGAGCGCGTCATGGGGTTCTGCACGGAGGCGCAGGTGAAGGCCTTTCTCGCCGCAACACCGCTCGTGGAGCGGGCGATCATCGATTCCGGGATCATCCTGCTGAAGTACTGGCTCGAAGTCAGCCCAGACGAGCAGACTCGTCGACTCGAAGCGCGCATCCAGGACGGCCGCAAGATCTGGAAGCTGTCGCCGATGGACCTCAAGTCCTACAACCGCTGGTACGACTATTCACGCGCCCGCGATGAGATGTTCATGGCTACCGATCTCCCGAAGGCGCCCTGGTTCGTCGTGCGTTCGGACGACAAGAAGCGGGCACGCCTGAACCTGATCAAGCATCTGCTCGCCCACGTTCCCTATGAAACCGTGCCGCGCGAGAAGGTCAAGCTGCCGAAGCGACAGATCCGGGGTGACTACAAGGAGTCGGATCACCCGCTCAGGGTCGTTCCCGAGGTCTACTGAGCATGAGCCTTCCGGCCACGCTGACCTTGCGCGACGGCCGCCGCGTCACCGTGCGCGAAATCCTGCCCGAGGACAAGGAACCGCTCCAGGCGGCCGTCGGCAACATGTCGGCGGACTCTCGCTACACGCGCTTCATGGGCACGATGCGGGAGATCCCGGACAAGATGCTCGAAGCGGCGACGCATCCGGTGGCGGATCGGGAGTGCGCGCTGGTCGCCGTCAGCGGGGAGGGTGCGGACGAGGTCATCATCGGCGGCTCGCGCTATGCGTCGAATGCCGGCAGCGACACCTGCGAGTTCGCCATCGCGATCGTCGACGGCTGGCAAGGGCTGGGCCTGGCGGCGCATCTCATGAACACACTGATGGCGCTCGCGGAATCGCAAGGCTTTCGCTATATGGAGGGCTTCGTCCTCTCGACGAATGCGTCCATGCGCGGCCTCGCCAAGCGACTGGGCTTCCAGGACTCGCAGTGTCCCGGCGACGCGACCGTGCGACTGGTGAAGCGCACGTTGGGAAGTCCCGATGAAGCGCCGCGTTGAGATGCGCGGCAGCGTGGCCTTGCCCATCCCGGGGTGGCTTCGCGACTACCGGTCCGAATGGCTCTCCGCCGACGTCGTGGCCGGCCTGATCGCCGCGGCGGTCGTCATTCCCAAGGCCTTCGCCTACGCGACGATCGCAGGACTTCCGGTGCAGGTCGGTCTCTACACGGTGTTCGTCCCGATGGTGATCTACGCGCTGCTGGGGAGCTCGCGTCCCCTCAGCGTGAGCACGACCACCACGCTCGCCATCCTGACGGGCACGGCATTGGCGGCCGTCGTGCCGGACGACAATCCTGCAAACCTGCTGACGGCTTCCGCGACGCTGGCGCTGATGACCGGCGTCATCCTTGTGATGGCGGGTCTGCTGCGCCTGGGCTTTGTCGCGAACTTCATCTCGGAGCCTGTGCTGGTCGGGTTCAAGGCAGGCATCGGGATCGTCATCGTGGTGGACCAGATTCCCAAGCTGCTGGGCATCCATTTTCCGAAGGGCTCGTTCCTGCAGAACCTGCTTTCCATCGTGCAGAACCTGCCGGAAGCATCGGTGCCGACGGTGCTCGTCGGCGTCATCACCGTGATCGCCCTCGTGGCGATGGAGCATTTCACGCCGCGCGCGCCCGCCCCGCTGATCGCCGTGGCGGGCGGCATCGCCGCCATGAAGTTCCTGGGGCTCGACCGCTACGGCGTCTCGCCGGTCGGCGCTGTTCCGACCGGCTTGCCGCCGGTGACGCTGCCGAATGCGCAACTGTTGATTCCTCTCTGGCCCGCGGCGCTGGGCATCGCGCTGATGAGTTTCACCGAGACGATCGCTGCAGGGCGCGCGTTTGTCCGTACCGGGGAGCCGGTGCCGGAGCCCAATCGGGAACTGTGGGCGACGGGAGTGGCCAATGTCGGCGGGGCGTTGCTGGGTGCGATGCCGGCGGGCGGCGGCACCACGCAGACGGCCGTGAATCGTCTCGGCGGCGCGCGCACCCAGCTTGCGGAACTCGTCACGGCAGGCGCCGCGCTGGTCACGGCACTCTTCCTGGCGCCCTTCATCGGCCTGATGCCGCATGCCACGCTGGCAGCCGTGGTGATCGTGTATTCCGTGGGCCTGATCAAGCCGGTGGAATTCAGGGAGATCCTCAAGATACGGAAGACCGAGTTCATCTGGGCGCTGGTGGCGATGGCGGGCGTGGTGCTGCTTGGAACCTTGCAAGGCATCGTCGCCGCGATCGTCGTGTCCCTCGTGGCGCTGGTCTACCAGATGTCCGATCCGCCGGTCCATGTCCTGGGGCGCAAGCCGGGCACCCCTGTGCTGCGGCCACGAACCGACGAGCATCCCGAAGACGAGGCCTTCGGCGAGTTGCTGCTGATCCGGCCGGAAGGGCGCATCTATTTCGCCAATGCGGAGCGCGTCGGTCTCAAGATGAAGGCCTTGGTCGACGCGGCGCACCCCAAGGTCGTCGTCCTCGACATGAGCAGCGTGTTCGACATCGAGTACACCGCGCTCAAGATGCTGACGGAAGGCGAGGAGAGGCTGCGAAACGACGGCATCACGCTATGGCTCGCGGGTCTGAATCCCGGTGTGCTGGCGATGGTGCAGCGATCGCCGCTGGGCGAGCGTCTCGGTCGGGACGGCATGTTCTTCGGCGTCGAACAAGCCATTGCCCGGTATCGAGCCAGCGCCTGACCTGCTTCAGCTTCCGGGCACGTTCACCTTCTGCCAGCTTGAATCGGGATTGAAGCGCGTGAGCGCGCGAGCCGCGGCGTCGGTGTTCGGCCCGAGGTTCTTCTCGTACACCGTGCCGTCGTGGCTGACGATGAAGCTCATCACGCCCGTTTCTCCATAGTGGGTCGGCCACGCGACCAGCGCGAAGCCGCCACGCATGCGGCCGCCGATCACGTAGTCGTAAGCACCGCCCGGCGCGTCCTTGCCCTGGGCCTTGAGGATCTTGAAGTGATAGCCGTGGTAGCCCTCGCTGCTTTTCTGGCCACTGTAGAGCGGCCCGAGCGGGCTTTCGTCCTGACCGGCGGCATCCGGCCAGTAGAGGCCGTCGTGCTTGCCCGGCGAGCTCACGAACTTCTGCGCGTACTCGAGTACGGCGTTGCCGTCGCGGTCTTTCTGGGCGTATTCCTTTTGCGCGTCGTAGTACGCCAGCGCGGCCTGCATCGCGGCGAGCTCGTTGCGCCCGATGCGCCGGGTGTGCATGAGGTCCGCACCCGCGCGGGGGTCGAATCGCCAGCCGGCGGCGCTCTTCACGATCGGCACCGGTAGCGTCCAGTCGCTGTCGCCCACCGCGAGCATTGCCTTGCCCGGCGATTCGAGGACGATCTTGTGCTGCTTGGCCCATGCCCCGAGGAAGTCATAGACGTCGTCCACATCGACGCCACCCGCCGGAACGAAGCGCTTCCAGTCGGGGCCGAGCACGACGCCCAGCGCGGCGGTATCACTGCGCGTCACGGCGTCGACGAATGCTTGCGCGGCGGCGTCCGGCGTTGGGTAGGCGTGTTGCGCGAATGAAGGTCCCGAGGCGAGCGACAAGGCCACGGCAATGCCGGCCGCCAAGGTCTTGAAGGTCGGCATGCGCCGGTCAGTGTTTTGCGTCATGGATGCCTCCTGTCAACGACCCCGGCCACCGCCGCCGCGTCCACCACCGCCGCCGCCACGCGCACCACCGCCACCGCCTGCGCGAGCGCCGCCACCACCACCACCCATGTGCGCGCCTCCGCCGCTTGGCCGGCCGCCGCCGCCACCGCCCATCTGTACACCGCCCCCGCCAGCGCCGGCGCGTGCGCCACCAGCGCCTTGGTGTTGTCCCATGGACTGGCGGCTTGCGTCGCCGCGACTGGCCTGCTGGCGCGCCTGGTTTCCGTCGCCGGCTCCTCGCAGGGCGTTGTCGCCGCCGCGTGCGCCAGCGCCGCCAGGACCACCAACACCGCCAGGGCCGCCAGGACCGCCGATGCTTCCGGGACCGCCAGGGCCGCCAGGACGGCCAGCACCTCCGGGACCGCCGACACCGCCAGGACCGCCCGGCCCCCCAGGACCGCCGACGCTTCCGGGACCACCAGCGCCCCCTGGACGGCCGGCGCCCCCGACACCTCCGGGTCCGCCAACGCCCCCAGGTCCGCGACCCGCGCCACCCGCGGCGGCTTGGGCCCGATCCCTTGTCGCGGGGTCGTTGCGAAGCTGATCGCGACCCTGGCCCGGGTCCATGCCGCGTTGCTGCAGGTTGGACTGCGCCTGCTGACGCTGCGCATCGCGACCGCGGTAGTCCCCGCGCTGCTCCGCGCCTCCGACGTTCTTTCCGAACTTCTGCTGGCTCGCTGAATCACGGTACGGCACGCCGCGTCGGTTGGAGGCGTTGTGCTGGAAGTTCGTCTGGTTCGCGGCGATCTGCCGGTTGGCGTTCACGCTGTTGTAGCGGTTCACGTTGACGTTGACGTTGCCCCCGCCCCAGTTGGTATTGCCCCAGAGTGCAGCGGTGGCCGCCACACCCACACCGAAGGCGATGCCTGTCGCGAGCGCCGCGCCGGGGTAGTAGTAGGGCGCAGGCGGGTAGTAGTAGGGCGGATAGGCCGGGTAGGGCCACGCACCGTAGACCACGGTCGGGTTATAGGCAGGCACGTACACCACTTGCGGGTTCGTGGGCTCGATCTTGATCACCGTCTGCTGCGTCTGCGGTTCCTGCTCGACGATGACCTGCTGCTGCTCGGAGCTCTTGAGGTTGCCGGTCTGCTGGGCCTTGGCGCGCAATCGCTGCGCAGAGTCGAGCACCTCCTTGGACGAGGCAAGGAAGGCATCGCCGAGGTTCTGCACCCAATCCGGCTGGTCGCCCATCATCTGCAGCACCTGCGGAAATGCGACCAGTGACTGCACGCTCGGGTCCCACGGCTGGTCGGCGACCATCTTCAGTGCCGCGTCGCCTTTCTGGTCAGGGTGTGCCTTGGACCACTTGGCTGCATCGGCAACGTCGGCTGGATAGGTCGCGGCCATCAGCACCTGTGACAGCAGTTGGTCCGGATACAGCGCGATCGGGGCGACCATCTGGTCGAGCTGCTCCCGGGAGAAGGTCTGGCCCTGCTGCGCGCCCGCCAGTCCCGTGAACAGCGAGGCGGCGATCATGAGCGCGCGCGCGAATCGGACGATCAGGACACGCATATGTCGCCTTCCTTTCTTGAGGGCCATTCAATCATCGGCGGCTGTTGCCTTTCGAGCAGGCCAAGATCTACGCCTGGATGAAGGGGTCGTCGATGTGATTCTCCAGCGCGTAGCGAATCAATTCGGCGGTGCTGGAGAGCTGCAGCTTTTCCTGGATGTGTGTCTTGTGCGTGCTCACGGTTTTCACCGAGAGGTGAAGCGCGTCGCCGATGGCAGTGAGCGGCTGGCCAGCCGCGACGCGTCGCAGGATATCGAGCTCACGGTCGGTCAGAACCGCGTGTCTCGGCGCTTCCGACGATCCATTGAGTTGCTGCACGAATTTCTCGGCGAGGCTCTCGGTGACATAGACGCCACCTGCAGCGACCTTGCGGACTGCACCGACGAGCTCGCTTGCCGCGATGTCCTTCGTGACGTAGCCGTGGGCACCTGCCTTGAAGGCGCGCACTGCGTATTGCTCTTCCGCGTGCATGCTCAGGACGAGGATGCGAACGCTCGTGAATTCGTTCTTGATGCGTTGCACCAGTTCAAGCCCTGTCATCCCGGGCATCGACAGGTCGATGAGCGCAAGGTCGAACGCATTCTCACGGAGGAACTCGAGCGCCTGGTAGCCGGTATTCGCCTCGGTCAGGACCCAGTTGTTGCCAGCCGGATCGAGCACTCGCATCAGGCCTTCCCGAACGATCATGTGGTCGTCAACCAAAAGCATTCGCAGCGCCGGCTTTGAAGGAGTGGCAGCTCTCAAGATACCTCCTCGGATCCAGCAGAACGAACTGCCAAGATCGGTCTTGTCTGTTCAAGCGAATATGGCGCGAAACGCGCATCTCCACAAGCCGTGGCTTCTCCCATCCTCGATCTCGCGATCGCCTGATATCGGAATACTCCTACTCGGCGATCGGGAAAATCCGAGAACTCAAGGATCAATCCGCTCTCGTGCCAAGCATTGCGCCGATGTTCGGGCTGCTGCCGGCGATGCAAGCTCCGGCCTCGCGCACCCTCAGCCATCGCCCACCACGGAGAGCATTCGATGAACATCCCTCAAGTCCAGGAAACGTCCATGCATTTCAGCGGCAATGGCAGGTTCGGGCTTGCCGGCATCGATCGTCGCGAATGGACCCACCTGCATGACATGCTCGATCTCATTGGCGTGCTGGTCGACGATGAATTGCACGCACCCATCGTCCAGCCCACCGTGCGGCGTCTGCAGGCGGGAGAACTTTTGTTTCTTGAAGGGGCGCCGGCCACCTCCATCCATGTGGTTCGCACAGGCGTCTTCAAGGTTTTCCGGACCGCCGAAGATGGCTACGAGCAGGTCTTCGGCTTTGTGCGGCGGGGAGAGTTGCTGGGCTTCGATGCACTGTCGGATGCTCGCCACCTCATGGCGACGGTGGCCTTGGAGGATGCGAGTGTCTTTTCGATTGCGTTGCCCGATTTCTATGCCTTGACGCAAGACCTTCCGTCGTTCGACCGTGGCGTGATGCGCGCCGTGGCCAAGGCGATGGTCGACCTGACCCGGGTGTCGGAAATGATGGCCGCCGCCGCGGCCGAGGTGCGGCTGGCAAGGTTTCTGCTGCATGTATCGCGGTGCATGTCGAGTTGCGGGCAATCCCCCCGATCGCTGCGCCTGCAAATGACGCGCCGTGACATCGGAAGCTATCTTGGCGTGGCCCATGAAACCATCAGTCGTTCATTTGCGGTGTTGATGGAAGCGGGCCTGATCGAGGTCGAGCAACGCAAGGTCGAGATTCTTGATCTCGATGCGTTGCAGCGGTACGCGCAAGGCACGCGCGCGCCTGCAAAGCGGCATGCCCTCAGGGCTTGAGCGTGGCAGAGGCCGCAGACGCCGCGGACTGGGCATTCGACAAATCCGCGATGAAGTCTCGCGCTTGCTGGAACTCCGTGCTCTTGTCGAAGTAGGCGAGCGCGCCGGCTTCCATGTGACTGCTGCGCATGGCCACCCAATTGAACTGGGAAATCATGACGACCTTGATTCCGGGATGGTGCTGCCTGACATGACGCAGGACATCGATCCCCCGGTCTTGCCCGCGCAGCATGGCATCCAGAACAATGAGTTCGGGCTGGCTTGAGGTAATCGCCGCCATGGCCGAAGCCAGGTCATCGGCATAGCCCACGACTTCGACGCCGGGTGCGCTCGCCAGCAGCGCCCCGAAGCTTCGCTGTATAGCCGTGGAATCGTCGACCAGCAGCACTTTCACTTGTAGACCTCACAACCGCCGTTGTTGACCCCCCAGGCCGCCATGTTGCCCCTGATCAGCCGCGCGCCGAGTGAGTCTGATCAATGAATCGTCAGAAAGTCCGCTTTTTTGAGGCATCCTACGGGCGGTCCGACCCGCATCCACTGACTGGCGAGGAATCCTTTGTCTTCATGGTTTGAGAACCTGTCGATCCGGAGCCGAATCGTTCTGCTGATGGTCGGCGTCATGCTTCCCGTGGCAGCGCTGCTGGCGTGGTTTGCATTCGTGACTCTCCCCGGCGCCGACTGGCGAGTGGCGGCCAGTCTGCCTCAGGCCGAGGTCTTTGCGGAATACGAGCGCGCAGTGCTGCGAGCGATCGTCATCGCCGCGGGGCTGTGCCTCCTCGCGCTTGTCCTGGCGTGGCGCCTGAGCGCTGCCATCGTCAACCCCATCTCGCACCTGAAAGAGACGGCCAGCCAGATTGCTTCAGGCAAGGAAACGATTCGGGCCCAGCTCACGGGGCCGCCCGAGATCAGGGCGGTCGCACAACAACTCAATCTGATGGTCGATGCGCAGGCATTGACCGAAGCGAGACTCCGGGGAATCTTCGAATCGGCCGTCGACGCGATTCTCACGGCCAACGAGAACCAGGTCATCGTGCAAGCCAATCCTGCAGCGGCCCGGATGTTCCGTTGCACGCTGGACGAGCTGATCGGCGCGCCACTGGACCGCCTCGTTCCATCGCGATTTCGGGAGAGGTATGCACGGGATGTCGACGCATTGGGCCGCGACCCGGCCATCTCGCGTCGCATAGGGTTGAAGCGGGATGTGGCCGCATTGCGAGCGGATGGCGCCGAGTTCCCCATCGAGGCTGCGATTTCCCACGTTTCCATTGCCGGGCGTCTGCTGTACACGGTGATCCTGCGTGACATCACGGAACGCAAGCAGGCCGAGCATGCTCTCCGCGACAGCGCCTCGAAGCTTCAGGCGGCGCTGTCGAGCATGAGCGACGCGGTCTGCATCTCCGACGTCGAGGGCCGGCTCATCGAATTCAACGATGCCTTTGCATCGTTTCACGGCTTTCCGGACAAGGCCGCTTGCAGTCGCGCGATCGCAGACTACATGGACATGCTGGATGTGTTCTTGCCGAATGGCGAGCACGCGACGCGGGAGCAGTGGCCGCTTGCCAGGGCCCTGCGAGGAGAGACGGCGACCAACGTCGAATACAGCTTGCGGCGCAAGGACACCGGGGCGTCGTTGATCGGCAGCTACAGCTTCGCGCCCATTTGCTCGGAGAGCGGAACGATCGCAGGCGCCGTTGTCGCGGCACGCAATGTGACCGCGATCAGGGAAGTGCAGGCCGACCTTGCGTCTTCGCATTTCGCCCTGCAACGGCTCATCGCTTCGCGGGACCAGGTGCAGGAAGAAGAACGCAAGCGTATTGCGCGCGAACTGCACGACGACCTGCAGCAAACCTTGTCTGCGATCCGCATGGATCTGCACTTCATCAGCGCTCGCTTTGGCGACGAGGCGCCGGAATTGCCGCCGCTGGTTGCCGGGGTCGATCGCCTTGCCGAGCGGGCAGTCGCTTCGACGCGGCGGATCGTGAACGACCTGCGCCCTCCCATGCTCGAAGACCTCGGCCTGGTGCCGGCGCTGGAGGCGATGGCAGGCCAATTCACTCAACAGACGGGAATCGCATGCGAGGTGAACACACCCGGGGAAGATGCTTTCAACGAATGGGTGGAAGCGCCGTCAGTCGCCCTCTGTTTGTACCGCGTCGCCCAGGAGGCGCTCAACAACGTGGCCAAGCATTCGCACGCCAGCGAGGTGCACATCCGCCTTGCGATGGCGACCGAAAACTCGATCTCGCTCCAGGTCAAGGACAACGGCCGCGGCATGGCCGCTTCAGATATGCGCAAGCACGAGTCTTTCGGGATTCTGGGCATCCGGGAACGGATTCGTGCCAACGGCGGGATCATGCGCATCGACAGCGGGCCGCAAGGAGGCACCGTGCTCGACGTGCTCGTCCCGCGCGCCGGAACGCCGGGGTTGGCCGGCCCACAGGCCGCACCGGGGCAATTGGCCGACAAAGGGGAGGGCGGAGCGTCCCGCGCGGAATTCGATGATGCCCATGCGTTGCCAAGACTGTTGAGCCGAGC
This sequence comes from Variovorax sp. 05L425, assembly GCF_056397705.1. Lineage (NCBI taxonomy): Bacteria > Pseudomonadati > Pseudomonadota > Betaproteobacteria > Burkholderiales > Comamonadaceae > Variovorax > Variovorax sp. 05L425. Next base: position 129,965 of record NZ_JBFTNY010000016.1, on the reverse strand, counting down.
CACCGACAAGACACTGCAGGATGTGATCGACGCCATCGCGGGCAGTGTCGCGGTCATGGACCGGCGCGGCACGATCCGGTTCGTCAATCGCGCGTGGACCGAATTCGTCGACCACAACGGAATGCCCGGACCCGGGTCGGTCGGCCCGGGCGTGAACTACCTGGAAGCATGTCGAAGCAGTTCGCTCAAGGACGAACCGACGCGGAAAGTTCTTCGAGGGCTCGAAGGCGTGATCGACGAGGGCCGGACGACGTTCACCTGCGAATACCCCTGTCACTCGCCCGACGAGTTGCGCTGGTTCCGGATGCACGTCACGTCGATGGCCAATGGGGACGTGATGATCGCCCACTTCTGGATCAACGAGCCGTGAGCTCGTCCGCGCTCGCATCAGTGCCCTGTGCCTTGGCAATCACGGCTCGGCGAACCAGTCCGATGTGTTCGCGCAGCGTATAGGCCTCGCTTGCATAGCTCAATGGGGCGCGGATCCGCGCAGCAGCCTGCTCGATCCGGACCAGGTCGCCGAGCCATTGCGCGACGGGCAAGTTGCCGGTGCGCGTTGCGACATCGCGCTCGAGCAGTGCCAACTCTCCGTACCAGCGATAGATGCGCGACCGCGCTCGCCAGCGGAACAGCCGCGGCAGGAGATTGGTCAGCGGAACGATCACGAACACCACGGGCACCAGCAGCACGATCAGGCGTTCGAGGTAGGCCGCGAGGGTGAACGGAAGGTAACGGTGAAGCACGCTGGGCCCGAAGCGGTGATGGCGACTCGCATCGGTCGACACCGGCAGGTCCACCATCGAAGTGTTCGGAAACTCGTCGTCCGCTTCGAAGAATCCCTGGTTCCCATGCAGTTCGCGCGCGGCTTCGAGGAGCAGGTTGATGATCGCCGGCGACAAACCATCACGCGAAACCAGCATCGCCTTGGTGCCGATCATCTTCACCTCCTGCTCCGGAATGTGCAGTGCGAGATCGATCGTTCCCGGTGGCAAGGTCAACTTGGTGATGTAGGAGAACCTGCGCTGATAGGCCTCTGCCCGTGCAAGGCTCAGCAGTTTCAGATCCGGATCGTGCAAGGCCTGCCAGATTGCCGGGAACTGCGCGGGTCCGACCAGGAATGCGGCGTCGACCTGTCCCGCCTGCAGCGCGCGCAGGGCCTCCAGATTGACCAGGGGCATCAGCTCGGAATTCAGGCTGGTGATGTTGTTGGCCGCGAGCAGCGGTTCCATGAAAGCGCGAACGCCGCTGCCCGGTGAACCCACGGCGAGCCGCCTGTGGCGAAGCTCGTCGAAGTGCTCGTGGACGACGGTGTCGCGATAGAAGATCCACAGCGGTTCGTAGTACAGGGCGGCCAGCATGACCAGCGTCTCGCGCTCGTTCGGGCGCACCACGCCGCCCTGGACGAAGGCCACATCCACGCCGGAATGGGGATCGCGCAGCAAGCGCTCGTTCTCGTCCGCGCCGCCCGTCATGCGCTCCTCGACCGTCACACCGTCGCGTGCCAGGATTTCCTTGTAGCGCTGCGCGTACTGGTGGTACATGCCGTCGCCCAGGCCGGACGCGAGGACGATGTGGCGCGGAATGGCGCTTTGCAGGAGCCAGGCGCCCAGAAAGGCAAGGGCAATGCTCGCCACCGCAATCAGCGTCCAGCGCAGTTGTTCGTGTCGAGCTCCGACAGGGAGATCACCGAGTCGCATACAGATGCAGCATCCTGCCACCCGCTGATTGCTCCACTCTTGAGAGTTGTCAAGTCAAAGAAGAAGCAGCGAAGGAAAATTCCTACATCGTCTACTTTCGAGGGCGGACCGATGACAACGACCAACAAGCCTGATCTGGTACTCGAAACACGACTGTCCAGGAAGCTGATGGATGTCTTCATCCGGGCTGGACTGGTCCTGGCCCTGACGCTGCTGTGTTTCAAGATCTTCTCGCCCTTCATCACGATGATGGCGTGGGCGCTGATCCTGGCGGTGACGATCTATCCGGGCCATCAGGCGCTGGCCGCCAAGCTGGGCGGCAAACAGGGATTGGCGGCCACCTTGCTGGTGCTGGGCGGCATTGCGCTGATCGTGGCGCCCACGGCGGTGGTGTTCGGCTCGATGGGCGATTCGGTCCATGCGACTGTGGAGAAGGTGAAAGACAACAAGTTCGAAGTTCCTGCGCCACCGGCGCGCGTGGCCGACTTGCCAATCGTTGGCCCGAAGTTGCATGGTTGGTGGTCGTTGGCGCATACGGACATGCCAGCGGTCATTCAGAGGATGCAGCCGCAACTCGGCGAACTGGCCGCCAAGGCGCTCGGGATGGTGGCAAGCATTGGCGGAACAATTCTGCTTTTCATGGCCTCGTTCATCATCGCGGGCATCATCATGGCCTTCGGGGAGTCGGGTGCCGAAGCCGCGGAGTCCATCCTCGGGCGCATCGTCGGCAGCCGACGAGGCGAGGAATTCGCCGCGCTGGCCACCGCGACCATTCGCGCAGTGGCCTTGGGCGTGGTTGGCGTGGCCTTCATCCAGGCCATGGCCGTGGGCATCATCATGATCCTTGCCGAGATTCCCTTCGCCGGCGTTCTGGCCGTGATCGTGCTGGTGCTGGGCGTCGCGCAGGTGCCGGCACTGCTGGTCACTATTCCGGTCATCGCCTACGTCTGGTTGAGCAAGGACTACGAGACCGTGCCGGCAGTCGCCAACACGGTGCTTCTGGTGGTCGCCGGCATGCTCGACAACGTGCTGAAGCCGCTCTTGCTGGGCCGGGGCGTGGATGCGCCCATGCCGGTGGTCCTGATCGGTGCCCTGGGCGGCTTGGCGGGCGCCGGCATCCTGGGCATGTTTCTCGGTGCCACCGCGCTGAGCCTGGGTTATCAGATCCTGATGCGGTGGGTGGCGACCGATCCGAACGTCGTGGCGGAGAGCGACTTGCCGACTGCATCTTGACCCGGCGCGCGCGATGCCTTCGAAGGGATCGAGGGTGCGAATCATGGCGTTGGCCGGCGCCGCCGCGATGCTCGGTGGATGCACCACGGTGGGCCTGAACGGAGGAATCACACCATGCTGATCAATCTCTCGATCGGGCTGCCGACCATCCTGCTGTGCCTGGTGCTGCAGGCGACCGTCACGTTCTGGAGCGTTCGCTACTACATCAATCAGTCGAATCGGAAGGCGGTCATTGCAGGACCATTCGTTCAAATTCGTTCGCTGCTGGTCGCGATGATCGTGCTGATTCTGGGCAACTTCGTCCAGATCATGATCTGGGGAACGCTGTTCATGGTGCTGGGCGAGTTCGACGAGTTGTACGAGGCCGTCTACCACTCCGCAGTGAACTTCAGTTCGCTGGGCTACGGCGATGTGGTGATGACCAAGCCCTGGAAGCTGCTGGGTCCGCTGGAGGCTGCGAACGGCGTTTTGATGTTCGGCCTGACGGGCGCCGCGCTGATGGCGATCCTGCAGCAGATGATCAGGGCTCAAGCCGAAAAGGCGGGCCACAGTATTTGAGCAACCGATGGAGGCGACAGCATGAAGAGCTTCACGATCCTGGCACGCGCGGCGAGTTTCGCTGCGGCGTTGGCTTTGTCGGGCTGTGCGTACTACGGCTATCCCGTTCCCGTGTCGACGTCGGCCCCGGCCAGCTTCGACCGATCGTTCGCTGCGGCGTCCGGTGCCATGCGCGACCAAGGCCTCGCGATCAGCGTCGAGGACCGCGGCAGCGGCACCATCGTCGGCCGCATCGGTGCCGGCACCGTGACCGCCAGCGTGCGTCAGCAGGCGGACGGCAGCGTGCGTGTGCAATTCGACGCCACGGGTCCACGCGATCCGGGTCTGATCGATCGCGTTTCTCGGAGCTATGACAGTCGGATGGGGCGCTGAGAGTCGATTTGCCCAGCCTCCTTGCGGACTCTTTAAAATAATACAATGTATATTATGTAAAATGACTGACGCAAGTTCCGAAAGCCAGCTTCCAGAATCTGCAGATCCTTCCCTCCCGGCTCTCTCTGTCCTGTCACCGAACCCGCGTGTTTCCCTTTCAGGCAAACACCTTGCATGATGTAGCGCCGTCCTCATCGGAGAAAAAATGACCGATCCATCCGTCATCAAGCTTGGCCAACTGTCCGTTCGCTATCTGGTGGACGGATCGCATTCCGACACCATGGGCATGTTCGAACTCACGGTGCCGCCGAACTCCAACGTGCCACCGCCGCACAGCCACACGAAGAACGACGAGTGCGTCTACGTTCTCGAAGGAACCCTGCGGTATTCGGTCGGGACCGAGGTCCGGGACCTCACACCTGGTGAATCCATGTTCAGCCCTAAAGGAAGCGTCCACCAGTTCTCGAATCCCTTCGCGGCTGACGCTCGGGCGCTGATCGTGCAGTCACCGGATATCGGCGCGCAGTACTTTCGGGACGTGGCAGCGGTCGCCAATGCCGGCAAAGGACCGCCGGACAAGAATGCGCTGATTTCCGTCATGGTGCGCTACGGCCTGGTTCCGGCTGCGCCCGCCGGCGCCCAGCAACCGGTGCGCAATGCCTGAATTCACGCTGCTGAACGCTGCGATCGCGACCTGCGTGGCAGCAGGCGTCATGACGGTTGGATTTGCGGCGCGGGCGACGCGCTGGGGAACACCCCTCTTGATGGCCGGCATCATCGGCCTGCTCGCGGTCATCGGGTACGGTATCGTGGATTTGGTGAGTTTCTGACCGATTCCAGCCAAAGTAGCAGCGTTGTCGTGATCCAGCCAGCCAATGACCAGAGGACGACGGCCAGCAAGATCGAGACCAGAAGCAACTGCGACTCGACAAGGTCATAGGGGATCAGCCTTGCGGTCGACGCGCCGCTCTGCACCGTCACAGGCGTCGGCAAGAGAAGCGGCACGCCGAACAGGGCGAGTGCAAGGCCCGCCCCCACCATGAAGGCACGCCTGAAAAACCGCTGATAGCGCCTGCGCTGTCTGTGCACAATCTCTGGCGCGTCCATGATGCTGCTCCTTGCCCGTGGGGGCGATACGCCGAAGTTTTCACTTTGGCCGTAGCGGCGAACCGCTGTGTGTAAGACACGAACTCACAACATCGTGCGTAAATCCGACGCTGTGCATCGCCCGCATGCGCTCAGCAGGTCGACGGTCGACTGCTCGATGTCCAACGCCGGCACTTCGATGGTCACCGTCAGCGGGCCGGGCGCACCAAACTCCTCCGCACCGAAGTCGAGTTTTCCGAGAACGTGGACGCCGCCGCTGATCGTCTGGCCGTCGTGGCGGTAGAAGATCGTGACGTCGGGTCCGGGCGCCCAGCAAATCATGTCGCCGACCTCGTAGGCCTGGTCAGTGCGCGTGCCCCTGCCCGAGATCGCACTGGGCAGCGGACCGAATTTCTCTCTCTTGAAGAGATCGTGCATCGTGATCGTCAGCGGCAGCATGGCAACGAATTCCTCCGCCGTCTTGTTGTCCGCCAAGGTGGCCGGGATCACCCTGCCGTTCAGTTTCAGATGGATTTTCATGATTGACCTCTCGGAATGGAGCCCATCAATGGACGAACGCCCCCTGCGGCGTGCCGCATTGCGGCGCCACTGACATTTGCGGTTGGATTTGCGGCCTTGGCCGCTTGCCGTCGTCAGCTGCTCACGCGACCCAGCTGAAGCTCGCGCAGGCGCTTGACATCGCGCGCTGGCGGCAAGCCGAAGAAGCGGCTGTATTCGCGGTTGAACTGCGACTGGCTCTCGTAGCCCACGCGGTGCCCTGCCGTGGCGGCATCGACGTCTTCGCTGATCATGATCCGTCGCGATTCCTGCAGGCGCAGCTGCTTCTGGAATTGCAGCGGGCTCATCGCGGTGACGGCCTTGAAATGCTGGTGCAGCGAAGACACGCTCATGTGGACCTCGTCCGCGAGATCCTCGACACGAAGCGGCTCCTGGAAGCGTCGCGAGAGCACGCCGATCGCCTGGGCGATGCGCTGGCTGTGGCCGTCGACGACGGCCATCTGGGCCAGTCGCCAGCCGTCGGGCGACCTCATCAGGCGGTACAGGATCTCCCGCGTGATCAGCGGCGCCAGCGCCGGAATGTCTTCAGGCGTATCCAGCAACTTGGTCAGCCGCAGCACGGGATCCAGCAGCGTCGTGGACAGCTCGCCGGTGAAGATGCCGCGCTGCGACGCCCGCTTCGGAAGGGTTTCGCCGAGCTTCATTTCCAGCGCGAGTGCGGCGATGTCCTTGACGTCGAAGCTCAGTCGCAGGCCCAGGTAGGGCGCCTCCGGCGACGCGTCGATCACCTGCCCGGCCACGGGCAGGTTCTGCGCCACCACCAGGTACTGGCTGCTGTCATAGACATAGACCTCGTCGCCCAGCAGAACCCGCTTGCTGCCTTGTGCCAGCACGCAAAAGGCCGGTTCGTGGATGGCGTGCACTGGATGCTGCACGCTCGATGCCCGCCCCAGCATCAGGCGCGGTATAGGCGTTTGATGGCCGCCGTCAGTGACCGTGATGCGGTCGATCATGGCGGCGAGTTCGGCCCTCATCACGGTGGTTTGCAGCTGATCGACAGGCCGATCGCTGCGCAGTGCGTTGTGGGTGGATGTCAGCATGGATCGGAGCTTAGGTATCTTGCCGACGCTTGTCTCCACCCAGGCGAGTCAACCGGAGGATCGTGCAAACATCTTCAACAATCCTGCAAGGCGCTCGCGTTTGCACGGCGCGAAACAACTCGAGTGGCCATGGCATCACGCCCAGGAGGGGCTTGCATTGCAGCACCTCCCGGCGACAGACTGCACATCCCTCCGGAGGATTCCCATGGCCACTCCCAGCGCACTCCAAGCCACCGTGGCAGCGATCGCCCAGAAAGGCAAAGGCATTCTTGCGGCCGACGAAAGCGGCCCGACGATTGCCAAGCGTTTCAAGACGATCGCCGTGGAATCGACAGAGGAAAATCGGCGCGCCTATCGCAGCCTGCTGCTGTCGACGCCGGGCCTCGGCCAGTACGTCAGCGGCGTCATCCTCTACGAGGAAACGCTGACTCAGCGCTCGGACGATGGCGAACCGCTGCCGCAACTGGCCGCGCGGCAAGGGATCGTGCCGGGCATCAAGGTCGACGCGGGAAAGATCCCGCTCGCGCTGGCACCGGGTGACGAGATCACGCAAGGCCTCGATGGGCTCGCCGAGCGCCTCGAGGGCTACAAGCAGCACGGCGCGCGATTTGCCAAGTGGCGCGCCGTCTACAACGTTTCCGACACCCTGCCCGGCCAGGCGGCAATCGCGGCCAACGCCGAATCGCTGGCGCGCTACGCGGCCGTCTGCCAGGAACACGACGTGGTGCCGATCGTGGAACCCGAGGTGCTGATCGACGGTGACCACACCCTTGCGCGCTGCGCCGAGGTCACGCAGGCTGTTCTGCACGAAGTCTTTCGTGCCCTCGATCGCCATCGTGTGGTGCTCGAACACATGCTTCTCAAGCCGAGCATGGTGGTGCCAGGCAAGACCCACGCCCTGCAAGCAACGCCCGAGGAAGTGGCAACGCAGACGATCGGCGTGCTGCGGCGCGCTGTGCCGGCTGCCGTCCCGAGCATCAACTTCCTCTCGGGCGGACAGTCGCCCGCCGAGGCCACGGCCAATCTGGATGCGCTGAATCGGTTAGGCGCGCAACCGTGGTTTCTGAGCTTTTCATATGGACGCGCGCTCCAGGATCCCGCGCTGCAGGCCTGGCAAGGCCGCCCTGCCAATGTGCGCCAGGCACAGGAAGCATTGCTCAAGCGCGCACGCCTGAACGCCGCCGCAAGCCAAGGCGCGTACAGCGCGGCCATGGAAGATGCCGCCGGATAACCTCGCGCGTTGCGATTTACCAAGACATGTCTTAGCATCCGAAAACTACGACACGTCTTGGTACTTCGCATGAGCCGATCCGACCCCCCACCCGATTCAGCGCATTGCGCGATCCGTCTTCGCGGAGCCGTCACCCTTTTGTCCCGCCGATTGCGCCCCGCGCCGCAGCAAGGCGGAATCAGCGTGGCGAAGCTCAGTGCGATCGGGCAGCTCTACCGCGCCGGTCCTTCGACGCCCACCGAACTCGCTGCACGTGAAGGCGTGAAGCTCCAGTCCCTGACACGGCTGCTGGCGGAACTCGAAGACGACGGATGGATTGCGCGCAAGGCCCATGCGTCCGACGGTCGACAGTCGCTCCTGAGCCTCACGCGGCTGGGCTCGAAGCGGCTCGCCGCCGCGGTCCATGCCGGCGAAGCCTCGCTCGCGAAGGTCATTGAAGCCACGCTCGGCGAACGCGAACGCGCGGTGCTGCTGCAAGCCTGCACGTTGATCGAAGGTATTTCGGAGGCGTTGGCCGCCGATGCACAGGTCGATGCGCGATCATGAGCTGGTTTTCCATGGATGCCGAGAAGCGGCATCACGGCCTGCAGCTGGCCTCAGCGGTCGTTCTCGCCTATTTCATTTCGATGGTGGTGGGGCTGCCCGAGCACTTCTGGGCGGTCATGAGCACGCTGATCGTGATGCGGCCCAATTCCGCGTCGACCTTCGATGCCGGCTGGGATCGCGCCCGGGGGACTTTGATCGGCGTCGCGGGCGGGCTGCTCGGCGTCTACCTGCAACATATGGGCAGCAATGTCCTCGCGACGACGCTCACGATCATCGTGCTGCTGTCTTTTGCCAGCGCCGCGAGCCCGGCTTTGCGAAGCGCTCCGATCGCTGCGTTGATCATCCTGGCGGCCGGCGGACTCCCTGGCCATTCGGCATTGCAGGTCGCCGTGTTGCGGGTGGTCCAGATCCTCATCGGCGTCGGCGTCGCGATGGGCGTGGCCATCGTCTCGTCGAGATACCGCGCTGGCGACCGCCTTCGGGCGGGGTGCGCTGCCCTTCTCCAACGCATGGCCCGTCCCCTGCAAGATCCGGACGCACGAAGCGCGCGCGACGAATCCGACGCCGAGAAAACAGGCGCCGCAGTTCGCAGCGCGTTGGATCGCCTGACGACGCTCGCCGGAAGCGCAGACCGCGCACCGCGTGTCTTCAAGCGCACCGAGGCCGCCGGTGGTGAGCGACATCACAGGAACATTGCCGGACTGACGAGCCGGATCGTGCAGGACATCTCGCTGCTCAACCGTGTACTGCGCGTTACCGGTGAACGGCAACCCCTGCGTTGCGGTCGCGAAGCCGCACTGGCCGCAAGCGCCGGCCTTGCGAGCGTCGCCGATGTCCTCGCCGGACGTGGCCAGCCGGACCTGGCCGCGCTGCGCGCCGCTACCCGTGCGGGCGGCGAAGATGCGCCGGATGCCCTCCTCGCCGCCCCACTCCGCCTGCTCCTCGAAGATCTGCAACGTCTCGTGCGCGTGATCGAGCGGCCGCAGACCTGAACATCGGTCGGCGGAGTTGTGCCGCGATTCTGTGGATAACACTGTGTGAAGTGGCGGGAGTCACCCGCAGGTGGCGTGTATCCACGCGGGTTCCGGCCGCATTGCCTCCGGAATAGGCAACGGGAAGGCAGCGCGTCGCTAAGCTACGCTGACCCGCCGATTCCCGTCAAATCCCTATCAGAATTCCTGCCATGTCCAGCCCGCTGCCCGTACTTTCTCTTCTCGAAACCCGTGTGCTCGGCGTGCTCGCCGAAAAGCAGCGCACGGTGCCCGACAGCTATCCGCTCACCCTCAACGCCCTGGTGGCCGGCTGCAATCAGAAAACGAGCCGCAACCCGATCCTCGAGATCACGGACGCCGACGCCCAGACTGCGATCGACAGCCTCAAGAGTCTCAGCCTCGTGCAGGAGACCAGCGGCGGCCGGGTTTTTCGCTACGCGCACAACGTGGATGGCGTGCTGAGGATTCCGTCGCAGTCGATCATCCTGCTGACGGTGCTGATGCTTCGCGGACCGCAGACGGCGGGAGAACTTCGCATCGCGTCCGACCGCATGCACAACTTCGCGGACATTTCGTCGGTCGAGGCTTTTCTCGAGGAAATGGCTGAGCGGCCTGCAGGCAGTCTCGTGGTGAAGCTGCCAAGGCTGCCGGGAGCGCGGGAAAGCCGCTGGGCGCATCTGCTGAGCGGCGAACCGGCAGAAGAACTGACCAGTCCTGCGACAGCCGTCGGCGCCGGCGACATCTCGTTGAGCGAAGTGGCCGCCCTCAAGGCGCACGTGGCACGGCTGGAAGCGGAGTTGGCGGGAACAAAGGCCCTCGTGAGCCGGATTTGTTCGGAACTGGGCATCTCCGACCTACCCGACGCCTCGTGAGGCGCCGAGGGCCTTAGCGCACGTCGCGCCGCGCCAGCAGCACGTTGCCGCCGGTGGTATTGAACGAGATGGTCGGCGCACTGAAGTCACTCAACGGCGCACCCAGGCCGATTTCACCGCTGCCATGCAGCACGCATTCGTCGCGTCGCAGCGCGATCTCGCCGCTGGCGCCTGCCGTGCCATGAAAACGCACCCACGTACCGTACGTGCTGACGTCCACGAGCACGCAACTGCCATTGCGCGATTCGATGCGCGCATGGAGGCGTGAAACGCGCGGATCGTTGACGACGAACTGCGCCTCATCGACGCGGCCGAGGTGGATCGGCAACTCTTCCGCACGAAACATCGAGCGCACGTCGAGCCAGGCCAACTCGATCTGCCCGAAGGACGAATCCGCAGCCCGCGCAGGTGGAACCAGCGAGGCTGGCATCGTCAGGAATTCGGAGACCTCGTCCTGCCAGTCGACCCGGTGGACGATGGGCATCTCGTTCTTGCCGCGGATATTGATCGGCCCCAGGCTGCGATGGCGAACCTCGCCTTCGTGCAATTGCTCGATGACCGATTCGGTCGCCCAGATCTGCCCGGGGCCTGCGAGATCGCTGAGGCGCGAAGCCAGGTTGACCGCATCGCCATAGCAATCGCCGTCGACTTCCACGATCTCGCCGCTCGCGACGCCGATCTGAAGCTCCATGCGCAGCGGGGCCGGCCAGGTCTGCAACCGCTTCTGATGGTTGCGCTGCATTTCGAGCACGGCGCGCGTCGCGGTAATGCCGTTTCCGAACACGGCAAACACGCCGTCACCGAGCGACTTGACGACGCGACCACCGTGGGATTCGCAGACGCCGGCGATCCACTGGGTCAATCGCGTCACCGTCTCGGTCGCGCGTGCGTTCCCCATGGCCTCGAAGACCCTGGTGCTCCCCGTCAAGTCGGCAAATACGACAGTGGAATCGGCGCCCATGTTGTGCAGTTTTTGGTAGCTCTCGCTTTCGGATTATGGCAAAGGAGCAAAAAAACACTGCCTTCCAGAGCCAAATCGCTCGACTTCGCGGCAAACGTGTTGCTTTTTCATTTCGACACGCCGAATGCAAAACGTTTCACTTAACAAAGTAACACTTTGGTATCCGTTATTAGACCGGAACTTGAAGTGATTCGTGAAGTATGTTGTTTTTAAACATGAAATGTTGTTTCCATACTTGTGTGATGACCGGGCCAGCCGTAACGTACCCACCCATCAAGGCTTCCGGCACCCGCCTTCATTCCATGGCCCCCTTCCGCAGGTTCTTCCGCTTTCTGTCTCTTCCAGGCTTCGGCTCGCGCCGTGCCACGGATCGCCAGATGGGCCGGATTCGCACAGCCATGCTGTCGCTGCTGCAGGTTCACGGTGGGCATTCCGTGCAACGCGTTGCGCAGCGCGTGCGCTTCGCAGGCGATCTCGAAGCGCTTTGGTACCTGCGTCAGGATGTGCTGACGGCGCTGAGCGCTGTGGACGGTGAAGTCGCCGCGCGACGCCAGATGCGCCAGATCAATCGCCTGTTCAAGGGCGGCCTTCCGCACGCGATGGGTCCGAGGACCCACCAGCGCATCATCACCTGATCGAAAGCCGCTGCTTCGGCCTCGGACAGGCCCGCACCCTGCTTTCTCCCGGCTCTCTCAGTGCGCGTGATCGTGCGCGTGCCGATGCCCCCAGACCATGAAGACATCCCGCCCATCGGCCGCAAGTTCCACCTTGGCGCCGACAGGCAGCAGAACCTTGGTCGGCACGTGACCAAAGGGTAGTCCCGTCAGCACCGGGACCTTGATCAACTCCCGCAGGCGCGCTGTCACGGCCTGCATGCCGAAGCCGCGGTCGTGCGGCACCTTCCGGATCCCCGTGAACTGACCCAGGATCACTGCCTTCTGGCGCGCGAGAACGCCCGCATGTCGCAGTTGGTCGAGCATGCGTTCGACACGATACGGGTGCTCGTTGACGTCCTCGAGGAACAGCACGCCCTTGTCGATCGTCGGGAAGTAAGGCGTACCGAGCAGGCTCGTCAGCACGCAGAGATTGCCGCCCCACAGGACTGCGCCATGGATGCCGCGAATGGGCCCCAGGCCGGTGAAATCGCGCGCCGGCATCCGCCAGCCGGTGCCCTCACCCTGCCCGCACAGTAAATCGTCGAAGCAGGCTTCCATGATGTCGTCGGCCCCTGCTTCGGCGCCGAAGTCTTCGCCGACGGCCGGACCGGCCCAGCTCACGCTGCCGGTCTTCGCCAGCAGCGCACACTGGAACGCGGTGAAGTCGCTGAGCCCGACGAACTCGGTGCCACGATGGATGGCCTTGGCGACGGCCTTGTACGGAATGGCGTCGAGGATGCGCGTGAGGCCGTAGCCGCCGCGTGAGATGAGCGCCACGTCAGCACCGCTGGCGGCGGCGCGGGCGATGGCCGCCAGGCGTGCGGCATCGTCGCCGGCGAAACGCTGATGGCTGGCAAGGGCGGTCTCGTCGATCTCGACTTCGTGGCCCAGCGCCTGGAGCCGCTTGATGCCGCGCTTGAAAGCGGCCTTGTCGCGCACGGCGCTGGATGGCGAATAGATGTAGATGTGTTTTTTCACGGGGCGAAGTATCCCATCGCGTCCTTGACGAGTTGCGCAGCCTGCGCGGCCGAGAGGCCCGAGGCGCGCTTCGGAATGGCCCCCAGCGCCCGCAGGCCGGCCTCGTAGCCGCGATCGGGGAACGGTGCCCGCCATGCGTCGACGGCCTGCCTTCCTTCGTCGGGTGCGCGCATCAGCTTGGGGAAACGCGCCGGCGCCGCATCGACGAGAAGCGACGCCAGCGCAGACGCGCCGGCGCTATGCACGAGCGCCAGCGGCCCGGGATCAAGCCGGTCGATCCACTCGAGCAGTACATCGCGATGCCAGTCCAGCCGATGAATCGCCTCGCGCTTGGGCTTGTCGCTCTGGCCGAAGCCGATGAGATCCGGCGCCAGGACGCGTGCCTGCCTCAGTCCTGCGAGATGGCGAAAGAAATAGCTCCATTCACCGGGTCCGTGCAGGCACAGGAGCGCGAATCCCGCATCGACCGGACCCTCGTCGAGGTAGTGCATGCGCCACCCGCTCAGGCTCGGCAGCTCGCTCACGTAGTGCGGCGCGAAGGCAAAGTCGGCCAACGCGCTGAAGCGCTCGGCTGGCGTGCGCAAGGCATCGTCGCGCAACGGTTCTGCCGCTTCGCGGGCAGCGCTGCGACGATCGCGGAAGAAGGCTTGCAGAAGCGCCTGGCACTCGTCCGCCAGGACGCCCCCCTCGATCACCGTGTGATGGTTGAGTTGCGGCTGCACGAACAGATCAACCACTGATCCTGCGGCGCCCGTCTTGGGATCCGTTGTGCCAAACACGGCCCGCTTCAGCCTCGCGTGCAGCATGGCCCCGGCGCACATCGCGCAGGGTTCGAGCGTCACGAAAAGCTCGCAGCCATCGAGGCGGTAGTTCCCGAGCACCTCCCCTGCGGCCCGCAGCGCGTTGATCTCTGCATGCGCACTGGGGTCGTGCATCGCGACCGGCGCATTGCGTCCGCTCGCGACAAGCACACCGTCTTTCACCACCACTGCGCCGACCGGCACTTCGCCGGATTCACCGGCCCGCCGCGCCTCGGCCAGCGCCAATGCCATCCAGTGCGCGTCAGTTGTCATCCGGCATGGGACGCGGCTTCTGCGCCGCCTCGATGGATTGCTTGATCTGCTGCTGAATCTGCTGGCTCTGGGCGCGAACATCGCCTGCCGGTGCAGCACCCGTTACCGCCACGCCGGGCGGCAGCACCGGCGCAGTGACCACGTTCAGTTGCTTCTTGACGAGCACCCCTACGACGACCAGCGCCAACAGAAGTCCGATGAGCCCGATAGCGCGCATCTCAGATCTCCTCGGCCCTGACCGCATCGGTCACGTTCATGCCGAGGCGCTTCATCCATCCCGCGAGCGCCTGCTCGTCCGACGAACCCACGCTGTACTGCGCGTACATGGCGGGATGCGACTCCTTGCGGTGCTGATTGAGCTTGAGCTTGCACTGGAGCGTCGTCACGCGCAGTTCGAAGCCGACGATGCCGTTAAGCATCTTGTTCTGGAACTCTTCGCCGAGGTCGCGCCACTGCTGTGCGTATGCCGGTTCGTGCTGGCCGATCAGACGCTTGAGCAGCGCATCTTTTTCGACTGGTGCTTCGATCAGGCTGGCTTCGACCGTGCAATGCACGGCGAGGTAGTTCCAGGTCGGGACGCGGGCGAGATCGGGGTAGACCGAAGGCGACATGTACGCGTGCGGCCCGAGAAAGGTCACCGCCGCCTTGGGCCTGTCCCGAAGATAGCGCCAGTGCGGATTGGGCTTGGCGCAGTGCCCGAGCAGCGCCAGTTCGCCGGACGCCCTTTCATCCGCCACCAGTGGCAGATGAGTGACGTATGGCAGGCTTTCGTCATCGGTCGAAATCAGGCTGGCGAAGGGATGCGCGCGCATCAGTTCCAAAGCGATGGCGCGGTCGGTGCCATTGAATTGCGGAGGCATGTACATGGGGCGGCCCTGCGAAAAGAATCGCCCCGATTGTCCCCGAGCCGCCTTGTTTGCGGCGCCCGCCCTGCCCCTTTTCGATACTCAGCCCAGTTGACCCTTGACCTTTTCGAGCGCCGCGTTCGCGCATTGCTCGTCGAGGTGACCGCCCGGCGCGCCGCCCACACCTACTGCGCCGATCACTTCGTTGCCCGACTTCACCGGCACGCCGCCGCCGAGCAGCAGGAAGCCGGGGATGTTCACCAGGTTGGCCGCGCCCGGGTTCTTCTGCGCGTTTTCCATCATTGCGAGCGTCGGCGACTTGGCCGATGCCGAAGTCCATGCCTTGCGTTCGCTGGCGCCCAGCGTATGGGCGCCGGCGTTGTCGGCACGCTGCACGGCGCGCACGGTGCCTGCGCGGTCCACCACCGTCGCCGCCACGGCATAACCGTTGGCGGCGCAGGCTGCGACGCTGGCGGCGGCGATCTGGTTGGCGAGGTCGAGCGACATGTTCTTTTCGGCCCGGACGGCCGGGCTCGGCGCCTGGCTTTGTGCCTGTGCGGTCACGGCGGCGGCAAGAAGGACGGCGAGGCTGCCGAGGCGAAGGGTTGAATGCATGAGGATCTCCGAATGGGTTTGATGGGGTCGCGCCGGCACTTCGCCGACCGCACCGCCACTGTAGAAATCGCGCGGCGGGAACACCATTCGTACGGCTACGCGCAGTGCTCCGTAGAACTACGGAGCTTCGCCATCGACGAGCGACGCGTAGCGGCGGATCAACCGAGCCAGCGAATCGCATTCGAGCTTGGCGAACAGGTTGGCCCGGTGCGATTCGACCGTGCGTGGCGACAGCGCGAGGGTGCGCGCGATCTCCTTGTTGGTCAGTCCTGCCACGATGTAGCCGAGCACCTCGCGCTCGCGTTCGGAAAGCTGTGCGCAGCGGTCGCGTGCGGCCTGGTCGGCCTGCGTGCGCTCGCGCGAGTTGACGTGCCGGCGCACCGCCTGCTGCAGGGCTTCGAGCAACTGCTCGTCGTCCACGGGCTTTTCAAGAAACTCCGCCGCGCCGGACTTGAATGCGCGCCGGCACATCTCCACCGTGCCGTGGCCGGTGAGCATGATGACGGGTTGGTCGACGCCCTGTGCGATGAGCGTGTCCAGCACGGCCAGCCCGCTGATGCCCGGCATGCGGACGTCGAGCACGATCGCGCCGACGCTGCCGCGGTCGAAGCCGTCGATGAATTCCTGCGGGTCCGCCCAGGTCTGCGCGCGCAGGCCGACGGTTCCGATCAGCAGCGCCAGGCTTTCCCGCACGGCGAGGTCGTCGTCGATCAAGTGAATCAGCGGGGACTGCGGCTCGTTCATGCGGTGTGCTCCGGGGATGCGGCGGCCAGCGGCAATCGCAGCGTGAAGCGGGCGCCGCGTGGCGACTCGTGCTCGGCGGCGAGCGATCCGCCCATGCCGACGGCCAGCGACTCGCAGAGGCTCAGCCCGAGGCCGAGGCCGCCTTCGCGCGTGCTGAAGAACGGTTCGAAGATGTGCGGCAACGCGTCGGGCGCGAAGCCGCGACCGTTGTCGGTGACGGTCAGCACACCCACTGCGCCTTCGCGCCCGATCGCGAGCCGCAGGCGTCGCTCGCCTGACGGCGCTTCGTCCAGCGCTTGCAGGGCGTTCATCAGGAGGTTGTGGATGATCTGTTCGAGCGCGATCGGGTCGACTTGCACGATGACGGGCGCATGGGCCGTATCGTCGACCGCTGGCACAACCGAACGTCCCTCGAATTCCGGCGCCAGCAGATGGAGCACGCTGCGCAGCGCCTCCTGCAAAGGCACGGGCCGTGTGTCGGCGTGGCGTTCGGGCCGCTCGATCACGCGGCGCAGGCGACCCACCACATCGGCGGCTCGCCGCGCCTGTTCCGCTGCCTGCTTCATCGCCGTTCGCGCGGTCGCGAGTTCCGGCGGATCGTCATCGAGGAGCCGCCGGGCGGCCTGCGTGTTGGCCAGCATCGCCGTCAGAGGCTGATTCAGCTCGTGCGCCATGCCGGCGGCGAGTTCGCCCAGCGCGTTGAGCCTCGCGACCTGTCCCAGCCGCAAGAGATCTTCGGCGCGCTGCCGTGCGATCCGCTGGCGCCGAAACATGGCAGCGCCGCCGAGCACGAGTCCCACCGCCAGCGCCCACCCACTCATCGCGCCCCAAGGCAGTTCCGTCCACGACACCCGGCGCTCCGCCACGAGATCGAAGGCCTGGCTCTCCGAAGCCAGCACCTTGCGGAAGCCGAAGTGCCAGCCGCCGCCGGGTAGGGTTTCCGCCCCCGGCTGGACCACGAACTGCTGCCCTTCCCTTTCAAGCGTGACGCGGACCGGGCTGGTCTTCGGGTCCATCGGCCAGTCTCGCCATGGCACCGTCGTTGCGAGGTCGATGTCGATCACATAGCTGGTCGGGAGCGCACCGATCACCAGGCTGTAGCGACCGCCGGGAAAATCGTCCGCAACGAATTCGGGACGCCGCAATTCAAGCGAGCGGGCTGCCGCATCGGCGAGGCGGGGGTCGGACCAAGGCGCGTCGGCCTCGTGGCGCTGAACGCCAAGGATCGACGGATAGACAGACGGCAATCGCCGCTCGGGCTGACTCCCGCCGGGCACGGTTTCCAGCAGCGCGAGCGTCGCGAGTACCGCGTCGTACTGCACCACCTGCTGGCTCATCAGCCGGTGCGCGATGCGCCCGTTGACCTCGAAATCCTCGTGCAACTGCTGGATTTCGGCACGCGCAATCCAGGCCGCGCCGGCGCCGGTGACCAGCAGCCAGGCGAGCCACCAGCCACCCCGGGTGCGTAACCATTGCCTCATGGCGCGGATTGTGCCCGCGCTGTCCGCGAAAATCGGCAGCCATGAGTGTTTGCAGATTTCCGGCGGCCACCCTTGTCCTCTTTGTCGTGGCCGGCATTACGGGCTGTTCGACCGCCGTTCAGCAATCGGTTGCCGAAGCGCGTGTCGAATCACTGATCGGCCGGATGACGGTGGAAGAAAAGGTGGGCCAGCTGAGTCTTTACGCCCCGGCCGGTGTGGACATCGTCGCCAATCCTCAGGCTGCGAAGCAGAGCGTCGACCAGCAACTGACCGACATCCGCGCGGGGCGCGTGACCGGACTCTTCAATGACGAAGGCCTGGAAGGCAAGCGGCGCGCACAACAGGTGGCCGTCAACGAATCGCGGCTCGGCATCCCGCTGATCTTCGGCGCGGACATCATCCATGGCTTTCGCACGGTGTTTCCGGTGCCGCTGGCCGAAGCCGCCAGTTGGGAACCGGCGCTGGCTGAGCGCACGGCACGCGCTTCGGCGGAAGAAGCCAGTGCCGACGGCTTCCGGTGGACGTTTGCGCCGATGGTCGACATCGCGCGCGACGCCCGTTGGGGCCGCGGGGTCGAAGGCGCAGGCGAAGACGTCTACCTGGGCCGCCAGTTCGCCGCCTCGCGTGTGCGTGGCTTCCAGGGCCCCGATCTGTCGCGCGCGGATGCGATGCTCGCGACGCCCAAGCATTTCGCCGGCTATGGCGCCGCCGAAGGCGGGCTGGACTACAACACGGTCGACCTGTCGGACCGGACCCTGCGCGAGGTCTATCTGCCGCCGTTTCGCGCCGCGATCGACGCCGGCGCGCTGTCGATCATGAGCGCCTTCAACGAGATCGGCGGCATTCCGTCGAACGCCAATCCCGCGTTGCTTACCGGGGTGCTGCGCAAGGAGTGGCACTTCCAGGGCTTCGTCGTCTCCGACTACACCGCCGACGAAGAACTCATCGCGCATGGCTTCGCCGCGAATGGCCGTGAAGCGGCGCGGCGCGCATTCCTCGCCGGGACCGATGTCAGCATGCAGAGCGGGCTCTACATGAAGTACCTCCCCACCCTTGTCGCGGCCGGCGAGGTGCCGATGTCGCGGCTCGACGACGCGGTTCGGCGCGTCCTGCATGTCAAGACCAAGCTCGGGCTCTTCGACCAACCCTTCAGGGGCCTCGACGACAGCCAAGACGGTCCTCGCTTCGATGTGGGTGCGCATCAGGTGCTGGCGCGCGAGGCGGCGGCCCGCTCCATCGTGCTTCTCAAGAACGACGGTGATCTTCTGCCGCTGCCGAAGTCGGGCAAGAAGATTGCGCTGATCGGCCCCTTCACCGGTACGTCGGACCTGTTCGGGCCTTGGCGCATCTTTCCCGGCCAGACGCCGCCTGTCGGCATCGAGGACGCGCTGCGCGGCCGACTGTCGCCGCCCGAATCGCTGACTGTGGTGCGCGGTTCGGATGTCGACGCGCCGATCGATGGCGGCATCGCCGCGGCGGTGGCCGCAGCGAAAGACGCCGACATCGTGGTGCTGTCGATCGGCGAGAACGAACAGATGTCGGGCGAATCGCGTTCGCGTTCCGACATCGAGATTCCGAAGGCGCAGCAGGATCTCGCCGACGCGATCGCCGCGACCGGCAAGCCGGTGGTCATCCTGCTGCGCAACGGACGGGCCCTCGCGCTCAAGGGCGGCGTGCGCGGGGCGAACGCGATCGTCGTCACATGGTTCCTGGGTTCGCAGACGGGGCCGGCCATCGCCGACGTGCTCTTCGGCGACGTCAACCCATCGGGCCGGCTGCCTGTCAGCTTTCCGCAGATGCCGGGCCAGGTGCCCTACTACTACAGCCACAAGCGCACGGGCAGGCCGCAGCTTCCGGACGCGCCCTCACAGATGTACAAGGCGCGCTACCTCGACGCAACCAACGATGCGCTCTACCCCTTCGGCTACGGGCTGGGCTATGCGCGAGTGCGCTACGACGCGCTTGAACTCAAGTCCGGGCGAATGGAATGGAACGGCAAGCTGGATGTTCGCGCACGGGTCACCAATACCGGCGCGCGTGACGCCGAGGAAGTGGTGCAGCTCTACATCGGCGCCAGGGCCGCGAGCGTGACGCGGCCGGTGCGCGAGCTGAAGGGCTTCCGGAAGCTGCGCATCAAGCCGGGCCAGACGGTCGATGTGGACTTCACCTTGTCCCGCGCCGACCTGATGTTCATCGGGCAGGACCTGAAGCCGACCGTCGAGTCCGGTTCGTTCGACCTGTGGGTCGGCCCGTCGGCGACGCAGGGCATCAAGAGCAGTTTCGTGCTGGCTCCGGAACCGGAATCGGAATCGGGGTGAAGGGCTGATGCAGGAATCTCTTTTCGACGACCTGAGCGAGCCGGACGACGAGCCGGCACCCTCGCCGTCACTTGCTCCCGCTGCCGGGAAGCGTGCTGGCAAGCGCACGGCAAAGGTCCAGGCGGTTTCACCCGATCCGTTGCTCCAGGCGCTCGCGGCAGATCTTCCGCCGGGCCTGCGCCTGGGCACATCGTCCTGGTCCTTCCCGGGATGGAAGGACACAGTCTGGGACGGCGACTACGAACCATCCGTCCTGTCCAAACACGGCCTCGCGGCCTATGTCCAGCATCCGCTGTTTCGCGCGGTGAGCATCGACCGCAGCTTCTACAAGCCTTTGTCCGCCAGCCAGTTCTCGGTCTATGCGGCGCAGGTGCCGGAGGATTTCCGCTTCGTCGTGAAGGCGCCGAGCCTCGTCGCCGATGCCGTGGTGCGCGGCGAGGATGGGCGCGGTATGGAGCCCAATCCGGCCTTTCTGGACCCGATGCTCGCTGCGATGGAATTCGTCCAGCCGGCGCTCGATGGCCTGGGCGCCAAGCTGGGCGCGCTGGTGTTCCAGCTCAGTCCCCTGCCCGGCCCGATGCTGGGCCGGCTCCCTGAAATCCTCGACCGGCTCGGCGCGATGTTGAAGGCGATGCCGCCCCTGCGCCCTATCGCTCCCGACGCCGTGATCGCGGTCGAAGTGCGCAATCCGGAGTTCCTGACGCCTGCCTTCTGCGATGTGCTCCGGGAAGCAGGCGCGACTTACTGCCTCGGTCTTCACTCCAAGATGCCGCCCATCGAGGATCAGCTTCCGCTGCTGCGCGCCCTCTGGCCCGGACCGCTCGTGTGCCGATGGAACCTCCACCGGCGACACGGCGCCTATGGCTACGAAGAAGCCAAGACGCTGTACGAGCCGTTCGACAAGCTGGTCGACCTCGATCCCGAGACCCGGACCACCCTGGCGCGGGTGATCCACGGAACCACGAGCGCAGGCCATCGCGCCTACGTCACCATCAGCAACGAGGCCGAGGGCTCGGCGCCGCTGACCGTGCAAGCCCTGGCCGAGGCAGTGCGGCAATTGCGGCGCTGAAGGCGTCGGCTCAGACAAGGCCGCCGTTGACGCGCAGCGTCTGGCCGTTCACCCAACCGCCGGGAGCCGCCAGTTGAGCGACCGCGGTTGCGATGTCATCCGGCGTACCGAGCCGTTCCAGCGGCGCAGCCTTGGCGAGGCGCTCGACCGCTTCGGGCGTCTTGCCGTCGAGGAACAATGCGGTGGCCGTGGGTCCCGGCGCAACGGCGTTGACGGTGATGTTCCGTCCGCGCAATTCCTTGGCGAGGATGTTGGTCATGACCTCGATCGCGCCCTTGGTCGCCGCGTACACCGCATAGCCGGGCAAGGCCAGGCCGATCACACTGGTCGAGAAGTTCACGATACGGCCACCCGATTGAAGGCGGCTCGCGGCCTCGCGCAGGGTGTTGAAACTGCCCTTGACGTTCACAGCGAACAAGCGATCGAAGGTCTGGTCGTCCGTGTCCGCGAGATGCGGCAAGGCGGGCGGCATGATCCCCGCGTTGTTCACGAGCACGTCCACGCGGCCATAGGCGAGCAGCGCTTCGTCGAAGAGGCGGCGGGCGGCAGCCGGGTCGGCCACATCGGCCTGCACGGCCTTTGCCTCGCCGCCGGCGGCTGCGATGGTTTCCACCACCTTCGCGGCTTCCTTGGCGTTGCCGGCGTAGTTGACGATGACCTTGTAGCCATCCTTGGCAAGACGGGTTGCGATAGCGGCGCCGATGCCACGCGATGCGCCGGTGACGATGGCGACCTGTGAAGCGTTATTCATGACGGATTCCCATGGGTTGGGTTGACGTTGGTTGAGGGCTGATTTCGCCGCTCATTGCCGAGTCGGTGAATGAATTGTTCTGTCTATCGCCTTTCAGATAAATGCGTTAGATTTGCCTTCACTGTTCAATCAGAACAAACAATTGAGGGCTTTCAGATGGACCGTTTCGAAGCCATGCGAGTCTTCGTGCGCATCGTCGACCAGCGCAGCTTCACCAAGGCCGCGGACGAGCTTCAGCTGCCGCGCGCGACGGTCACGCACACCATCCAGCAGCTTGAAAGACGTCTCGGTGTTCGCCTGCTGCACCGGACCACGCGGCAAGTCAGCGCCACGCTGGACGGCGAGGCGTATTACCAGCGCTGCCAGCAACTGTTGGCCGATCTCGAGGAAACGGAGGCCGCCTTCACCCAATCGGCGGCGAAGCCGAAGGGCAAGTTGCGCGTCGACCTGCAAGGCACCCTCGCCCGGTATTTCCTGCTGCCACACATCGGCGATTTCTTCGACAAGTACCCCGACATCGAGCTGGAGATCGGCCTCGGCGACCGTTTGGTCGACCTGGTGCGCGAGCGCATCGACTGCGTGCTGCG
Source organism: Variovorax sp. 05L425 (assembly GCF_056397705.1). Classification (NCBI taxonomy): domain Bacteria; kingdom Pseudomonadati; phylum Pseudomonadota; class Betaproteobacteria; order Burkholderiales; family Comamonadaceae; genus Variovorax; species Variovorax sp. 05L425. The sequence goes on along the minus strand of NZ_JBFTNY010000016.1, from coordinate 107,681 downwards.
CGCCGGCGAGCCGCGCGAGTCAAGCATGGTGGGCCGACGCGTCGCGCTGCTTGAGCAAGTGACGTGTGCGAGCGCCGCCTACCTTGACCGCTTCGGCGAGCCCATGACGCCGGATGAATTCCGCGCCCACCGCGCAGTGAACTACGCGAACGCCAGCGGCAAGGTCCTGCCCTTCGAGTTCACCGTCGACGGAGAACGGCAGGCGATGCAGTTGCGCGGCTCGGTCACGGTGAGTCATGCGGATGCCTACGTCGCCTGTTGCGAGGCCGGGCTGGGCGTCGTGCAGCTGCCACGCTACCACGTGCAGGAACTGCTGGCGTCTGGTGCGCTGCGCGAGGTGCTCACGGAATTCAGGCCTGCGCCGATGCCAGTTTCGGTGCTCTATCCACATCACAGGCAGTTGTCGGCGCGTGTGCGCGTCTTCGTGGACTGGGTGGCGGATCGGATGCGCTGAACGCTTGGATTCATTCAAATGCAACATACCAGCATTGCATTTGCAACTATGCTAGTGTCTGAGCCATGACTTCCACCCAACGATCGAGCAAACAACCGGCGGCCAAGACACGGCGATACCCCCGCCTCGGCTCGAAGCCTGTCGCCGTGGCGGCCGAAGACGCTGCCGCGTACGGCCAGGCCGCCAAGTTCCAGCGCGTGTTCGAGGCGGCCTATGGCAGCATCGGCGAGAACCGCCCCCTCTGGGTCTTTCACGCGGCCGGCAACGACGCGGCGCACGGCATCCTGCTCTTCAACCGCCAACAAGCGGCCGAAATGGCGGCATCCCCGGTCAGGGCCAGAGTCATCGACGAATGGTTCGCCGCCTCCGGACTGGAGCGCCGCAAGGACCTGCAGATCGCGCTCAACCTCACGCCTTCGATGCTGTCGCGCAAGGGCGGCGGCGACAAGGACCTGGACGCCACCGTGACCGAGCGCATGCTGCGCCACTCCGACCTCCTGGTCCGGGCCGCCGAGGTTTTCGGCGAAGACGGCCCGGCCTGGATGACCAAGTCCCATCCGCTGCTCGACGGCAAGACGCCGCTGGAATTCGCGTCCAACGAATTCGGCGCCGAGCGTGTGCGCGAAATCCTGAATGCGATCGAACACGGGGGCGTCGTTTGACGCTGCCCGTCTGGCGCATCGCGAGCACCAGGAATCTCACGCTCGACTCCCTGTGGATCGGCTCCACATTGGCTGCCGGGCGATGGCATCCCTTGCCGCCTGTCGGAAAACCGGTGGTCTACGCGGGTTCGAGCCGGTCCATCTGCCAACTGGAAATGCGCGTGAATTGCAACGGCATTGCGCCGAGGAATCTGGCGCTGATGCGGCTCGACTTGCCCGATGAGGCGACGCTCGATGCGAGCGTCATGTCCGCCCTGCCCGCGGACTGGGTGACGAACCAGGCTCTGACGCAGGCGGTCGGGCTGCAATGGCGCGAGCGGGGCCAGACCTTGGGCCTATGGGTTCCTTCAGCAGTCGAGCCGGGCGACCTGAACCTGGTCATCAATCCCGATCACCCTCAGTACCGGCACATCGCGGTGCATGTCGAGCGCAATCCTCTCGAGTTCGATCCCCGGATGTTCAACTGAAGCGCCTCACCGGCCCGCTTCGACGGGCTCGGCCGCATCAGCTTCGATCTCGGCCACCACGCGGCTGGCCGCCACCTGATCACCGTTCGAGACATGCACCGCCGCGAGCCTGCCGCTCAACGGCGCGGTGTGGACGTGCTCCATCTTCATCGCCTCCAGCGTCACGATCGGCTGGCCGGCTCGGACCTGTTGACCCACCTCGGCCAGTACGGCAACCACGCGTCCATTCATCGATGCGCGCAGCTTGCCATCCCCGCCCGACTCGCCTTGTCGCGCCGGGGCAGCGCGGCTCTTGTCCTCCACATGCAACGAGAGGCCGCGGTAGTGCATGAGCAGCATCGGGCCGTCGCGATGGTAGGTAGCGCTTTCGAGCACGCCGTCGCAAATGACTCGCACCGCGTCGTCGCCGAGCGTGATCAACTCGATGGCAAAAGTCGTTCCGCCCAAGGTGACATCGAAGTGCCGCCGTTCGGACAGCACCATGCCGGCACTGCGAAGCTGCCCGGCAAGTTCGAAGCGCGCCGATATGGGCAGGCTGTGCCACATGCGACGTCCTTGCGGCTGTGGGCGACGCTCGCCGGTCGTCTCGTAGAGAAGCACGGCGGCGAGCGCCGCGGCCCGCTCTTGCGTGACGGCGTCTGTCGCAAGCAGTTCGTCGTGATGCTGGCCAATGAAGGCCGTCGTCGCTCCGCCGCTTGCGAATACCGGATGCGAAATGCAACGCCGCAGGAAAGCCTGATTGGTCGTCACGCCGAGCGCCACCATGTCTTCAAGGCCTGAGACGAGCTTTCGCCGCGCCTCGTCGCGCGTGCGGCCGTGACTGATGATCTTCGCGATCATCGAGTCGTAGAACGGCGGGATTTCGCCGCCGTCCTGCAACGCTTCTTCAACGCGCAATCGCGCGGGCATCCTCCAGAGTGCGACCGCGCCGCTTTGCGGCATGAAGCCCTTGTCGACATCTTCCGCGCACAGCCGCACTTCGATCGCATGGCCGTCAAGACGGACATGCTCCTGGGACAACGGCAGCGGCTCGCCGGCCGCGACGCGCAGTTGCAGTTCCACCAGATCCAACCCGGTCACGGCCTCGGTCACGGGGTGCTCCACCTGCAACCGCGTGTTCATCTCCATGAAGTAGAAGTTGCCTTCGCGATCGAGCAGGAATTCGAGCGTTCCCGCGCCTTCGTAGCGAATCGCCTTGACCGCCGCCACTGCCGTTGCGCCCATGCGCTCGCGGAGTTCGGCATTCACTGCGGGCGACGGCGCCTCCTCGATCAGCTTCTGATGGCGCCGCTGCACCGAGCAATCGCGTTCGCCAAGATGGATCGCGTTGCCGTGGCGATCCGCAAAGACCTGGATCTCGATATGGCGCGGCTCGACGATGGCACGCTCGAGGATCACCTCCGGATTCCCGAACGCGCTCTGCGCCTCCGAGCGCGCGCTGCGCAGCAGGTCGGGAAACTCCTCCGCGGACGAGACAAGCCGCATGCCGCGGCCTCCCCCACCGGCCGTGGCCTTGATCATCACCGGGAAGCCGATGCGCGCGGTCTCTCGTACCAGGCGCTCCTCGCTCTGGTCTTCGCCCTGGTAGCCCGGAATGCAAGGCACGCCGGCCGCCTGCATCAAGGTCTTGGCGCCGGCCTTGTTGCCCATCGATGCGATGGCCTCGGCCGAGGGGCCGATGAAGACCAGTCCCGCGTCCTTGCAAGCCCGCGCGAAATCTTCGTTTTCCGCGAGAAAGCCGTAGCCCGGATGCACCGCGTCGGCACCGCTGAGCTTTGCGGCTTCGATGATCGCAGGGATGTTCAGATACGACTGCGCCGGCAGCGGTTCGCCGATGCACACGGCCTGATCGGCCTCTTGTACGTGGCGCGCCTGGGCGTCCGCGGTGGAGTAGACGGCCACGGTGCGATAACCGAGAGAGCGCGCGCTGCGGATCACGCGCAATGCGATCTCGCCGCGATTGGCGATGAGCAGCTTGTGAAAAGGCGTGGCGTGGGAAGTGGGTGCGGGTGCGGTCATGAATGGAACCCGTAGGTCATGGGCGGGCCACCGAGAACTGCATCTTTTGCGGTTGGCGCAATTCAGCTTCGCGGCAGATCGAGAGCACGTTCGAGAGCACGGCGCGCGTGTCGCGCGGATCGATCACGCCGTCGTCGAGCACGCGCGCGCTGGTGGTGAACACGCTCATCTGGCTGTCGAAGCGCTCGATGATGCGGCGCTCCAGATCGTCGAGCTTCGCCTGGTCGACCTCGCCCTTGCGCTTCATTGCCGCCTCGGTGACCATGACCATCGTCCTGGCAGCTTGCTCACCCCCCATCACCGCAGTCTTGGCGTTCGGCCATGAAAAGCAGAAGCGTGGATGAAAGCCGCGGCCGCACATACCGTAGTTGCCGGCCCCGAAGGATGCGCCGCAATAGATCGTGATCTGCGGCACGGTGGCATTGGTCACGGCCTGGATCATCTTCGAGCCGTGCTTGATCATGCCGCCCTCCTCGTAGTCCTTGCCCACCATGTAGCCGGTCGTGTTGTTGAGGTAGAGAAGCGGCGTCTTCGACTGGCAGCAGGCCTGGATGAAATGCGTGGCCTTGGTCGCGCCGGCCAGGTCGATCGGGCCGTTGTTGGTCACGATGCCCAGCGGCAGTCCTTCGATCTTGATGTGGCCCACCACGGTGGCGCTGCCGTAGTTTTCGCCGAATTCGAGAAACTCCGAGTCGTCGGCGATGCGCGCGATCACCTGCTTCATGTCGACCGGGCGCTTGGGATCCATCGGCATGATGCCGAGCAACTCCTCGGCGTCGTGGCGCGGCGGCTTGTAGCGCCGCGGCGGCTCCTGTGGCAGGTCGCGATTCCAGTCGATGTTGGCGAGGATCTCGCGCGCGATGCGGATGGCGTCGCGGTCGTCCTCTGCAAGATAGTCGCCCAGGCCCGAGATCGACGTGTGCATCACCGCGCCGCCGAGTTCTTCTTCGGTCGCGATCTCGCCGGTGGCGGCCTTCAGCAGCGGCGGCCCGGCCAGGAAGGCCCGCGAACGCCCGCGCACCATCACGATGTAATCCGACAGGCCCGTCTGGTAGGCGCCGCCTGCCGTCGATGAGCCGTGCGTCACGGTGATGACGGGCAAGCCGGCGGCCGACATGCGCGCGAGGTTGCGAAACAGGCTCCCGCCGGTGATGAATTCCTCGACCTTGTAGGTCATGAGATTGGCGCCCGCGCTTTCGACGAGTTGCACGTACGGCAGCTTGTTCTCCAGCGCAAGTTCCTGAATGCGCAACTGCTTCGGAATGCCCATCGGCTGCAGCGCACCGGCATCGATGCCGGAATCAGATGCATTGACCATGACGCGCACGCCGGAGACCCAGCCGATGCCGGCGATCACGCCGCCCCCCGGAACGCTTTTCTCCAAGTCGGGGTTGTCCAGGCCCAGTCCCGCAAGCGATGAAATCTCGAGGAAAGGCGTGCCGGGATCGAGCAGAAGAGACAGCCGCTCGCGTGGGAGCAGTTGGCCGCGCTTCTCGAAGCGTTCGCGTGATTTGGCCGATGTCGCGATGCTGCGCTGCTCGTAGCCACGCACGCGCTCGATCAAGGCCTGCATGCCTTCGGCGTTCGCCTTGAAGGCTTCGCTGCCGCTGGAAATGGTCGATTCAATGGTTGCCATTCGTCGAGCTTAGGCACCGGGTCCCGGCCGGTCTTGCGCGAAGTGGCTGCATCGCCGTCAGGCACGCCGACGAACCCGGAATTTGGGGATCAGCGCGGAGGGCCCGTACGAGCGCTTGCTGCGCCGGAAACCCGGCAGTCCCATGTCCTGCTCGAAGTTGAGCCAGGTGACCGGGCGCGCGAAGGCGCGGCAGAAGTGCTGGAACATGTGCGGATAGATGCCGATATGGCTGTCGAGGCCTTTGGCGAAACGCATCACGAACACGCCCGGCTGCAGCGCCTGCGCCAGGACGAAGCCTGCGGGGAAACCGTTCGCGAAATGGACAAAGCCTTCGAATCCGAAGCGCGCGGCATGGTCGAGCGCTTCGATGCAGGCCGCTTCATCGGCTTCACCCTCGCTTTTTCCCTTTTGCGCCATCCAGCCGCGCAGCACCTCGCGTGCCGCGCCGGTCCATGCTTCGCCGAAGGGCTCGGCCGAGAGGGTGTGGGTGGCCAACAACTGCCGTACTTGGCTGCGTTTCGCGGCGAGTGCGCGGCCCGGGTAGTCCGCGAACTGTGTCGCTGCGTAGAGATAGTCGGCGTCGTCCGGTGAATCCGACAGGCTGAAGACCTCGGATGGCAGCGCGTCGGCATCGCGCCGCGCTACCGGATAGAGGCAATCGTGGCCTTCGAGCAGCCCGAGCAGGACTTCGAGCGGCGCGTCCGCGGACGCAAACAGGGGCATCAGGTGTCGTGTTCCGTCGTAGGTTCGACCCGACACGCACGGCCACTCGCCGGGAAGATAGCGATAGTCGTGCGCGGCACGGAACAGATAGAGATTGGAGAAAGTGTGGTCGGACAGACACCACTCGGCGCTGCCCTCACGCAGCCGCGAAAGCGCCGCCTCGATCGGCGCCTGCATATCGAGCGCCAGCGGCAATCCGGTCATGCGTTGGCGTCATCCACCTTGCGCACGCCGGGTGCCGGCGGGTCGGCGGGAGGACCGGCGAAGCATTGCGCGATCGACAGCCATTGCTTCGCGCTGCCTTGCGTATAGCGCAGCGCCGTGTCCGCAACGTTGCGCCGCTGGGTCACGAGCAGACAGAAATCGAGCGCGGTGCCGCGCACCGACTCCGTCGAAGTCGGATCGCCCCAACGCCAGGTTTCGCCGTCGGGCGCTTCGAGTTCGATGTACGGCACCACGGGCGGTACCGGCAGTCCTCGATTGACAAAGGTCCACCCGAAGGTCGTGACGCCAATGTGCGCGATGTGCTTCAGGCGCGCCGTGCCGGGCCTGCGGCGCCGGAGCACGTCCCACACATCCTGGCCATGCGCCCAGGTCTCCATCAGGCGCGCTGTGGCGAAGGAGCGCGCGCTCATCATCGGCCCGTACCAGGGCAGCCGCGCCTTGGGGTCGAGGCCCGCGAGCACATCGGTCAGGCGCATCGCGATCGGCTCCCAGAGCGCGAGAAGTGCTGCACCATCGAGGTGGCCGTATTTGTCGCGCGCGATCGTGCTGAACTCCTTGCCGGCGGCGAGCATCTCGTTGAGCACCTGGGCATCGCGTGCGAAGGCGTCTGCATCGGTGACCGCGAGCAAGGCGGTCTCGTCGAAGAAGCAGAGGTGGGCCACTTCGTCCCAGGGCGTCCAGCCGTAGAACTCGCTGCGCAGGCGCCATTGCCCGGGTGTCAGCGTGCGGCAGAGGTCCGCGAGCGCACGGTATTCGGCGCGGAGATCGTCGGCGGTATCTTTCATCGTGCTTGCCCTGGTTATCTCAGCGGCCGATCAAAGGCCGAGTTGGCGCGCCGCCAGGTCTTTCATGACCTCCTCGGAGCCGCCGCCGATCATCATGACCTTGACCTCGCGGTAGATGCGTTCGCTGCGCGTGCCGCGCATGAAGCCCATGCCACCGAGAAGCTGCACGGCCTGGTCGGCGCAGAACTGCATTGCCTGCGTGGCCTGCACCTTGGCCAGGCACACGCGCGCCACCAGCCGTGCAGGGTCGGCCAGCTTGTGCTCGATGCGGTAGGCCAGGTCGTAGACCAGCGTGCGTGCGGCGTCGATGCGCAGCGTCATGTCCATGAGCTTGTGTCTCACTACCTGGCGTTCGGACAGCGGCATGCCGAAGATGGTGCGCTGCCGCGCCCAGTCGACAGCCTCTTCCAGGCACACCTCCGCAAAGCCGCAGGCCGACGCCGACATGAAGAGGCGCTCGCTGTTGAAGTTGTTCATGAAGGTCTTGAAGCCCTTGTTCTCGACGCCCACGAGATTCGCCGCAGGCACGCGGCAGTTCTCGAAGCGCAGATGCGCCGTGTCGGAACTCCACCAGCCCATCTTCTTGAGCGGCGAGCGCGTGAGGCCGGGCGTGTCGCCGTCGATCACCAGCACCGAAATGCCGCCGGCACCCTTGTTGGCCGGGTCGGTGCGCACGGCGGTGGTGATGAAATCGGCGCGCATGCCGGACGTGATGAAGGTCTTCTCGCCGTTGACGATGTAGTGGTCGCCTTCACGGACGGCCGTGGTCTTCAGGGCCGCCACGTCCGAGCCGCCCGAGGGCTCGGTCACGGCCAGCGCCGCGATCTTCTCGCCGGCGAGCACCCGCGGAATCACACGCTGTTTGAGCGCCTCGCTGCCCGCCAGGAGGATGGGCGGCAAGGCGATGCTGTGGGAGTTCAGCGAGGCCTGCAGGCCGCCACCGCCGCAACGCGCGAATTCTTCGGCCACCACGATTTGATAGAACACGTCTGCCGGGGTGCCGCCGTAGGCCTCCGGATAGCCGAGGCCTTGGACGCCAAGCGACGCTGCGCGCGCATAGAGTTCGCGGGGGAAGGTCTCGGCCTCATCCCATTCGGCGACGAAAGGCGTGATTTCCTTCGCCACGAATTCGCGCAGGCTGGCGCGGAACTGCTCATGCTCTGGCGAGAAATAGAAAGGGAGCGGCGGCGCCTCCAGAAACTCCATGGATGTCTCCTTGTCCGCCAAGGCTAGCCGCGCCGAGGCCGGACGGTCTTGCGCCGACTGGCTATGACTGCGGGTCCACCTCGGCGTCCGGATCGTCCTTCCCCGGCCGATACCAGCGTGGATAGAACAGTGCCACGCGCGGTCCGTCGCTCGCCAACGCGTGGCAGCCGTCGAGCTGGAAGGGCTTCTCCGTCTCCGACACCGTGAGGTTGGTGCCGGCGAGCGTCTGGATGACACCGGTCGCCATGGTCCGAAGCAACTCCGACATGTGGGTGCAACCGCGAATCCCGCCGAAAAGCTTCGAGATGTGACGGTTGAATCCCGCCCCCACGCGCAGGCCGATCAGCCCTGCGTAGTTCGGCGCGATGTCGCCGCAGGCATCGGGAAACGGCGAATCCTCCGTTGCGGCGACTGCATCGACGATCAGCGCCGAGTTGTCCACCGTGAGACGCAGCCACATCGAATGGATCGCCTCACCGCCCGGCCTTTCGCCGCCCGGAAACTTGAAATGCTGGTCGCGAACGTCGCGAAGGTGACCTTCGATGTCCCAGAGGCCATCGTTGCGGCGATAACCGCGGATGGTGATGGTTCGGCCGTGGGCAGGAGCGCGCTCGGCGGTAGGTGGAGGCAATGACATGGCAGATGCCGCGCAGGAAAGACACATGGAACATGAAGCAGCGGCCATCCGATCATGCCCCAGCGCCTCGTCGGTTGTCTCCTCCGCAGCGCTTGCCCCCACGCAGCGAGTTGGCGCAAGCGTCGCCCCGCCCTCCTCGCCTAAGCTCGCTTCATCCGTTGCCATAGAGGACCGTTCGCCATGACCACGCCCACGCCCGCCGCCGTGCAGAAGACCGTTCGCGTCGGGGGTGCCTCAGGTTTCTGGGGCGACAGCATGGTGGCGGCGCCGCAGTTGGTGAAGCTCGGCCGCCTCGACTACCTGGTGTTCGACTATCTGGCCGAAACGACGATGGCGATCCTGGCCGCGGCGCGCGCCAAGAAGCCGGAGATGGGCTACGCCACGGATTTCGTCGACATCGCGATGAAGCCGGTGCTGGCAGAGGTCAAGCGCCAGGGCATCAAGGTCGTGAGCAATGCCGGCGGCATCAATCCGCACGGCTGCGCTGCCGCGCTCCAGGCATTGGCCGAGGCCGAAGGCGTGGCACTGCGCATCGCGGTGGTCGAAGGCGATGACGTGAGCGCGCAGATGCCCGTCGTGCGCGATGCCGGCACGAAGGACATGTTCACCGACGAGTCGCTGCCTGAGAAGGTATTGAGCGCCAACGCCTACCTGGGCGCACTTCCCATTGCCGCCGCGCTGGCAGCGGGCGCCGACGTGGTCATCACGGGCCGCTGCGTCGACAGCGCCGTCACGCTCGGCCCGCTGATGCACGAGTTCGGCTGGCGCGCCGACGACTACGACCTGCTTTCCTCCGGCAGTCTGGCGGGCCACATCATCGAATGCGGCTGTCAGGCGACAGGCGGCCTGCACACCGACTGGGCAGATATCCCCGACTGGGCTCACATCGGCTATCCGATCGTCGAATGCCATGCCGACGGCAGCTTTGTCGTGACCAAGCCCGAAGGCACCGGCGGCAAGGTGATACGGGCGTGCGTGGCCGAGCAACTGCTCTACGAAATCGGCGACCCGGGCGCCTACATGCTGCCCGACGTGAGCTGCGACTTCCGGGAAGTAACGATCGAGCAGCAAGGCGCCGACCGGGTGCGCGTGAGCCCGGCGCGTGGCCGTGCGCCGTCGCCGAGCTACAAGGTCTCGGCAACCCAACTGGACGGTTTCCGTTGCGCTGGGAGCATGGTGATCGTCGGTATCGATGCCGAGAAGAAGGCGGTGCGCACGGCCGAGTCGATCATCGAGCGAACGAGCGAAATCCTCGCCGAAATGGGCCTGCCGCCGTTCACGTCGACCTACATCGAGGTGATCGGCGCTGAATCGCTCTATGGCCCGCACGCGCGTACGCGGCATGTGCGCGAGGTCATGATGCGCGTGGTTGCCAACCATCCCCAGAAGGCCGCGCTGGCGATGTTCGCGCGCGAGATTGCACCATCGGGTACTTCGTGGTCACCCGGTACCACGGGGCCCGGCGGCGGCCGGCCGGCGGTGTCGCCGCTGATCAAGCCCTTCGCCTTTTTGCTCGCCAAGGAGGCGGTGCCGATGGCTTTCGTGCTCGATGATCAACGACACGCCGTGGCGGTGCCGCCAGCCGTCAGCCCGGCGCAGGCCGTGGCGATCGCAGAGCCCCCGACCTTCGCGGAAGACGGCGGCCAACAAGTGGAAGTGCGCCTGATCGAACTAGCCTGGGCGCGCAGCGGCGACAAAGGCAACCTGTCGAATATCGGCCTCGTGGCGCGCCGACCTGAATGGCTGCCGCTCATCTGGTCGCGCGTCACGCCCGAGGTGGTGGGCGCGTATTTCGCGCACATGGTGCACGGCAAGTTCGAGCGCTTCTACCTGCCGGGCATCGCGGGGATGAATCTGCTGCTCCATGATGCTTTGGACGGCGGCGGGCCGTCCTCCATGCGCATGGACCCGCTCGGCAAGGGGATGGCGCAGATGCTGTTGGACATGACCGTGCCTATTCCGATCGCCGAGGCTTCGAAGCTGCTCTGAGCACGCTGGTGTCAGCTTGGTAAATCGATTCCGCGTGCCGCACCTGCACCCGGTTCAGCGCTCGACCAGAGGGATGTCTTCGGAGTAACGCAGAGGCTGCTTGAAGAGCAGCTTGTGGATGGCGGTACCGCCGCGAAACGCGATCTTGCCGGCCAGGGAGGGTGCATTGAACAGGTCGCACAAGGCGCGGCAGATGATCAGGTCCTGCTCAACCTGTCGTGGGTCGGGCCAAGGCGTCTTCGCGCTCCAGGCCTGAATATATGCAGAGGGGATCAAGTGTCGATTTCCAGGGTTTCATTGATGATCAGCTTCCATCTCGAATCCTTCTCTTGAAGGTCGGGGAGCGATTCGATCAGCGGTTTCACAGAGGGATCCAGAAGAACGAGCGTCCTGGCTTTCTTGGCGAAGGATTCGAGCGCTCGGGCTTGCCGTTCGTGACCGGCTCGTTCCAGCAGATAGCCGAGCCGACGCACTGAAGAGTTTTCGTAGGCATCGGCAATGCGAGCCAGCAAACGCGGGTCGGCTTGGGCACCGATGTCACTCGCGATCTGCGCGACGCCGCTGATGCCGGCGGCCTTGTGAAGGTAGCGGGCGGAATCCAGCAAGGTCAACTCGACGCCGGCAACGTTGGCGAATCCGGCGGCGCTCTTCAGTTGTGCCAGATACTCGGGTCGATTGACCTGCTCAAACGACGCGGAGGTCTGGTAGAGAAATTGGAGGCGATGGCGGCCGATCTCGAAGTCCCTCAGTTGCCGAGGCACCACCACCTGGAAAACCATGGCCGCTTGATGAGAGGAGCCGTGGAATGCAGCCGCCCGAAGCAACGAAACGCGATAGTCGAGATTCTGGTGCTTCATCAGGGGACCGATCCATTGCGCCGGATCCGGCGCACCGGCGATCCGGTCTTCGGGGCGAAGAATGAGATAGAACCCGTGTCGCGGATTGGCGAGCCGCCGCTTCTTCGTCAATCGCGTAATGGATGCGGCCAGGGCTCTAGGCTGAACGCCGAGAGCGGTCAGTGCTTCCTCCTGGGAGAAGTAACCGCGACCCTGTTCGAGTTGAGCGTCAAGAAATTGGCCTAGCGATGGCATTCCGAATCATACGCAAAACTCTACACAATTCTTCGTTTTTTGCATACGATTTGGAATAAGCCAACTCCTTCGCCCAGTCAGCGGCCGGCCATCGAACCAGGACCGGCATTCGACACCGTATCGCTCACGATCTGTCGCAACAGTTCGGTCGCCGCTGGCGCCAGCACCCGGCCGTGGCGCGAGATGATGTGCGTGCGCCCTTGATACAGCAGCGGATTCTTCATGGGCAACGCGCTGATTTCCGACGTATCCAGATGCGCCGGAAGCGACAGGCGGGTCGAAAGCGCGTAGCCCAGTCCCGCCGCGACGAAATGCCCCAGCGCGCTGAATGAACTCGTCGTGAGCAACGCATTGAGGCGCACACCCTCGCTGATTTCCGCCGCCTCGATGTGCTGGCGCACGCCGAAGCTGCGATGCAGAGTCGCGCCGGGATACGGCGTCAGGTCGGCCAGCTTGAGCGGACGATCCAGCAGCGCCAGCGGATGCGTCTTCAGGACCAGGGTCTCGATGGGCTGTGGATGCGAATGGTGCGAGCGCAGGCGTTCGTCCTTCGGCGGCTGGAACAGCATGCCGATATGCGCCCGCTCGTCGACGATGCGCTTGACGATCTCGTCGCTGCTGCCGACATCGAGCGCAATGGTGATCCCGGGATGCGCGCGCATGAAGGTGCGAAGGCTGTTGCGCATCAGCCAGTCGACGAATCCTTCGCCAGCCACGATGTCGATGTGGCCGCGCTCGACCTTGCGGATGCTGTCCATCTGCGCCAGCAAGTGCTGCTTCTGGCTCTGCTGGCGGCGCAAATAGCCGGCCAGAAGTTCGCCCGCGTCGGTCGGCACGACACCCCGGCCGCGGCGCTCCAGCAGGCGCGTGCCGCATTCCGTTTCCAGAAGGCCGATCGCGCGACTCACGGCCGACGGGTCCATGTCGAGCACTTCGGCCGCGCCACGGACCGAGCCGCTTTCGAGGACCTGCATGAAGTAGCGCAGCCGGCGCGTTTCCAACTTGTCGTCCATTCGGATGCTCCGGGATCGTTCGGCGAGCGTTGCATTTAATGCAACAAAGATCCGGACATTTTGTCATTGATGCACGAAGTCCTTTCTTTGAGACTTGCCGCACCCGCCCCGGGTGTCTTCAAGAAGGTCGAACACTTCCCATGACTTCCGCCTCCGTCACGCTCGCCCCCGAATCTTTGAATTGCTCCGGCTCCGGCAAGCTCAAGCTCGTTGTCGTGTCCCTGGTCGTCGTGACGATCGCGGAGCTGATCGGCGCCACGCAGTTCAAGCTGGGCCCTGGAAAGGTCGTTCTACTGCCGATGTTGTGGGCGCTGCTGATCGCCGCCGCCTGGGGCATCGCATCCCGTCGGCTGCCTTCGACGGCGCGCGTGACGGTCGGCCTGCAGGGCTACGCGGGCGGATTGCTCAATGCGGGCCTGCTGCTCTTCATGGTCAAGCTGGGCTTGACGGTCGGCGCCGCGCTGCCGCAAGTCAAGCAAGCCGGATGGGCGCTGGTCTTCCAGGAATTCGGCCATGCGCTCGGCACGCTCGCGCTGGGGTTGCCGCTTGCACTGCTGCTGGGCATCAAGCGCGAAGCCGTGGGTGCGACCTTTTCGGTGGGACGCGAAGGCAATCTGGTGATCATCGGCGAGAAGTACGGCATGGACTCGCCCGAGGGGCGCGGCGTGCTCGCCGAATACATCACCGGAACGGTACTCGGCGCGTTGTTCATCGCGGTGCTGGCGGGCTTCATCACCAGCTTGCACATCTTCGACCCGCGTTCGCTCGCCATGGGCGCCGGCGTCGGCTCGGGCAGCCTGATGGCCGCCGCCATCGGCGCGATCGGCGCTCAGCAACCGGCGGACATGCTGCCCCAACTCACCGCCATCGCCGCCGCGTCCAATCTGCTGACCACGGTGGTCGGCTTCTACTTCACACTCTTTCTCTCGCTGCCGCTGTGTTCGTGGTTGTACGGCAAGCTGGAGCCAGTGCTCGGACGCTTTTCGAAGCGCCAACCGGCGGACAGCGCTGCGTTGACCGGTGCAAGCGCCGGCATGGGCGCATCCGAACTCTCCTTTGCGGACAAGCTGGTGGCATGGACCGTGATCACTGGCGGCGTGATGATCGGCAACCTGCTGTCTTACAAGGTGCCGCTGTGGGAGTCGCTCGTCGGCATGCTCGCGATCGTCGCCATCGTGCTGCTGGTCGACATTGCCAAGCGGCTGATTCCGAAGATGCCGATGGTGCTGGTGCTCTCGCTGGTGGCGACCGTCTTCGGCGTTCCCGGCCTGCTCCCCTTCTCCGATGCGCTCATCGCCGTGACGGCGAAGCTCAATTTCCTGGCGTTCACGACACCGGTGCTGGCGCTGGCGGGCTTCTCTGTCGCCAAGGACCTGCCGATCTTCCGGCAGCTTGGATGGCGCATTGTCGTCGTCTCGCTGACTGCGACTGCCGGCACCTTCATTGGCGCGACATTGATCGCCGAATTCTTCCACTGACCACGACAGAACCGGAATCCACCATGTACCGTGACCCCGAGATTGCCGAAGACACCCGCGCCCGCATGCTGGCCTGGCGCCACGACATCCACGCCAATCCAGAAACCGCCTTCGAGGAACACCGGACCGCCAATGTCGTCGCCAATGCGCTGATGCTGATGGACATCCCCGTGCATCGCGGACTCGCGGGCACCGGCGTGGTGGGCACGCTCCGAAACGGCGACGGCCCGAGCATCGCGCTGCGCGCCGACCTCGATGCGCTCAACATGACCGAGCTCGGCGACCGCGCTCACAAGTCCACCTGCGCCGGCAAGATGCACGGGTGCGGCCACGACGGCCACACGGCCATGCTGCTGGGCGCGGCCGACCACCTGGCGCGCCACAGGCCCTTTGGAGGCACCGTGCACTTCGTTTTTCAGCCGGCCGAAGAAAACGAAGGCGGCGGCCGCAAGATGGTCGACGAAGGCCTCTTCGACCAGTTTCCCGCCGATGCGGTCTACGGCATGCACAACTTCCCGGGCATGCCGCGCGGCCATTTCGGGATTCGCACCGGCACCATGACCGCCTACCTCGATACCTTCGAGATCGTCATCACCGGCAAGGGCTGCCACGGCGCGATGCCGGAGACCGGCGTCGATCCGGTCATGATTTCCGCGCAACTGATCAACGCCCTGCAGACCATCGTGAGCCGACGCATCGGGGCGACCGAATCGGCGGTGGTCAGCGTCACGCAGATCCATGGCGGCGACACCTGGAACGTGGTCCCCGAAACCGTCGTGCTGCGCGGCACGGCACGCACGCTCGACGCCGCCATCCAGGACAAGCTGGAAGCCGCGATGAACCAGATCTGCAGCGGCATGGCACAGACGCACGGCGCCATCGTCGCGCTCAAGTACATGCGCGGCTATCCCGGCGTGGTCAACACGGCAGCCGAAACGGCGGCCGCCGTGAGCGCCGCCGCCAGCCTCGTCGGCGAAGCGCAGGTCCATACCGACATCAAGCCCGCCATGGGCTCGGAAGACTTTGCCTTCATGCTGCAGAAGCGGCCCGGCGCCTACATCGGCATCGGCGCGGGCGAAGGCCCGGACGATCCGCCGGTGCACAACCCCTACTACGATTTCAACGACGCGATCCTGCCGCTCGGCGCTGCCTACTGGGTGGCGCTGGTCAAACAGCAGCTTCCGGTTGCATAGTGCGCGCATGCTGTCCGTCTTCGATATCTTCAAGGTCGGCATCGGTCCGTCGAGTTCGCACACCGTCGGTCCGATGCGCGGCGCGCGCATGTTCGCGGACGCGCTGGACCGCGAAGGACTGCTGGCGCGGACTGCACGCGTCCATGTGATCCTCTACGGTTCGCTCGGCGCAACCGGCCGCGGTCACGCGACCGACGTGGGCGTCATCCTTGGCTTGCTCGGCGAGGCGCCTGACACCGTCGACCCCGCGACAGTGCAGTCTCGGATCAATGCCATGCGGCGCTCGGGCGAGCTGATGCTGCTGGGGCGTCAGCGGGTCGCGTTCCAGCAATTGCGCGACATCGAGTTCGCGGGCGACGAATCCCTGAGCGAGCATCCCAACGGAATGCGCCTGACCGCGTTGGCTGCCGATGGGTCGGTGCTGACGGACCGCTGCTACTTCTCGGTCGGCGGCGGCTTCGTGGTGGAACGCGGCGCAGAGGCTGGTCCGGCGGAAGCGCCCGGCGCTCTCGCATGGCCGCATCCCTTTCGCACCGGCGATGAGCTCATGTCGCAGGCCCGGGCCAGCGGACTGTCGGTGGCGCAGCTGATGCTCGCCAACGAAAGCGTCTGGCGCGCACCGGTGGATGTGCGCGCAGGTGTCTTGCGCATCTGGCAGGTGATGCAGGAATGCGTGCGTCGCGGCTTCGGCATCGACAACGCCGCCGCTTCCGAACGCCTGCCCGGCTCCCTCAACATCCGTCGTCGTGCACCGCAGCTCTACCGCGAACTGCTGGCGCGCGACGGCAGCGTCGAAGGTGCTGATCCGTTGGCGGCGATGGACTGGGTCAACGCCTTCGCGATGGCCGTCAACGAGGAAAACGCCGCGGGCGGCCGCGTCGTCACGGCGCCGACCAACGGCGCAGCGGGCGTTGTGCCTGCCGTGCTGCACTACTATGACAAGTTCGGCCGAGGTGCATCGGAAGACGGCATCGTCGAATTCCTGCTCACCGCTGCTGCCATCGGCATGCTCTACAAGGCCAATGCGTCCATCTCGGGCGCGGAAGTCGGCTGCCAGGGCGAGGTCGGCGTCGCCTGCTCGATGGCAGCCGGCGCCCTCGCGGCCGCGATGGGAGGCACGCCGGCGCAGGTCGAGAATGCCGCCGAGATCGGCATGGAGCACAACCTCGGCCTCACTTGCGACCCGGTCGGCGGGATGGTGCAGATCCCCTGCATCGAACGCAATGCGATGGGCGCCGTCAAGGCCATCAATGCCGCGCGCATGGCCCTGCGCGGCGACGGCAGCCACTATGTGTCGCTCGACGCGGTGATCCGCACCATGATGCAGACCGGCGAGGACATGAAGTCGAAGTACAAGGAAACGTCGCTGGGCGGTCTGGCGGTCAACGTCGTGGAGTGCTGACCACGAGAGGCGCAACTGTCGCGTCCGCAACCTTCGGGCAGGGCGAAGCTCGCTAAGCTGCGCTGCATGAGTGTTTCGGAGGTTGCCCAGCATGAACACGACCGAATCCATGACCGAGCAGGTACGCCGCTCGGTACTCGCCGTGCCGATGGCGCAAACGCTGAAGCTTGCGTTTCGCCGAATCGAACCCGGTGATGTGGAACTGGAGATCCCGGTGCAGGACGCCTGGTGTTTTCGACCTGGGCAGCTCCAAGCTACCGCGATCTTCGCCGCAGCCGATTTCGCGGCGGTGTCGGCGGCCGGTACGCTGTTGCCGCCGGGCTTTATCAACGCGACGATTGATACGTCGTTGAAGCTCGTGGCGCCTGCGCGTGGCAGTCACCTGGTCGCGCGAGGGCGGGTGGTGAAGGCTTCGCGCACGCTCACAGTGTGCGCGGCCGATGTGTTTGCCGTGGATGGTGGCAAGGAAACGCTGTGCGCTACCTTGCTGGGGACCGCCCGGAACATCGATGCGGCTACGGCGTCGTGATCGCGAGCCGGGGGTCTCGGATCACTCCCACTCGATTGTCGCCGGCGGCTTGCTGCTCACGTCGTACGTCACGCGATTGATGCCGCGCACCTCATTGATGATGCGGCCCGACACCTTCTTGAGCAGCGCATAGGGCAATTCGGCCCAGTCCGCCGTCATGAAGTCGCTGGTCTGCACGGCGCGCAACGCCACGACATAGTCGTAGGTGCGCCCGTCGCCCATCACGCCTACGCTCTTCACCGGCAGGAAGACGGTAAAAGCCTGGCTCGTGAGGTCGTACCAGCTCTTGCCGGTAGCGGGATCGATGAAGTTGCGCAGTTCCTCGATGAAGATCGCATCGGCACGGCGCAGCAGGTCGGCGTATTCCTTCTTCACCTCGCCGAGGATCCGCACACCCAGCCCAGGGCCCGGGAACGGATGGCGATAGACCATCTCCGGCGGCAGGCCCAGCGCCACGCCCAACTCGCGCACTTCGTCCTTGAACAGGTCGCGCAGCGGCTCCAGCAGCTTCAGGCCCAGTTGCTCGGGCAGGCCGCCGACGTTGTGATGGCTCTTGATCGTGACAGCCTTCTTGCTCTTGGCGCCGCCGGACTCGATCACATCCGGATAGATGGTGCCTTGCGCCAACCACTTGGCACCCTTCGCCCCCGCGCTCGTGAGCTTGGCAGCCTCCTGCTTGAACACGGTGACAAACTCGCCGCCGATGATCTTGCGCTTGGCTTCGGGATCACTGACACCCGCCAGCTTGCCGAGGAAGAGCTCGCTCGCGTCGACACGGATCACCTTGGCGTGCAGCTTGCCGACGAACATGTCCATGACCATGTCACCTTCGTTCAGCCGCAGCAGGCCGTGGTCAACGAAGACGCAGGTGAGCTGGTCGCCGATCGCGCGATGGATCAGCGCAGCAGCCACCGACGAGTCGACGCCGCCCGAAAGTCCGAGGATGACTTCCTCGTCGCCCACCTGCTGGCGGATGGCTTCGACGGCTTCTGCGATGTGATCGCGCATGACCCAGTCGGGACGTGCGCCGCAGATCCCGAGCACGAAGCGATCGAGGATTGCCTTGCCCTGCTGCGTGTGCGTGACTTCGGGGTGAAACTGCACGGCGTAGAAATGCCTGTCCTCGTCGGCCATGCCGGCGATCGGGCAGCTTTCGGTCGATGCCATCAGCTTGAAGCCGGGCGGCAACTCGGTGACCTTGTCGCCGTGGCTCATCCAGACGTTGAGCATGCCGTGACCTTCGTCGGTCGTGAAATCGACGATGTCCTTGAGCAGTTCGGTATGGCCGCGCGCCCGAACGGCCGCAAAGCCGAATTCGCGCTTGTGCCCGCCCTCGACCTTGCCGCCCAACTGGTGCGCCATGGTCTGCATGCCGTAGCAGATGCCCAGCACCGGCACGCCGAGTTCGAACACCGCCTGCGGCGCCTTGTCGGTCGTGTCTTCGTAGACGCTGGCGTGGCTACCCGAAAGGATGACGCCCTTCAGGCTGCCGTCTTTCGCGTAGTCGCGAATCCACTCGTCCGTGACGTCGCAGGGGTGCACCTCGCTCAGCACGTGCGCCTCGCGCACGCGACGGGCAATCAGTTGCGTGACTTGCGAGCCGAAATCGAGAATCAGGATCTTCTGGTGTTGCATGGCTGACCGATCACTCGGCGCGGTAATTGGGCGCTTCCTTCGTGATCTGCACGTCGTGCACGTGGCTCTCGCGAATGCCTGCGGTGGTGATTTCGACGAACTCGGCCTTGTTCTTCATGTCCTCGATCGTGGCGCAGCCGCAGTAGCCCATGCTGGCCCGCAGGCCGCCGGACATCTGATAGACGATGGACACCATCGAGCCCTTGTAGGGAACCCGGCCCTCGATGCCTTCAGGCACGAGCTTGTCGGCGTTGGGATTGCCGGTGGTGGATTCCTGGAAGTAGCGGTCGGCACTGCCCTGCTGCATCGCACCAATGGAACCCATCCCGCGATAGCTCTTGTAGCTGCGGCCCTGGAACAGCACGATCTCGCCCGGTGCCTCCTCGGTGCCGGCGAACATGCCGCCCATCATCACCGTGCTTGCGCCGGCGGCAATGGCCTTCGCAATGTCGCCCGAATAGCGGATGCCGCCGTCGGCGATGAGCGGAATGCCGGTGCCCTGCAATGCGGTCGCGACGTTGTCCACCGCCATGATCTGCGGCACGCCGACGCCGGCCACGATCCGGGTGGTGCAGATCGAGCCCGGGCCGATACCGACCTTGACTGCATCGGCACCCACATCAGCCAGCGCACGGGCTGCGTCGCCGGTGGCGATGTTGCCGCCGATCACGTCGACCTGCGGATAGTTCTTCTTGACCCAGCGAACCCGCTCGATCACGCCGGCGCTGTGGCCATGTGCGGTGTCGACGACGATCGCATCGACGCCGGCCTTCACGAGCGCCTCGACGCGCTCTTCGGTGCCCTCGCCCACGCCGACCGCAGCGCCCACGCGCAGGCGACCGCTGGCGTCGCGTGCCGCGTTGGGGAAGCTGGTCTGCTTGGTGATGTCCTTGACGGTGATCAGGCCCTTGAGCTCCCAGGAATCATTGATCACGAGCAGGCGTTCGAGCTTGTGCTTGTTGAGCAGGGCCTTGGCGTCGGCGAGCGTGGTGCCGTCGGGCACGGTGATGAGCTTGTCGCGCCGGGTCATGATCTCGCTGACCGGAGCGTCGTAGCGGCTCTCGAAGCGCAGATCGCGGCCGGTCACGATGCCGACCACCTTGCCGGCATCGCAAACCGGGAATCCGGAAATGCCGAGCTGCTCCGAGAGGGCCATCACCTGCCGGACGGTATGCGTCGGGGTGATCACGACGGGGTCGCGCAGCACGCCCGACTCGTAGCGCTTGACCTTGGCGACCTGGGCGGCCTGCTCTGCGGCGGTGAAGTTCTTGTGGACGATCCCGATGCCCCCTTCCTGCGCCATGGCGATCGCGAGGCGGGCCTCGGTCACTGTATCCATCGCGGCAGAGACCAGCGGGAGATTGAGCGTGATGTTTCGGGAGAGCCGGGTGGCGAGAGAGGTGTCCTTGGGGAGGACTTGGGAGTACGCTGGCACCAGCAACACATCGTCGAAGGTGAGCGCTTTGCCGAGAAGGCGCATGGGTGAAGCTCCAAAAGACGGATTGTAACGATGGCTCGACGCCTCCCGATGCCGTGGGGAATTGCGCTTTCTCGCACGCATTCGACGGGAAACGCGGCCGAAACGGTGCTCAATGTTGCAAAAACGCCAGCCGCCACGTTGCAAAACGTAAGGCGGCGCTAAACTGCCCGCCATGAAACTCGCGCACCTTGCTGTCATTGGATCGGTCTTCCTCCTGCCCCTGGGTGCCCAGGCGCAATGGCAGTGGATCGACAAGGACAACAAGAAGGTGTTCAGCGATCAACCGCCGCCGGTCGACATTCCTGACAAGAACATCCTTCACAGGCCTAACACGCCTTCCAAGCGCGTGAATTTCAGCACTCCGGCAGCGCCCGCTGAACCTGGCGCGCCAGCCGCGGCACCGCCCGCCGCCCCCAAGCCGTCGGGCGTCGACAAGGATCTTGAAGAGAAAACGCGCAAGGCCGAGGAAGCCGAGAAAGCCAAACAGGCCGCCGAGACTCAGAGAATCGCGCAGGCCAAGGCCGAGAACTGCGATCGCGCGCGTCAGGGCAAGGCAACCATGGACAGCGGCATTCGCGTGGCGCGCATCAATGCACAGGGCGAGCGCGAGATCATCGACGACGCCGCCCGGGCCAGCGAGCAACAGCGCTTGCAATCCGTGATCGACTCTGACTGCAAGTAGACAGAACCTTAGTAACCGGCTTTGCCGCCTTTGCGGCGGCGAGCGAACAGGCCCGTTCCGCGCGCGCCTTGCTGCTTGAATCGTTCGCGCCGCGCCACCTTGGGGTCGACCGTGAGCGGGCGGCACAGTTCGACGCGATCGAGATCGGCCAGGACCTGGCTCCATGCCACTTGCCGTCCCCAGATGCCCGGCGCGGCCGCTTGCCAATCGAATTGCGGAAAAGCTGTGGCGAGGCCGGTGGCGAGTACCGCATCCCTCACAGAGGAACCCTCGGGCACACGCACGACCTCCTCGAACACCTCTCGGGGTGCGGGCGAACACACCACGGTCACTTGCAGCAGCATCAGGCCGCGCCGTAGATGTGCTCGGCACGCTTGACGAAGGCCTCCACCAGGTTCGAAGCGATCTTGTCGAAGACGGGGCCAACCAGCGCCTGCAGCGCGAAATTGTTGAAGCCGTAGCTGAGATTCAACTCGACGCGACATGCACGCTCGCCATCGTCGCCAACCGGCGTGAACTTCCAGACGCCATCGAGATTGGAGAAAGGCCCGTCAACGAGCTTCAGATGGACTTCGCGGCCCGGCACATGGGTGTTGCGCGTGGCGAAACTGTGGTGAAAACCGCTGAAAGCGAGCCCGACTTCGGCGGTCATGCCGAAGTCGTCCTGCTCGTTCACCTTCGAGCGGTCGCACCACGGCAGAAACTCCGGGTACTTCGCGACGTCGGTGACCAGGGCATACATCTCGTCGGCGCTGTACCAGATCAGAACGGACTTGTGGACGGTTTTCATAGAATCGGCACAGCGTGCGCGACGGATTGTATTGAAGCCATGCAGACCTCACCTGATTCACCATGGCCACCAAAAAAAAGCAAGACACCTCCTCCCGGATCGCGGACAACAAGAAAGCCGCATACAACTACTTCTTCGAGGAGCGCTTCGAGGCCGGGATGGTGCTCGAGGGCTGGGAGGTCAAGTCGCTGCGTGAAGGCAAGGTGCAACTGACCGACGGCTATGTCGTGATCCGCGACGGCGAACTCTTCGTGATCGGCTGCCAGATCAACCCGCTGCGCTCCGCGTCGACGCACGTCACTCCCGATTCGGTGCGCACCAAGAAGCTCCTCTTGCACAAGGAGCAGATCCGCCGGCTGATCGGCAAGGTGGAGCAAAAAGGCTATACGCTCGTGCCGCTCAACCTCCACTGGAAGGCCGGCAAGGTGAAATGCGAAATTGCACTGGCGAAGGGCAAGGCCGAGCATGACAAGCGTGACACCATCAAGGACCGTGAAGGCAAGCGCGAGGTCGAGCGCGCGATGAAGAGTCGAAGTCGCTGAAGGAACCACCCATGGCGCTCCAACCCCTCGACGCTACGCGCGTCAATCCGCTTCAGGGCGGCCCGAGCTTTTCGCTGGGCAACCGGATATCGCGCGCCGTGTGGAACCTCACCTGGGCCCTGTTCGCCTCGTGGACGCCGCCACAGTTGCACTTCTGGCGGTGCTTTCTGTTGAAGCGCTTCGGCGCACACTTGGGCGAGTCCTGCGATGTGCGCGGCAGTGCCCGGGTCTGGTATCCCCCTCACCTCCACCTGGCAGACCGCGCCATGCTGGCTGAGCGCGTGATTTGCTACAACATGGCGCCGATCTCCCTCGGCCGCGGAGCGCTGGTCTCGCAGGGTGCGCACCTCTGCGCCGGCAGCCACGACATTTCTTCGGCGGATTTTCAATTGACGGCCCAGCCGATCAACATCGGCCCGCGGGCCTGGATCGCGGCCGAAGCTTTCGTCGGGCCGGGTGTCGACGTGGGCGAAGGTGCGGTTCTGGGGGCGCGAAGCGTCGCTTTCCGATCGCTCGATCCATGGACCGTCTACGGCGGGAACCCCGCCAAGCCGCTCAAGCGCCGCGTGCTGCGCGACGGGACCGGCAGCAATCCCGGCGGTGCGGCCTGATTTATTTCGAGGCGGATGGAATAAACGCCGTGGCGGCGGCGTTCATGAGGCAAGCAACCGAAGACGGTTGACCTGTTTCAAGGAAGAACTTCCATGTCGCCCATCAATCTGCCGCTTGCCGTCCTGGTCGCATACGTCACGATCCTGAGCGGCTACCTGGCTGTTTGCGATCCGGATCATCCGGCGCCGATCTGCCGGGCCATCCAGCACTGAAAACCCAGGGCCATGGATTCAAGCGCCATCGTCGAACAGATCCCGAGCCTGCGGCGCTATGCCCGTGCGCTCACCGGTGACCGCTGGGCGGCTGATGATCTCGTGCAGGACACGCTCGAGCGGGCCTGCAGCAAATGGCGTTTGTGGATCGTCGGAACCGACTTGCGGGCCTGGCTCTTCACGATCATGCACAACGTGTTCGCAAGCCAGGTCCGTCGTGCGCCGCCGCGCGCTTCGGTGGATGTGGACGATGTGGTTCACGAACTGCGCAGTGTCGATTCGCATCGCGATGAGGCGATCGATCTCCAGCGCTGCCTGCTGCTTCTGCCCGAGGACCAGCGCGCCGTGCTGCTGCTGGTGGCACTCGAGGATCTTTCTTACGCCCAGGTTGCCAAGGTGCTCGGCGTCCCGGTCGGCACGGTCATGTCGCGCCTCTCACGGGCGCGCAGTCGCCTGCAGGATCTGATGGAAGGGACGACGACACCGGCCCATCGCACGGGCCTGCGTCGCCTCAAGTAACCGGCCCATTGCCATGAAAACGCCCACTCCCCCCATCGACGATCTGCCCGGCTGGGACGCCCAGCGAGAAGCGTTGCGTCAGTTGCATCGTGAAGTCCTCGACGAACCGGTTCCGCCTGCGTTGCTGGCCGCCGCCGGGCTTGCCGCCCGGCATCACGCCCGGCAAGCCCGCTGGATGCGATGGGGCGGTATGGCCGCCGGCATCGTCGTTGCGTTCGCGGCCGGATGGCTGGCCAACACTCAGTGGACATCTCAGACCGGATCGCTTTTGGCTCGGGGACCCGCAACGCGCGAATTCGTCCACGCCGCGGCTGTGGCTCATGCGGTCTATGTGCCCGAGAAGCGACATCCCGTCGAAGTGGCCGCCGCAGACCAGCAGCATCTCGCGCAATGGCTTTCCAAGCGCCTCGACCGGCCGCTCAAGGTGCCGGATCTATCGGCACAGGGCTACGCCCTCGTTGGTGGACGCCTGCTGCCGGGCAGCGAAGGCGCACGCGCGCAATTCATGTTCGAACGCGCGACCGGGGAGCGTGTCACGCTCTACATCGGCAGTCTGGGCGCGCCCGAAAAGGCCTCACGCCCGGATGAAACAGCATTCCGGTATTCGACGGACGGTCCGGTGCCGACCTTCTATTGGGTCGACCGAGGGTTCGGCTATGCACTGACCGGGCCGCTTTCGCACGACACGTTGCTCAGCATCGCCACCGTCGTATACCGTCAGCTTGAAAAGGCCGGCGGATAGACTGTCCACTCGCACTTGTTTTTTTAACCGAAGGAGAAAACTTCATGAAACTGCTCAGCGCCTCGATCCTTGCCGCTGCCCTGCTTGCTGGATGCGGAAGCATGTCGCCTGCGCCGGACACGCCCACGCGCACCGCCGACGGCGTACTGATCGGCCCGACCGGCATGACGCTGTACACCTTCAACCGCGACGCCGTCGGGAGCGGCAAGTCCGCCTGCAATGGTCCGTGCGCCACCGCTTGGCCGCCGCTGACGGTCGCAGACACGGCCAAGCCGATGGGTGCCTACACCATCATCGTGCGCGATGATGGCAAGAAGCAATGGGCCTACAAGGGCGCACCGCTCTACTACTGGTCCAAGGATACGAAGGCCGGTGACAAGACCGGTGACGGATTCAATGGGGTCTGGAAGGTCGCGCGTCCCTGACCTGGGCGAACGATCGATTGGGGCCGGCCTGCGTCGGCCCTTTTCTTTTCTGGCCGCCAGGGACGATCAGCAGCGACCCTTCTTGGCCTGACCGGGCGGGCAGTGATAGTGGTCATCGTCGTCCCTGTCGTGGCCGTGACCGTGGTGATCATGACCCTTCTTGTACTTGACCGGTTTCCAGTTCGGCTCGACCCAACGCCATCCGCCGTCGGCGCGCACCCAGCGACCCGGCGCATATTCGTAGTCGGGACGTGCGGGCTGCCAGTACCCCTGGTTCCACGCGTAAGCGTTCTCGCGATACCGCCAGTTGCCCGGCACCCAGACATAACCCGGACGCGGCGGCGGCAAAGGCTCGATGCGCGCAGGCGGGGGCGCTACGGCAACAAGCCCGGGCACGTTGATGTTGATCGACACCTGCGCCGAAGCGCAGAACGGCGCGGCGCCCAGGGCGCAGGCAAGGAGAGTTGCTGAAAGTCGCATCTGCTGTGGGGTCCTAAAACGATTCAACGCCGAGGGCTGACCCCCGCCGTCAGTGATTCACCTGATTTCAAGATGTGCCGGACAAGGCGGCAGCTGGCACGCGCCGCTCGCGCATGCCCAGAAGTTCGTTGAACACCAGCGCGCCGATGACCAAGGCGCCGCCTGCGAGAACGCTCGACTCCGGCTCCTCGCCTGCACCGATCCAGGCCAGCGCGATGCCGAAGATCACCTCAAGGAGGCCCAGAAGCGATACCTCTGGTGCCTTCAGGATGCGCGCGCACATCACCGAAAGGACGCAGGGAATCGCGAGTTGGAAAAGTCCGAGGAAGGCCAGCAAGCCGAGGTCATGCACGTCGGCCTGCAACGGCCACGCCAGCGGCAGCGTGACGAGGGAGGAAATCATGGCGCCGATCAACACGGCGGGAACGAGATCGACGTCATGGCCCTTTGCATGAGCGTGCTGAACCACTGTCCAGTTGCAGGCTGCGGCAAGCGGTACGCCCAGCGCCACGAATGTGCCGAGCAGCGAGCCTTCAACGATCTGCGCGCCGTACATCCAGCCGATGCCGAGGCCGGCCACGATGATGGCGCCCCAGGTGCGCGCTGCGAGCCGATGTCCGATGAAGATTCGTGCCCCCATTGCAGTGAACAGCGGCCCCAGGGCCATCGTGACGAGCACATTGGCAACACTCGTCATGGTGAGCGCGACCATGAAGGCCGTGAACATCACGCTCCAGCAGACGCCGGAGATCCATAGCTCGCGACCGCCATGCCGGATTCTGGAAAAGACCGCCCTTCCCCGCCATATCGGCAGGATCACCAGCAGCGAAACGACCGTGAAGAAGCTTCTCCAGAAAGTCACCTCGAAGCTGCGCGCATGCTCCAGATGGCGCGTGACGACACCCGCCGTGGCCCACATGAGGGTCACGACAACCATCAGCCAGGCTGCACGGCCGTGCGTCAGTCCACGGCCGCCGGCGGATTGCATCAGGCGCTCTCGCGGGAAGCGCGCTTGCGCTCGTGTTCCTTGAGGTAGCGCTTGCGCAGGCGCACGCTCTTGGGCGTGATTTCGACCAACTCGTCGTCCTCGATGAATTCCACGCCGTATTCCAGCGTGAGATCGATTGGCGGCGTGATCTTGATCGCGTCTTCCTTGCCCGACACGCGGAAATTGGTCAGCTGCTTGGTGCGCGTCGCATTGACCACGAGGTCGTTGTCGCGGCTGTGTATGCCGACGATCATGCCTTCGTAGACCGGGTCGTTCGCACGCACGAACATGCGGCCGCGATCGTCCAGCTTGCCCAGGGCATAGGTGAAGATCTCACCGTCGTCCATGGAGATCAACACGCCGTTCTTGCGGCTGCCGATTTCGCCCTTGTGCGGCTCGTAGCTGTCGAAGATGTTGGAGATCAGGCCCGATCCGCGCGTCAGGTTCAGGAATTCATTCGTGAAGCCGATCAGGCCTCGTGCCGGAATGCGGTATTCGAGGCGCACGCGGCCACGGCCGTCTGGTTCCATATTGACGAGTTCGCCCTTGCGCTCGCCCAAGGCTTGCATGACCCCGCCCTGGTGCTGCTCTTCGATGTCGGCCGTCACCAGTTCGATCGGCTCGTTCTTCACGCCGTCGATGTCGCGGAACACCACGCGCGGCTTCGACACGGCCATCTCATAGCCTTCGCGACGCATGTTTTCCAGCAGGATTGTCAAGTGCAGTTCGCCGCGACCCATGACCTCGAAGACGCCTTCTTCGTCGGTTTCCTTCACACGCAGGGCCACGTTGTGCTGCAACTCCTTCTGCAGGCGGTCCCAGATCTGGCGGCTGGTGACGAACTTGCCTTCACGGCCAGCCAGAGGGCTTGTGTTGACGCAGAAATTCATCGTCAGGGTCGGCTCGTCGACCTTGAGCATCGGCAGAGGCGTGGGATCCACAGGATCGGTCACCGTGACGCCGATGCCGATCTCGGGGATGCCATTGATCAGCACGATTTCACCCGGACCCGCCTCGGTGGCCTGAACGCGTTCGAGACCCTGGAAGGTCAGAACCTGGTTGACGCGGCCCTTGATCGCCTTGCCGTCCGGTCCTTCCATCACGACGACATCCATCATGGGCTTGATAGTGCCCGCATTGATGCGACCGACGCCGATCCGGCCCACGAAGGTCGAGAAGTCGATGGCGGAAATCTGAAGCTGCAGAGGCGCCTCAGGATCACCGTCATGCGCCGGCACGTGCTTGAGGATGGTGTCGAACAGCGCCGACATATCGGGACCCCACTGCTCGCCGTGCTCGCCCTCTTCCAACGACGACCAGCCGTTGATGCCCGATGCGTAGACGACGGGGAAGTCGAGCTGCTCGTCGGTGGCGCCGAGCTTGTCGAACAGGTCGAAGGCGGCGTTGACCACGTGGTCGGGACGCGCGCCGGGCTTGTCGACCTTGTTCACCACCAGGATGGGCTTGAGGCCAAGGGCCAGCGCCTTCTTGGTCACGAAGCGAGTCTGGGGCATGGGGCCTTCCTGCGCGTCGATCAACAGCACCACGCCGTCGACCATGCTCAGTGCGCGTTCGACTTCGCCGCCGAAGTCCGCGTGGCCGGGGGTGTCGACGATGTTGATGTGCATGCCCTTCCACGTGACCGCACAGTTCTTGGCCAGGATCGTGATGCCCCGCTCTTTTTCGATGGCGTTGTTGTCCATCACGGTGTCGACCACTTTCTCGTGCTCGGCAAAGGTGCCGGACTGGCGCAGCAATTGGTCGACCATCGTGGTCTTGCCATGGTCCACGTGGGCAATGATGGCGATGTTGCGGATCTGGTTGGTGCTCATGGTGTCGCTTCGGTCAAAAGTGTCTGCTGGATTTCGATGGGGTTCAGCAAGCGCCCCGGAATCAATTCGCCCGCCGTGACATGGGCCGTGCCCAGGAACGCGTGCGGCTCGCGGCCATATACGGCCACCTGCGGTGCGTCGGGCCAGTTGCCGCGGCGGCGCAGGCCCGAAAGGAACCGTGCCGCATCTTCGGCGCCGATCGTGACGGTCGTATGGCCGGCAACAAGCGCCTCGGAAGGCAAAAGCTGCATCAGGCGCTCTTCTTCACTCATGGCTTCGAGCGCTTCGAGCGTCACGCATTGGGAAATGTCGAAGCCACCGGTCGCGACCCGGCGCAAGAAGGTCAGATGCGCGCCGCAGCCGAGCGCTTCGCCGATGTCTTCGCCGAGCACACGAATATAGGTGCCCTTGCTGACCGCAGCGCGGATGTGAATGGTGTCGGCCGTCTCGGCCTTCAGCGTGAGTTCATGGATGACGACGTCGCGCACTGCGCGCTCGATCTCGATGCCCTCGCGCGCGTATTCGTACAGGGCCTTGCCGTCCTTCTTGAGCGCGCTGTGCATCGGCGGCACTTGGGAAATCGGCCCGGTGAACTTTGCTTCAACGCGCACAAGATCATCCGCCGTGATCGACACCGGGCGCTCGGCGATGACTTCGCCTTCGGCATCCCCGGTAGAGGTCTTCACGCCAAGAAGGGCGCGAGCTTCATAGATCTTGTCGGCATCAAGATGAAGTTGGCTGAACTTGGTGGCGGCACCGAAGCACAACGGCAGCACGCCAGTCGCGAGCGGATCGAGCGTACCGGTGTGCCCTGCCTTTTCGGCGCGCAGCAACCATTTGGCCTTCTGCAAGGCTTGGTTGCTGGAGAGACCCAGCGGCTTGTCGAGCAACAACACCCCATGCACAGGGCGCCGCTGCACCCGTGTGCGTGGCGCGTTCATCGTCAGTCGTCTTTGGAGCGCGACGCGACGGCCTGCGCGATCAGTGCGTTCATGTCGGCAGCGCGTTCGGTCGTGCGATCGAACTGGAAGTGCAGCGTCGGCACCGTGTGGATGTGCAGGCGCTTGAACAGGCCGTTGCGCAGGAAGCCTGCGGCCTGGTTGAGGGCCTCGGTGGTCTCGACCGGATCACCCACGAGCAGGCTGAAGAAAACCTTCGCATGCGCGTAGTCCGGCGTGACCTCGACCGCCTGGATCGTCACCATGCCCACACGCGGGTCCTTCAACTCGCGCGCGATCAACTCGGTCAGATCGCGCTGGATCTGATCGGCCACCTTGAAGGCGCGGTTGGGGGTTGCGGTCTTTCTTTTGGGCATGGATGAGGTCGATCCAGGTGCTTACAGCGTCCGGGCGATTTCCTTGATCTCGAAGAACTCCAGCTGATCACCTTCCTTGATGTCGTTGTAGTTCTTGAGCTTGATACCGCACTCGAAGCCTTCGCGGACTTCGCGAACGTCGTCCTTCATGCGCTTGAGCGAGTCGATCTCGCCGGTGTAAACCACCACGTTGTCGCGCAGCAGGCGGAAATGCGCGCTACGGTTGACCGACCCGGAGGTGACCATACAACCCGCGACAGTACCGATCTTCGAAGCCACGAACACGGTGCGGATCTCGGCGGAGCCGATGATTTCTTCGCGGCGCTCGGGCGCCAGCATGCCGGCCATCGCCGTCTTGAGCTCATCCACGGCGTCATAGATGATGCTGTAGTAGTGGATGCCGATGTTGTTGCCTTCGGCGAGCTTGCGCGCACCTGCGTCGGCACGCACGTTGAAGCCGATGACCATCGCCTTGGAAGCGATTGCAAGATTGATGTCCGACTCGCTGATGCCGCCCACTGCCGCGTAGACCACCTGCACTTTGACCTCGTCGTTGGAAAGCTTGAGCAGCGACTGCGCAAGCGCTTCCTGCGAACCCTGGACGTCGGCCTTGATGATGATCGGCACCATCTTGACCTCGCCGGCGGTCAGGTCGGAGAACATGTTCTCCATCTTGGCGGCCTGCTGCTTTGCCAGCTTGGTGTTGCGGAACTTGCCCGCACGATACGTCGCGATCTCACGCGCGCGGCGCTCGTCGCCCATCACCATGAACTCGTCGCCGGCTTGCGGGACTTCGGTCAAGCCCTGGATCTCGACCGGGATCGACGGGCCTGCAGTCTTGATGGTCTTGCCGTCCTCGTCGATCATGGCGCGCACGCGGCCATAGGTCGAACCGGCCAGCACCACGTCACCGGTCTTGAGCGTGCCGGACTGAACCAGCACGGTCGCGACCGGGCCGCGACCCTTGTCGAGTTGAGCTTCGATCACCAGACCCTTGGCGGCGGCATCTACCGGCGCCTTGAGTTCCAGGACTTCAGCCTGCAGCAGGACCTGTTCGAGCAGGTCATCCACGCCCTGCCCCGTCTTTGCGGACACGGGCACGAAGGGCGTGTCACCGCCGTATTCTTCAGGCACGACTTCTTCAGCGACCAGTTCCTGCTTGACGCGTTCGAGGTTGGCATCGGGCTTGTCGATCTTGTTGATTGCCACCACGATCGGCACCTTCGCCGCCTTCGCGTGCTTGATGGCTTCCTTGGTCTGCGGCATGACGCCGTCGTCCGCGGCAACCACCAGGATCACGATATCGGTCGCTTGCGCACCACGGGCACGCATGGCGGTGAACGCCTCGTGGCCGGGCGTGTCGAGGAAGGACACCATGCCACGTGCCGTCTGCACATGGTAGGCACCAATGTGCTGCGTAATGCCGCCGGCTTCGCCCGCTGCGACCTTGGCGCGACGGATGTAGTCCAGCAACGAGGTCTTGCCGTGGTCGACGTGACCCATCACGGTCACGACCGGTGCGCGAGGCAGCGCCTCGGCCTGTTGCGCCGACACGTCCTCGTCGGTGAAGGCTTCGGGATCGTCCAGCGCGGCAACTACTGCGTTGTGGCCCATTTCCTCCACGATGATCATCGCGGTATCCTGGTCCAACGACTGGTTGATGGTCGCCATCTGGCCGAGCTTCATCAACTGCTTGATGACTTCCGACGCCTTCACGGCCATCTTGTGCGCAAGTTCCGAGACTGTGATGGTTTCAGGAACATGCACCTCGAGAACGCGGGCCTCGACCGGCGCCGCCGGTGCGCGTTCTTCTTGTCCGTTGCGGTCGCCGCCGCGACGGCCGCGAGGGCCTCCGCGCCAATTGCCGCGACCGACGCCGCCGCTGGCATCGCCGCGGGTCTTGATTTCCTTCTTCTTGGCCGTGTCACCAGCCCAGCTCGACGAGAGCTTGGCCGATTTGACTTCCTTGCCTGCACCGGGACCGCCTGCAGGCGCCGCAGCTCCAGGTGCGGCAGGTGCACCGGCACGGGCTGCAGGCGCGGTGGGCTTGTGCAACGTACCCTTCACGCCACCCTTGGCCGGATCGGCGGCGGGCTTCTCTGGCGCCTTGTGCGGCACCAGCACGCGGGCCGGCGCATTCATCATGGCGCGGATGGCCTCGGCTTCAGCCAAGGCCTTGCGACGGCGTTCGTCCAGGTCCCTGGCGCGCGCAGCTTCTTCATCTGCACGTGCCTTCGACTCGGCGGCGGCCTTGGCCTTGGCGTCGTCCTTGGCCTGCGCAGCAGCGGCCTCTGCGGCGGCCTTGCGATCCGTCACGGCGGGAGTCTCTTCCGGCGCTTCCGGAGCGCCTTCCGTGACCGTGGCTGCCGCGGCCGCTTCGGCAGCCTTCTTCTTGGCGGCTGCCTTGGCTTCCTGTTCAGCGCGTTCGGCTTGCTCAGCCTGCGCGCGCTCACGCGCCTCGGCTTCTTCGCGCAAGCGACGCTTCTCGATCAGCTCTTCTTCCTGACGGCGGATCAGCTCGGCTTGACGACGCGCTTCTTCCTCACGGCGGGTGAGTTCAGCTTCATCGATCTGGGGAGCTGCGGGCTGCGCGACGGCGGGGGCCTCGCCGTGCGCCGCCGGTTCGGCAGCTGCCGGATGACCTTCGTCGCGCTGGATGAAGGTGCGCTTCTTGCGCACTTCGACCTGGATCGTGCGGGCGCGGCCGGTGGCGTCGGCCTGCTTGATTTCGCTGGTCGATTTCTTCGTCAGCGTGATCTTCTTGCGCTCGGGCTCGACCGTGCCATGGCTGGCCTTCAGAAAGCCGAGCAATCGCTGCTTGTCGGCCTCGGTGAGCGCGTCGGTTGGCGCCTGCTTGGGCACCCCGGCACTCTTGAGCTGGTCAAGCAGGATTTCGGGAGTCTTCTTGAGTTCGTTCGCGAACTCGGCGACAGTGGTACTGGACATATTGGTTTCGTGCCTCCATGACCATCACTCTTGGCCGGCGAACCAATGTTCGCGGGCTTTCAAGATGAGGTTCTTGGCGTCATCGGCGCTCTGGCCGGTGATCTCGGTGAGTTCATCGACCGCAAGGTCGGCCAGGTCGTCGCGAGTGTGCACACCCGCCTCGGCCAATTTCGGAATAAGTGCCGGGTCTAGACCGGCGAGGTCGCGCAGATCCTGCGAAACACTCTCCACGTTCTCTTCGCGGGCGATCTCCATGGTCAGCAGCGCATCCTTGGCGCGCGACCGCAGTTCGTTGATCGTATCTTCGTCGAAGCTTTCGATCTCGAGCAGTTCGGAAATCGGCACATAGGCCACTTCTTCCAGGCTTGTGAAGCCTTCGGAAATCAGGATGTCCGCGATTTCTTCGTCGACATCCAGCTTTTCCATGAAGAGCTTGCGGCTGGCATCGGTTTCGGTCGCCTGCTTCTGAGCCGATTCGTTGGCGTCCATGATGTTGATCTTCCAACCGGTCAGGTCGGAAGCCAGCCGCACGTTCTGGCCACCACGGCCGATCGCGATCGCAAGGTTTTCCTCGTCGACCACGACGTCCATCGCATGCTTCTCTTCGTCGACCACGATGGATGTGACATTGGCCGGGGCCAACGCACCGATCACGAATTGGGCGGGATCCTCGCTCCAGAGCACGATGTCGACGCGCTCTCCGGCGAGTTCGTTGGTCACGGCATTGACGCGCGTACCGCGAACGCCCACGCAGGTGCCGATCGGATCGACCCGCTTGTCATGCGACAGCACGGCGATCTTGGCGCGTGAGCCGGGGTCACGGGCGCAGCTCTTGATTTCGAGCAGACCTTGCTCGATCTCAGGGACTTCCTGGCGGAAGAGCTCGATCATGAATTCGGGCGCGGCGCGTGACAGGATGATCGGTGCGCCGCGCAGCGTCAGGTCGACTTCCATGATCATGGCGCGCACGCGATCACCGTTGCGGAGATTTTCCTTGGCGATCATTTCGCTGCGGCGCAGACGCCCTTCGACACGGCCGGCCTCGACGATGATGTCGCCCTTGTCCAGCCGCTTGACGGTGCCGGTAAAGATCTTCTCGCCGCGCGACATGAAGTCGTTGAGCAGCATTTCGCGCTCCGCATCGCGGATTTTTTGAAGAATGACCTGCTTGGCGGCCATCGCGCCGATACGGCCGATCGGCACCGAATCCACGGCCTCTTCGATGTACTCGTCGACCTCGATGTCGGGCATCTCTTCCTTGGCTTCGAACAGCAGGATTTCCTGATCGGGCAATTGCAGACCGGCCTCGTCGGGGACCACATGCCAACGGCGGAAGGTCTCGTAGTCACCGCTGTCACGGTCGACGGCGACGCGAATGTCCACGTCGCCCTGGTAGAGCTTCTTGGTAGCTTGCGCCAAGGCAGACTCGACAGCGCCGAAGACGACGTCACGTTCGACGTTCTTCTCGCGCGAGATCGCATCCACCAACATCAACATTTCGCGATTCATGCCACCACTCTCCTCGTTCAGTCCGACACCACCGTGCCAGGTTTGGGCCTGCGCCCCTTGAAATCCACTATCGGGGCGAGCCGCGCCTCGCGCAACTCGTCCAAGGCAAAACCCAGCGCCTGCATCGGCGCAGGCGCGCGCTTCTTGCTGATCTTCTGGCCGGGCTTCGGCGCCGGTCTGCCTTCGGGCTCCTGGGTCCAGACGATCTGCCACCCATGCGAGCCATCAGTCCCTGCGACGCGCTCCAGCGTGCCGCGAAATTTCTTGCGATTGGCCGCCACGTGGCCACCCGCCGCGGCACCCATCGGCGCCTTGAGCGTGATGTCGATCACCTCGCCGGCAAAACGCTCAAAATCCTGCTCATTGCGCAACGGTCGGTCAATACCTGGAGACGACACCTCGAGCCGCTTGTAGTCAGCGCCATCCACCTCGAGCGCGAATTGCAACTGCCGCGTGACCTTTTCGCAATCCTCGACGGTCACGAAGGGTTCGGGCGCCCCGGCGGCCGCATCTACAGATTTGGGGCCACCCCAGGGCAAATCAATCGTAACGCGCAGCAATCCCCCGGCCGACCGCTCGATCTCGACCAGGTCGTAGCCGAGTCCGGCCACGGTTTGTTCCACTGTCTGCTGCAATGCCACGTGTCTGTTTGCGCCCTTGATGTACCAGATGTCTGTGCCCGATGCCGCCGCCCGCTTTTGCGACATCAAGAAAATGCTTCGACCAATAAAAAACGGGCGGTTGGTACCCGCCCGTTTGGTCGTGAGCCTCGAATTATATGCCAAACGCGTTACGAATTCAGCGTTTTCTGAGCTCCAGACCGTTGTTTGGCCCCTTGCGAATGCCACCAAACGTGCGTAAAAAGCGCCGCGCCAATACCCAGAGCGGCCGCCGCGCCCAACAGGGGTACCGCAAATGACCCAGTGCGTTGCGCCAGCGGCGCCGCGAACAAAGGGCCAAGAATCTGGCCGGCGCCATACGAGCCTGTCGCATAACCAATCAGACCAGCAGAGGAATTTCCGCGCAGGCGACGCGCTTCCCGCATGGCGAAAAGAGTAATGGCCGTGAAGGGCATTCCGAGCAGCAGGCTGCTCAGGGCGAGCCCTTCGATCGTCGGCCATGTCACCGACAGTACTGCGCCCAATGCCTGCAGCGTATAGCCGACCGCAAGCAGCAAGCGGTTATCCCAATGAGTCGGTGCACGTGCCCCAATGAGCGCACCGGGAACAACCGCCAAGCCAAAAAGCGGCCAGAAAAAATCTGGCCAGGAAGAGCCCGGCAGCGCCTGATGCGCGATCACTGGGAGAAACGTCGCGGTAATGATGTATCCGAAGCCTGCCAGCCCGTAGAGCGCCACCAACCAGCGGGCGTCGCTGCGGTCGGTAGGCGGCTCAGCGGACGTAGGTGCACCCGTCGGCCGTGCATGCGCATCGACGTGGGTCGCTTCACCGTCCGCGAAGATGCGCCAGATCAGGGCGATCAGCACCGCCGACAGCAGGCCGAAGCCGATCCAACCAGCCTCGGACCCCCAGCGTCCCGTCGCCCCAGCCAGAAGACCGGAGATCGCGATGCCGATGCCGGGCCCACCGTAGATGACACCGGCCAAGGCCGGCGCTCTTGTTTCAGCCAGCCGCCGCAGCCCCCATCCGGAAGCAAAGACGAAGGCCCAGGCACTCATGACGCCAGCTGCCAGGCGCAAGACGCCCCATGCGGGGAACCCATGGAGCACCCCCATGCCGAACAGCAGCGCCGCCGTGGCGACGAGACTGCCGCGAATCATGCTGGCGGGCTTTGCCCGAATCAGGGCACAACTGAGCGCACCCACGAAATAGCCGAGGTAGTTGAGCGATGCGAGCACGCCGCCGGCCTGCAGGTCCAGCTTGCCTTCGCGCAGCATGATGGGAAGCATGGGCGTGAATGCGAAGCGCCCCAAACCCATCACCACGGCCAGAGCGACCATGCCGGCGAGCGCTGCGCGCCAGGCTTCTCGCCTGTCCTTGCTGATCAGCGACATTTGGCGTTCTCGAATCGTTTCTAATCAGCCAGTGCTGCAGCAACCAACTTCTGCGTGTAGGGGTGTTCGGGTGCGTCGAGCACACGCTCAACCGGGCCGGACTCGAGGATCGCACCATCTTTCATCACGATGACCTGATGCGCCATCGCGCGGATCACCTCCACGTCGTGCGTGATCAGCAGATAGCTCAGGCCGCGTTCACGCTGCAGACGCTGCAACAGACCCAGCACCTGTTTCTGGATGGTCACATCGAGCGCACTCGTGGGTTCGTCGAGCACCAGCAGGCTCGGATCGACGATCAGCGCCCGCGCAACCGCGAGACGCTGCCGCTGCCCGCCGGAGAATTCGTGCGGATAGCGGTCCAGGAGCGCCGGGAATTGCGCCTCGGTCAATCCCACGTCGGCCAGCGCCTGAAGCGCCCGTGTTCGACGTTCCGCCGGAACGAGTTCAGGCGCGTGGACGGTCAGGCCCTCGGCGACGATCTGCTCGACCGTCATGCGCGGTGACAGCGACGAGAACGGGTCCTGAAAGACCACTTGCATGACCCGACGCAGCGCGCGATTGCTGGCTCCGCCCTTATCCCAGCGCCGACCGGCGACGTCCAGTTCGCCTTGGTGCTTCAGCAGCCCGAGCGCCGCCAGCGCCAGTGTGGATTTGCCCGAACCGGACTCGCCGACGACACCCAGGGTTTCGCCGGGCGCGATGCTGAAGTCGGCGCCTTGCACCGCGATGAACTCGCCCTTGCGAAACCAGCCAGTCACACCCGGCCTTGAGACTGGATAGCTCACGCGCAGCCCCTTGGCAGTCAATACCGGCGTGCTGCTTCCTGCCGGGACAGGATCCACATCCCGCGTCGGCCGGCTGTCGATCAGCTTGCGTGTGTAAGGGTGGCGAGGTGCGCCGAACACGGTCGACACGGCACCATGCTCGACGATGTGGCCGTCTTCCATGACCGCCACGCGGTCCGCGAATCGGTGCACCAGATTGAGATCGTGGGTGATGAGCAGCACTGCCATGCCGTACTTCCGCTGCAGTTCCGCCAGCAGTTCGAGGATCTGCGCCCGGACCGTGACATCGAGCGCCGTGGTTGGCTCGTCGGCCAGCAGCAGTCGCGGCCTGCAAGCCAGCGCCATCGCGATCATGGCGCGCTGGCGCTGCCCGCCGGACAACTGATGCGGAAACGCCCTCGCCCGCCGGGCCGGCTCGGGAATGCCGGTATCTGCCAGCAACTGCACCGAGGCTTCGTGCGCCGCCTTGGCGGACAACGCCTGATGCAGTTCGAGCACCTCGGCAATCTGGTCGCCCACCGTGTAGAGCGCATTGAGTGCGGTCATCGGCTCCTGGAAGATCATCGCGATCTCCTTGCCGCGGATGCCACGCAGCCGTGGCTCGGGCAGAGACAACAGGTCACGCCGGGAACCCGCGGATTCCTCTCCAGCAAAGTCGGCGACTCCCGAGATGTCTGCGTTTTGCACCAGTCGCAGCAGGCTCAGGGCGGTGACGGTCTTGCCCGAACCCGATTCGCCGACCAGTGCCAGCTTTTCTCCCTGCGCGATGCTGAAGTCGATTCCATGCACCACTTCCTTGTCGCCGAAGGAGACCCTGAGCCCCTCGACCTTCAGCAAGGGCGTCATCTGTCGGCCTTTCGCGGATCGAGCGCGTCGCGCAGCGCGTCGCCCATGAAGGTCAGCAGCATCAGCGTGACCACGAGCACCCCGAAGGTGGACAACGAGATCCACCAGGCGTCGATATTGGCCTTGCCCTGGCTCAACAGTTCGCCGAGTGATGGAGTGCCAGGCGGCACACCGAGGCCCAGGAAATCGAGCGAAGTCAAAGCCAGGATCGCCGCACTCATGCGAAACGGCAGAAAGGTCACGACCGGCGTCATGCTGTTGGGCAGGATGTGCCGCCACATGATGTGCAGGTTGCCCACGCCGAGCGCGCGTGCGGCGCGCACGTAGTCCATCTGCCGATTTCGAAGGAACTCGGCGCGCACATAGTCGGAAAGGCCCATCCAGCCGAACAGGCTCAGCAGAATCAACAGCAGCGCGACACTCGGCGCGAAGACGGCGCTGAAGATGATGAGCAAGTAAAGCTCGGGCATCGAACCCCAGATCTCGATGAAGCGCTGGAACGCGAGGTCGGTCTTGCCTGCAAAGTAGCCCTGCACGGCGCCCGCCGCCACGCCGAGCACGGTTCCGATGGCCGTGAGTGCGAGGCCGAACAGCACGCTCACCCGGAACCCGTAGATCAACTGCGCCAGCAGGTCGCGGCCGCGGTCGTCGGTGCCCAGCCAGTTGTCGCGCGTCGGTGCCGCTGGACTCGGCGACTTGGCGAAGTAGTTGAGCGTCTTCGGGCCGTACGGGTTGGGCGCGTAGATCGCCCAGTTGCCGCCTTGTGTGATGCGTTCGCGGATGAAGGGGTCAAGGTAGTCGGTCGGGGTCTCGAAATCGCCGCCGAAGGTCTTTTCGGAATAGTCGCGAAGGACCGGGAAATACATCTTTCCCTCATAGCGCATGACGAGCGGCCGGTCGGTCGAGAGCACTTCGGCGAAGAGGCTCAGGACAACCATGACGACGAACAGCACCAGACTCCAATAGCCCAGGCGATCACGCTTGAAACGCAGCCACGCGCGGCGTCCCGGACTCAGCGACACGGGCTGGGCGGTGCGGGCGCTAGTCAAACTTCACCCTCGGATCGACCCATACGTAGCAGAGATCGGAAATGAGCTTGGTCAGCAAGCCGATCAGCGTGAAGAGATAGAGCGTGCCGAGCACGACCGGGTAGTCGCGCCGGATCACGCTTTCGTAGCCCAGCAGGCCGAGCCCGTCGAGCGAAAACAGTGTCTCGATGAGCAGCGAGCCGGTGAAGAAGGCGCCGATGAAAGCCGCCGGGAGGCCGGTGACGATCGGAATCAGCGCATTGCGAAACACGTGCTTCCACAACACCTGCCGCTCGCCCAGGCCCTTGGCCCGTGCGGTCAGGACGTATTGCTTGCGGATCTCCTCCAGGAAGGCGTTCTTGGTCAGCATCGACGTCACGGCGAAGCTGCCCAGCACCATGGCGGTCACCGGCAAAGTGATGTGCCAGAGATAGTCGACGATGCGCGCACCCCAACCGAGGTCGTCCCAGTTGGCAGAAGTCAGGCCGCGCAGCGGAAACCATTGCAGCTGTCCGCCGAAGACCACCAGCAGCGCCACCCCGAGCACGAATCCCGGAATCGCATAGCCCACGAGGATCAGCAAGGTAGTGACGAGATCGAAGCGCGTGCCTGCGCGCACCGCCTTGGCGACACCCAGCGGCACCGCGACGCCGTAGCTGATGAAGAAGGTCCAGAGCCCGAGGCTGATCGAGACGGGGAGTTTTTCAAGGATCAGCGACCACACATCCTTGTTCTGGAAGAAGCTGCGGCCCAGGTCGAAACGGGCGAACTGGCCCAGCATTTGGAACAGCCGCTCGTGCGCCGGCTTGTCGAAGCCGTAGAGCGCCTTGATCTCCGCCAGCCGCTTGGGATCGACCCCTTGATTGCCACGGTAGTTGGAGCCGCCCGATTCGACGCCCCCGCGCCCGCCCGCCTTCGCTTCGGCGAGGTACTGCTCCACCGGCCCCCCCGGCACGAACTGGATCACGAAGAAGGTCACCAACAGCACGCCGAGCAGCGTCGGGATGAACAGCAGCAGCCGCTTGAGGACATAGGACAGCATGGCGTCTCGGGCTCCTGTTTCCTATTTCCTATTTGGCCCACCAGGTCGACATGACCCAGTCTTCGGCCGCTGCATACGGTGGCATCGGTGCCTTGTAGGCCAGACGCCAGGCGTTATAGGCGAGGCGATGCGCAGTCAACGTCCACTGCGGGATCAGGTAATGGCTGTGCATGATCACGCGATCGAGCGCCCGGCAGGCCGGAAGAAGTTCGGCCTTGGTCTCCGCGCGCACGATTTCGGTGACCAACGCGTCGACCGCCGGACTGCTCACGCCCATGTAGTTGCCCGAACTCTCCGTCGTCGCTGCCTTGCTGCCGAAGATGTCCGCAAGTTGCTGGCCGGGATTGTTCGTGCCCGGGAAGTTGATGGTCGTGATGTCGAACTCGAACTTGTCCAGGCGCTGCTGGTAGAGCGCGAAGTCGACCGAAGCGAACTTCAGCGTGATGCCGAGCTTCTCGAGATTGCGCACCCACGGCGACACGGTACGCGCCCCGCCCTCCTTGCTGTCCAGGTATTCGAGCTCCATCGGGTCGCCCTTGGCATTGCGCAGGGCGCCGTCGCGGTATTCCCACCCGGCCTGTCTGAGCAGATCCTGCGCACGGCGCAAGTTGTTG
Organism: Variovorax sp. 05L425; assembly: GCF_056397705.1. NCBI lineage: Bacteria > Pseudomonadati > Pseudomonadota > Betaproteobacteria > Burkholderiales > Comamonadaceae > Variovorax > Variovorax sp. 05L425. Next base: position 67,131 of record NZ_JBFTNY010000016.1, on the reverse strand, counting down.
CGCAGCGATTCCCCGGGTCCTTCGGTCGTTGGCGGTTCATACATCGGCCCGAACACCTCGTCGGGGACCTTTCCGCGCCAAGGCTCCAGCAGCTTGAGTTCTTGCTCGGAGGGCATGCCCTCTGCTGCGCAATCGGTGTTGCCGAACAGATCCCTCACGCGCGGATAGCCGCCATAGAACATCTGGCGGTTCATCCACTCGTAGTCGAGCGCCAGGCCCAGCGCTTGCCGGACTCGCCGGTCCTGCAGCAGCGGACGCCGGCTATTGAGCACGAAACTCTGGAATCCCGAAGGCAGCCGATGGGCAAATTCGCGCTTGACCAGCTCGCCGGTATCGAAGCGCTTCCCCGTCACGCGGCGCGCCCAGTCGCCCGCCGAATAGAAGCTCATCATGTCGAACTCGCCGGCCTTGAATGCCTCCAGACGCGCCGTGTTGTCCTTGTAGATCTTGATGGTGATGCGGTCGAAATTGTTCGTGCCGCGCCGAACGGCAAGGTCGCGCGCCCAATAGTTGGGGTCGCGCACGTAGGTGATGTCCTTGCCGAAACGCACAGGTCCGATCTTGTAGGGGCCGCTTCCGATGGGGATGTCCATGACCACCTGGTCGAAAGGCTTGGCCTTGCCATTCTCCATGCCCCATCGGCGGCTGAAGACGGGCAATCCACCGACGGTCAGCGGAAGTTCGCGATTCGGCTTCTTGAACTTGTAGCGAATGGTGCGGGCATCGATCACTTCGGCACTTTCGACATCTTCGAGCATGGTCTTGAAGCCCGGAGACACATAGGGGCCGATCAGGGTGTCATAGCTGTACTTGACGTCGGCCGCCTCGACCGGCGTGCCATCGTGAAAGCGCGCCTCCGGCCGGAGTCTGAAGGTTGCGCTGAGCCGATCGGGCGAAACGACCACATCCTCGGCCAGAAGACCATAACCGGACGCCGTCTCGTCCATCGAGCCGACCAGCAGCGAATCGAACATCAGGTTGGCCAGATACGCCGGTGCCGCGCCCTTGATCGTGAAAGGGTTGTACTTGTCGAAGGTGGAATAACGCAGGTTGCTGACCAGCCGCAACTCTCCGCCCCGTGGCGCGTCGACGTTGACGTAGTCGAAGGCCTTGAAGCCGGGCGGGTACTTGAGGTCGTCCCACATGGCATAGCCATGCGCCGCCCATGCGGGAACCGCACACACCAGCAACCAGCAGAACCAGAGAACCCGCATGCGAGAATTCTGCCCAAGATTTTCACGAGGTCGTTCCATGGGCTTTCTTTCTGGCAAAAAACTTCTGATCACCGGCGTGCTGAGCAACCGCTCCATCGCCTACGGCATCGCCAAGGCCTGCCACGCGCAAGGCGCCGAACTGGCGTTCAGCTACGTGGGCGAGCGCTTCAAGGATCGCATCACCGAATTCGCCGCCGACTTCGGTTCGAAGCTGGTCTTCGACTGCGATGTCGGCGACGACGCACAGATCGAGAAACTCTTCGCCGATCTTTCGCAGACCTGGCCCAAGTTCGACGGCTTCGTGCACAGCATCGGCTTCGCGCCGCGTGAGGCGATCGCCGGCGACTTCCTCGACGGCTTGTCGCGCGAGTCTTTCAAGATCGCGCACGACATCAGTGCCTACAGCTTCCCGGCCATGGCAAAGGCGGCCCTGCCCTACCTCAACGACAAGTCGGCGCTGTTGACGCTGACCTACCTCGGGTCGATCCGCGCCCTGCCCAACTACAACACCATGGGTCTCGCCAAGGCTTCGCTCGAAGCCTCGGTGCGTTACCTCGCCGAATCGCTCGGTCCCAAGGGCATGCGCGTCAACGGCATCAGCGCCGGTCCGATCAAGACGCTGGCTGCCAGCGGCATCAAGGACTTCGGCAAGCTCCTCGCTGCGATCTCCAAGGTGGCGCCGATCCGGCGCAACGTCACGATCGAGGAAGTCGGCAACGTCGCAGCCTTCTTGCTGAGCGACCTCGCGAGCGGCGTCACCGCGGAGATCACCTATGTCGACGGCGGCTTCAGCAACGTCGTCGGGGGCATCTCGGAATCTGCCTGAACCGGCGCGCCGCCGCGTTTCATAATCCTGGCATACCAAAAATGCCAGGGAGTTGACTTGAGTATTTCTATTCGCAAGAGCGGCAAGGGCGGAGCCACGTCCGTGGCGCTGCCGCGCCGCACGCTGTTGCTCGCGGCCCTTGGCGCCGCATTCGGGCTTTCGAGGCCGGGCGATGCCCGCGCGCAGAGCACCCCCAAGACGCCGCCGCCTCTCATGCTGGCCGAGGTCTATCGCCACGGCATGTCGCTCAGCGACTACTGGGTCAGCGAGAAATACGACGGCGTGCGCGGATACTGGGATGGCCATGAACTGCGAACCCGCAGCGGCGAGCGGATCGCCGCGCCGAGATGGTTCGTGGAGGCGCTGCCCCCGATACCGCTGGACGGCGAACTGTGGGCTGGCCGCGGCCGTTTTTCTCATGCAGTCTCGACCGTGCGAAGCCAGGACCCGTCGGATGCCGCGTGGCGCGAGATGCGCTACATGGTGTTCGACCTCCCCGCCGAGCCCGGCGACTTCACGACACGACTCGCGCACCTGCGCCAACTGTTTCCCATTACCACCGTCCCCTGGGTGGTGGCCGTGCCGCAGCAGCGCGCCACGACTTCGGAGGAACTCGACGCTTTGCTTGACAAGACGATCACGATGGGCGGCGAAGGCCTGATGCTCCATCGTGGCGCGTCGCTGTATAGAACGGATCGAAGCACTGACCTCCTCAAGGTCAAGCCCCATGACGATGCGGAGGCGCGCGTCGTCGCCTACGTCGGCGGACGTGGCAAGCACGCCGGCCGAATGGGTGCCATGCTGGTCGAAACGCCCGACGGCAAGCGCTTCAAGCTGGGCGGCGGCTTCAGCGACGCGGAGCGCGAGAAGCCACCGGCCATCGGCACCTGGGTGACCTATCGCTACAACGGCAAGACCTCGTCCGGCCTGCCGAGGTTTGCGCGCTTTGTCCGCGTGCACGACGACGCCGATTTCTGAAGCGTTCCGTCAAGCGGTGCGCTACTTGGGCAACAGCACCTTGTCGACCACGTGAATGACGCCGTTCGACTGGATCACGTCGGCCGTCGTCACCGTTGCGGTGTTTCCGTTCTCGTCGGTAACCATCACCTTGCCGCCGCTCGACTTGGCGACGAGCGTGCCGCCCGAGGCCGTCTTCAGTGGCGCCATGCCCTTCCCGGCCATGATCTGCTTCATCAACGTGGCGGCGTCCAGCTTGCCGGGCACGACGTGGTAGGTCAGGATGGTCGTGAGCTTGGCCTTGTTCTCCGGTTTGAGCAGCATGTCGACCGTGCCGTCAGGCAATGCCGCGAAGGCGTCGTTCGTCGGCGCGAACACCGTGAATGGGCCAGGGCCCTTGAGGGTGTCGACCAAGCCTGCGGCCTTCACTGCCGCGACCAGCGTGGTGTGATCCTTTGAATTGACGGCGTTGTCGATGATGTCCTTGGTCGGGTACATCGGCGCACCGCCGACCATGACCTGTGCAAAGGCGGAGGCGCCGGCTGCCATGGCGACGGCAAGGGTGATCGACGCGAAGCGATGGGTGCTGCTCTTCATGAAAGGCTCCTGAAGGTTGATACCGCTGCAGAAGGCGCAACGGCTGCAACCAATACGCGGCGCCTTCCATATCGGATTCAATCCTCAGGGCCCAGCCGGCCCCGACTTACGCCGCTCGCACGCAGTCGGCGTAGTAGCGCTTCTTGCCCGAGTCGTCGACCCGCCCAACCAGCCCGTGGATGTCGGTTTCGAAACCCGGGCATTGGGTGTTGAACTCCCGCGCGAACTTCAGGTAGTCGACGATCTTCTTGTTGAAGACTTCGCCCGGGATCAGCAGCGGAATGCCGGGCGGGTACGGGGTGATCAGGCTCGTGGTGATGCGCCCTTCCAGCTGGTCGATCTCCACGCGCTCGGTCTTGCGATGCGCGATGTGCGCGAAGGCGTCGCTCGGCTTCATCGCCGGCGTCAGGTCGCTCAGGTACATCTCGGTGGTCAGACGCGCGACGTCGAAGCGTGCGTAGAGCTGGTGGATGTGCTGGCACAGGTCGCGCAAGCCGAGACGCTCGTAGCCTGGATGCTGCTGGCAGAACTCCGGCATGATCCGCCACATCGGCTGATTGCGCGCGTAGTCGTCCTTGAACTGCTGCAGCGCGGTGAGCAGCGTGTTCCACCGGCCCTTGGTGATGCCGATTGTGAACATGATGAAGAAGCTGTAGAGGCCGGTCTTCTCCACGATCACGCCGTGCTCAGCCAGGAACTTGGTGACAACGGCGGCCGGAATACCGGTCGGCGCGAACTTCCCGTTGAGGTCCAATCCCGGCGTCACGATGGTCGACTTGATCGGGTCGAGCATGTTGAAGCCGTCGGCCAGCTTGCCGAAACCGTGCCACTTCGCAGTGCGGGATTCGCCCTTGATGATCCAGTCGTCGGCACGGCCGATGCCCTCGTCGACGAGCTTCTCGGGGCCCCAGACCTTGAACCACCATTCGTCCTTGCCGAACTCTTCCTCGACCTTGCGCATGGCGCGACGGAAGTCCAGCGCTTCGAGGATGCTCTCCTCCACCAGCGCGGTACCGCCGGGCGGCTCCATCATTGCGGCCGCAACGTCGCAACTGGCGATGATCGCGTACTGCGGGCTGGTCGACGAGTGCATCAGGTAAGCCTCGTTGAACAGATCGCGGTCGAGCGCACGATTCTGCGAGTCCTGCACCAGCACGTGGCTGGCCTGGCTGATACCGGCAAGCAGCTTGTGGGTCGACTGGGTGGCGAACACCAGCGAATCCTTGGGCCGCACGCGGCGCTTGCCCATCGCGTGATAGGCGCCGTAGAACGGATGGAAAGCCGCATGCGGCAACCAGGCCTCATCGAAGTGCAGCGTGTCGACGTAGCCGTCGAGCATGCCCTTGATCGTCTCGGTGTTGTAGATCACGCCGTCGTAGGTCGATTGTGTCAACGTCATGACGCGCGGCTTGACCTTGTCGGCATCCACGTGCGAGAGCAGCGGATTGGCGCGAATCTTGGCCTTGATGGCCGCAGGCTCGAATTCACTCTTCGGAATCGGGCCGATGATGCCGAAGTGATTGCGCGTCGGCTTCATGAAAACCGGAATGGCGCCCGTCATGATGATCGCGTGGAGGATCGACTTGTGGCAGTTGCGGTCGACCACCACCACGTCGTCCGGCGCCACGGTGTGGTGCCAGACCATCTTGTTGCTGGTGCTGGTGCCGTTGGTGACGAAGAAGCAGTGGTCGGCATTGAAGATGCGCGCCGCATTGCGCTCGCTGGCCGCGACCGGGCCGGTGTGATCGAGCAACTGGCCGAGTTCTTCGACCGCATTGCACACGTCCGCCCGCAGCATGTTCTCGCCGAAGAACTGGTGGAACATCTGCCCGACCGGGCTCTTCAGGAACGCCACGCCGCCCGAATGACCCGGGCAGTGCCACGAATAGGAGCCGTCTTCCGCGTAATCGATCAGCGCCTTGAAGAATGGCGGCTGCACGCCTTCCAGGTAGCTCTTGGCCTCGCGGATGATGTGGCGCGCCACGAACTCCGGCGTGTCCTCGAACATGTGGATGAAGCCGTGCAGTTCGCGCAGGATGTCGTTGGGAATGTGCCGCGAGGTCTTGGTTTCGCCGTAGATGTAGATCGGCACGTCGGCGTTCTTGCGCCGCACTTCGCCAATGAAATTGCGCAGATTGAGCACGGCCGGATCAAGATCGGGGCCGACCGTGAATTCCTCGTCGTCGATCGACAGGATGAAAGCGCTCGCGCGGCTCTGCTGCTGCGCGAATTGGCTCAAATCACCGTAGCTGGTGACGCCAAGCACCTCGAAGCCCTCGCTCTCGAAGGCGTGCGCCAGTGCGCGGATGCCGAGCCCCGAGGTGTTCTCGGAGCGGAAGTCCTCGTCAATGATGACGATGGGGAAGCGAAATTTCATGAACAGGCTCCGGACGGGCAAATAGGCGCGAAGTGTACGGAATTCGGATGAAGCTGACGTTCAGCTTTGACACAATCCCCTGCACCTAAAACAAAGAGAGGAATCGTCATGGCGAGTTCCACCATTTGGTGGCTGATTGCGGGTGCGGCCGTCGTCCTCGAACTCCTGTCCGGGACCGGCACGCTCTACCTGCTGCTGATGGGCGTCGGCTTCGCCGCTGCGGCGCTTTCCGCACATGCCGGCGCCGGGTTCGACACGCAATTGATCGTAGCGGCGGTGGTCAGCGTGTCGGCCGTGATCGCCTGGCACGCGATTCGTCGCAAGCGCCCTCCAGAGCCGCCGACCGGCGCCAATCCCAACGTCAACATGGACATCGGCGAACACGTCCACGTCGATGCATGGAATGAGGACGGCACTGCCACAGTCCGCTACCGTGGCGCGCAATGGACCGTGGTCGCCCGACCCGGCAGTACGCCCTCGGCCGGCGAGCACAAGGTGACCCAGGTGATCGGCAGCCGCCTGGTCGTCGAGAAGGTCTGAATCGGACATCCCCAAAGAGAGCAAAGAGAGAATTCAATGGAATACGCAGCCGTCCCCCTGGTCCTCCTGATCATCGCGATCATCGTCATCACGCAAACGATCAAGTTCGTTCCGCAACAGAACGCCTGGGTGCGCGAGCGCCTCGGCAAATACCACGGCACCATGACGCCGGGCCCCAACTTCCTCATCCCCTTCATCGACAGGGTCGCCTACAAGCACAGCCTGAAGGAAATCCCGCTCGACGTGCCGAGCCAGGTCTGCATCACGCGCGACAACACGCAACTGCAAGTCGACGGCATCCTTTATTTCCAGGTGACCGACCCGATGCGGGCAAGCTACGGTTCGTCGAACTACATCTTGGCCGTGACCCAACTCGCACAGACTTCGCTGCGCAGCGTCATCGGCAAGCTCGAACTTGACAAGACTTTCGAAGAGCGCGACATCATCAACGCGCAGGTCGTCGCCGCGATCGACGAAGCGGCGCTGAATTGGGGCGTGAAAGTCTTGCGCTACGAAATCAAGGACCTGACGCCGCCCAACGAGATCCTCCACGCCATGCAGCGCCAGATCACCGCCGAGCGCGAGAAGCGCGCATTGATCGCGGCTTCCGAAGGCCGGCGCCAGGAGCAGATCAACATCGCTACTGGCGAGCGCGAAGCTTTCATCGCACGTTCCGAAGGCGAAAAGCAGGCGCAGATCAACAACGCGCAAGGCCAGGCGGCTGCCATCACCGCCGTGGCCGAGGCAACGGCGGGTGCCATCGAGCGCGTGGCTGCCGCAATTCGCCAGCCCGGCGGCGAACAGGCCGTGCAGCTCAAGGTGGCGGAACGCGCGGTCGACGCCTACGGCAAGGTCGCGGCCGACGCCACGACCACGTTGATCGTGCCAAGCAACATGAACGAAACGGCCGCCCTTATCGCCTCCGCGATGCGCATGGTGCAGGCCGGCAAGGCATCGAGCAGCAGTTGACGCCATTCACGCGCGGCGGCCGAGAACAAGGTCCGCGCACTGCTACAATCGCGGGCTTCGGAGCGGTGGATGAGCGGTTTAAGTCGCACGCCTGGAAAGCGTGTGAGGGTTAATAGCCCTCCGCGGGTTCGAATCCCGCCTGCTCCGCCAATGCCCTTTTTCGCTTCCCATGAAGTGAACCCCCAAAAGCCTCGCAAACCCGCATGAATACAGGGTTTGCGAGGCTTTTTTGTTGCGCATCCGGTCGCCTTCGTTCGCATAAGTCCATATTGGCGAGGTAGGTTCAAAGGTAGGTAGCAACGAAGGGGCGCGCGAACATGGCACGGGGCATCGACAGCGGCGAGCGTGGCGAAAGCCGTCAAGGGGCCGGACAAACTGCACAGCGATGGCGGCGGTCTCTGGCTGCAAGTCAAGGGCGAAGCCGGGGCAAGCTGGATTTTCAGGTACGACCGCCAGGGCAGGCGGCGCCACATCGGGCTCGGGCTCATTCATACCATCGACCTCGCCCATGCGCGCGACCTCGCGAAGCAGCATCGCATCGCCCTGCTCGAAGGCCGCGACCCTGCTGGCGAGCGTGCCGCGTTCAGGCGAACTGCCCCTGCCCGTGCAGCGGCGGAAGCTGCACGTGGCAAGACATTCGCCGAGTTCGCCGAAGAGTACGTGACCAAGCGCGAACCCGAATGGGCCGACAAGCTCGTGAAGGCCGCCGCAGCGGCAGGCAAGAACGCTCCGAAGAAAGGTAGCGCGAACCAGTGGCGACAAAGCCTGCGCGACTACGTGAATCCGATCGTCGGAGATCTTCTGCCGAGCGAGATCGGGAACACTGAAATAGAGCGCGTGCTCGCACCGATCTGGCTCACGAAGAACGAGACCGCCCGGCGCGTGCGCAGCCGCATCGAGCTCATCCTCGGCGCGGCAATGGTCAAGGGCCTGTGCCCGAAGGGGCCGAACCCTGCCGCCTGGAGCGGCAATCTGGAACACCTGCTCGCGAGCCCGAGCAAAGTGGCCGCGGTGAAGTCGATGCGGTCCCTGCCCTGGCCACTGGTGCCAGAGTTCGTGCGCGCGTTGCGAAAGGTCAAGAGCGACAGCGCGCGCGCCGTCGAGGTCGGCATGTTGACCGGCGCTCGCTCCAACGAAATCCGTGGCATGAAATGGGAGCACCTGCGCGGGCTCGACGGCCCGGGCATCACACACCCCGTGCACGGGGGGCGAGTGCAGGCAGCCAACGGGGCCACGGCGCGAGGGCCCATGCTGGCCCTCCAACGCGCGGTCCATGCTTGTGCGTGCGTGTGCGTCACCCTATAGGGGACGCACACACGCACAACGCACAAGCGCGACGGCGGATAGCCCTGCTCAACCGGTGGCCCGTCGGATGTCCACTCCTTGAGCGAACACCTGACCGCAGTCTGGAACTTTGCTGCTCATGAGACCGATGAAGTAGAAGTCCCCATTGAGCGTGACGCACGCACGTGTGAAGGCCTCTCGCGGGTCCGTCAGGTTCAAGTGCGCGACGCAGCGCAGCGCGAGGCACCGGGCACGAATGAAGTCCGAGTTGAAGGACAGCTTGGCTTGTGTCGACTGGTGCGCGATGACGTGGGCGAAGTCATTGCGGGTCCTTCGGATGGCGTGAAGGTCTTTGCGAACGGAATCAGTCATGAAGCCGAACACGCATGCGAGGTCGATCTTTGCGGCGAAGGCCGATAAAGGCCCCATGCCGGTGAAAAGTGCTCGTCGAGCGTCGTCGTGCGGATGCAGGACCGACTCGATGGCACTCTGCAACGCTTCCTCGACCCACGCCGCGCCGACAACCGCGCACGCGCGTTCCGATTCGCCATTCAGTTCGGCAATCAGCGCCGCCTCTCTCTCTCGCGCCTCTTCGGAGTACGGGTCCATGTGTTCCTTCTTGCGGTCGACTGTCGTGGTGTGGCTTGGGGGTTGCTTACCAGGTCCGGTACGGTATGTCCGCCGCCCATATCTCTCTCCCTGGCGGATCTACACGCGAGCTAAGGAAGCCCGACAGCGAGTTGAACGCGAGATTTGAATGCGGCGTCGGTCCGACGAACACTCGGGGGAGAAGAAGCTTTCCGTTCGGCGCTGTCGGCAGTTTGAACGTCACATACGGAATGAGCATCGATGTTCCGGGTCGGTGGCGAATTTCCGAGAGGTCTACCCGTGACACGTCTTCGGACACGACCCGCCACTCCCGTTCCTCGTGGAACGCCCCGTGCTTGAGAACCGCGGCAACCTTCAGCAGGTCGGACTCCATCGCTTCAAACGCAGGATAAAAGCGATTGTCGGGATGGCGCTCCGTTGTGCTTGCCTCGCCGACAGCCCGCGCATGCTTCACCACCGCCGCGACCACCTCTTCGAGAAGCTTCCGTTGCGACGCCCGGTCATAGATGCATTGAACGAGGGAAAAACTCTGCGCCTTTGCCGCCTTCGCGAGTTCGTCAGGCTCGAACCCCAGGCTGTATCCATTGCCTGCTGGACAGTAGCCTCGCCACTGGCTCAGCAAGTTGCCGACTTCGCTAAAGCACGCTGCAAACAGTGCATGCCCGTGCTTGAAACGCTGTCCGGACCAAACGGCGAACTGATCCAGCACCTCTGCGTCCTGAATCAACCCATCGCGCGAGAGGTTGGTAGACACGCTTTCAATAAGCTGCGCAGCATTGTCTAGCTCAGAAGCATCGGACATGTAGCGGATGTCGCTCGCCCAAAGCTCCTTTCCTTCGATGATGCTCTTCATGTTCGCCAGGGTCGCATAGTGGAAAAGCTGCGTCGTCGGACGCTTTCCATAGATGCGCTCGACGATTGTGTTCAACGGCGAAGAAGTTGCGGCGTCGTTCATTGAAATGTTGGATGACGGGTTCGGGTGGGGACCGACTGTAGCGGGTCGCTCGCGTGCTTCTCGCGGGGCATGGCGCCGAACGGGGGGCGGGTCGCGAGACCCAGCGCGGACCGGGGAAACCCTGCATTGCCCGCGAACAGAGCTTTTTTTGCCAAAGGGACGCGGCCTCACCCGCTCGCGAACTGAGCGTTTTGCAGCTATCAAAGAGAGCATCCTGACCGCTCGCATCGGTGCCGTGATCGCGCCTGAACGCTGCGCAAGTCGTCGCGTCGTCGCTCGATTCGAGTCGCACCGGCCCGTTATGGGGGCCTGGAAATGCCTCACTTGGCGGCTACCAAGCCTTCGCGTTGATAGCGGACATGGTCGCGTGGTCCGCGCGCTCCGCGTTGTCACCACTCAACATGTGGTCGAAGGTATACGACTGACCTGGCGCGATGTTGCGCACGCTCGCAGGCCATGGCTCGTCGACGACGATCAGGTTTCCCCCCTTGTCGAAGACCTTCACCTGCATCTGCACGCCACAGGCCACCGCGTTGTTGTTCGTCAGTTCAGCGAAGAAATGCGCGGCGAACTTTTCGCGACTGCCGCCCTTCATGGCGATGTCGAACTTGTCAGGCCAACAGCCCTTCGCCGCGACCGGGGCGGCGGCAGCAGTAGGCCGCTCCCCGTTCGAACTCGCCGACAAGTAGAACGACCCGATGCCTGCGACGACGACGACCGCCACCGCCGCGATCACGATGTTTTGAAGTGTTTTGTTCATTGGTCATCGCCAGCCGCTAGCATTGACGCCAGTCACGGCGTGGCCCCTTTCACGTTGATGATGAGCAAGCCCCGCAGCGGTCGAAACGCAGCGGGGCTTGCGCCTTGTACTCCCGAATCGGGCTAAGGAGCGCGCGAACCACCTCGACGCACTGCCGCCTACATCGGCCCTGATCGCGTCTCCTGTGCCCGTTTTGGCCGGTCGCAACGCGCATCCGGCGCCGCGCTCGCCCGTCAATCCTCAGGAGAGGCGTGGCTCTGCTGCTCTTCCACGCCTGCTCAACCGCGAGCAACTCCACCCGACTGGTGGTCTAAAGTTGAGAACATGGAAAGAAAATCAAAAAAATCGGTTTCCGCGCCGTCAGATGTCGTCAAACTGAAACTTTCGCCGGGAGATGTACTGCTTTCTTCAATGGCGCTGCCCTATCCCGGCGCAATCGTTACTGGGACGAAGGGCAGTAAAAACGAGCCGTTTGAACCGTATCTTGACTTTCGCAGCATTCGGCGTTTGTTGGAGTTTCTGGAGCACGTTGTTCTCTGCGAACGACTTATTCTCCAGGTGCCTCAGTACGCGTCCGTGAGCGAAAGACTCATCAGAGGCAAAGCGTGGGGGGACTTCGCAGTTTTTCAGGCTGTGGGCGATCTCGACTACACAACAGAGAGTCTTGGTAAGCGCCTCGAGCAAGCAGGAGTTCTTTTTCCTGCGCAACTGGCTATCGGCACTTCCACAGCTGACGATCTGGTGGGGGCGCTCTTGCCGAACAGCGGTTGGATGAAGAAGCGTTTCGCCTACTTCGCTGATGGGGCGACCCATTTGCCGATTAAGAGGCAAGCTTCATACATCAACGCGCAGATGGCGGCACATGTCGGTGCGCCTCTGCATATCCTTGAAGCCGCGGGCTTGACAGGAATCCCTTTCATTCAGAGCGACTATGAGGCCAAAGGTCTCGCTGGATACGAGCGAGAAGCGCTGCGTGTTCGTCGATCGGTGACGCAGCTACTGTTGGATCGCCTAAATCACGGAGCACGAAAGGAAATTGAAAAGCTGGCGGACGTGGGGCCGGTCTCCGTGTTCCCAGAGACCCCCATTGCTCGCTTGATAGTGAGTGAGGCGAAGACCCCTGAAGGACTGGTTGAGACGGCGCTTGCGCTTCGGGGCGAGTTCGCAGGCTTTCGTAGCGCAATGAATCAACTTCAATCGGATCTCGTAAGTGAATCGCTATCGTTGTCGGTCCGTTTGAAAAGGCTCCATGAGCTTGAGCAGCTTGCGGACGCTCTTTGGAAGGAACCTAGGAAGGATCTTCGGACGAATGCTCAAGCAATCTCTGAAGCGCTTTTCGCAATTCCTGAAGTCGTGGCCACACCGTCAGTCAACTCGGTGGCGAGCCTGGCAAACAAACTAATCGCTCTCCCTGTTGAGAGATTGATCGGGCTCTACAAACATCGAAAGATCCGTTTGCTCCAAAAGGCCAAACGCAACTTTCTCCACAACAACGATGCGACTGCAAAGCTCGCGGAAATCTTTGGCGTTTCTGAAACTGTTGCGCGATCGAGCGCACGGAACGGACGGGTCCTCAGACCGGCATTCGTAAAGGCGAATCCCGAATGGATGGAGATGTACGCTCGTTTGAAAGAGACGAAAGGCTGAACCGGGGCTGTAGCTTCAGCGAAGACCCAGGAGCCCAGATATTGGCCGCAGACATTTTCCCGTTGGCAATTCGACGCATCGGGCGTAGTCTTCGGCAGTAACTGCGCAACGGTGGCAATCCGGCGTGAACCCGGCGCACCTTCATCGGGAGGAAGCGCCATGATGAGCACTCGTCAGGCGCGCGCGCAGATTCTGCGCGGCGACGGTCCCCCCGTCCCCACACTCGGCGAACTGCTGCGCCGCAAGTTCGCGCAGGACGCCTGCGACTGCGCCCGGCGCGCAGCCACCGCAGTCGACGCCGATGCAGCGATTCGCGCTGCCCGTGCGCACGCCACGCAGCGGGCTCACGAAGGGCCCAGATCGGGCCATAGAGCGCACTTTTGCCCGAGGCGACTGCTCTGCGCTGTCCAGCAGCATGGACGCCCCTGACGGCGCGCGCTACAAGCCCCCGCCTTTTCGGGGACTTTCGAGGAAGTCATCGACGCTGACATGCCGCTTAAATGGGCATTTGTTGAGGTAGGCGCAAAGGTAGGTAGCAGCGGCCTACTTTCCAGAAAACCGTATGGATATTGCGTTTCCACAGACCAGTGAGGGACGCCTGCTCCGCCAGTGGACCTTTTCAGGTCCATTTTTTTGCTCAAAATCCAAGCACTCCCCCTCGGTGACTCGGGTCCGAATCGCAACGCGCCGACCAGCAAGTGATCGCCCTCCCGATCTCGCGTGTTTCCGCTCATTGCCCTACGATGCATCCTGGCTACGAGGAGTAGACGATGCGGATGATCACTTGTTCACTTACCGCGATCGCACTGCTTGCAGGATGCGCCGCACCGAACACGCCGGAGGTCGAGTACGGCCCGCAAGCTGAGGCTGGCGCCGCGCCCCCGCAAACGCAAGCCATGCCGGTCGCATACGTGCCTGCATCCAGGCCCACCGGCCGGGACACCTACAACGCCGAGAAGCTCGCCAAGAACCGGGCCTGCGCCGCCCAGCCCTTGGCAAGCCTGAGTGACAAGGGCCCCGGCTTCGAGACCTACAGCGTGCCCTGCAGCAATGGCCGCTCGATCGCGATTCGTTGCGAGTTCGGCAACTGCAGGGTGCTCCAATGAGAGGGGCCGGATTTGCATAGACACAGCTTCGTACGGCCATGAAAAAAGGGCCCGAAGGCCCTTTTTTCAGATGTGGCGTGTGAGCGCTCAGCTCGCTCCGCGCACCACGGCGATTTGCGTACGCGTACCATTCTTGTAGGTGTACAGCGTCAGCGCACCGTTCTTGATGTCGCCCTTTTCGTCGAACGAGATCGGACCGGTCAGGCCCTTGTATTCGATCTTGCTGATTTCAGGCAGGTACTTCTCGGGATCGGAAGATCCGGCCTTTTCCATGGCTGCAGCCAGCACGTTCACGGCGTCATAGACGTACGGTGCATAGATCTGCACTTCGACGCCATTCTTTTCCTTGAACTTGGTCTTCCAGGCTTCCAGAGGTGCCTTGAAGTCGCCTTCGACACCGCCAGCTTCGGCGCACACGACCATGTCTTCACCGATGGCATCGCCAGCCAGCTTGGCCAGTTCTGCGGTGCACAGGCCGTCGCCGCCCATGAACTTGACGGTCATGCCAAGCTGCTTGACCTGCTTGAGCATCGGGCCGCCCACGGCGTCCATGCCGCCGAAGAACAGCACGTCGGGGTTGGTGCCCTTGAGCTTGGTCAGGATGGCGTTGAAGTCGGTCGACTTGTCGGTCGTGAATTCGTGGCCGACGATCGTGCCGCCGGCAGCCTTTGCGGCCTTTTCGAATTCTTCGGCGACGCCCTGGCCGTAAGCGGTGCGGTCGTCGATCACGGCAATGTTCTTGCCCTTGAGCGTTTCGACCGCGTACTTGCCCAGCGTGCCACCGAGTTGCGTGTCGTCAGCCACCACGCGGAACGTGGTCTTGAAGCCTTGGCGCGTGTACTTGGGGTTGGTCGCCGACGGCGAGATCTGTGGAATGCCGGCGTCGCTGTAGAGCTTGGAGGCCGGGATGGTCGTGCCCGAATTCAGGTGACCGACCACACCGTTGACCTTGCTGTCGACCAGCTTCTGTGCCACTGCCGTGCCTTGCTTGGGATCGCCTGCGTCGTCTTCGGCGAGCAGTTCGAACTTGGCGACCTTGTCGCCGATCTTCACGCCCTTGGCATTGAGGTCCTCAATGGCCATGCGTGCGCCGAGTTCGTTGTCCTTGCCGAGGTGGGCGATGGCACCGCTGGTCGGCCCAACGTGGCCGATCTTCACGACGAGTGCGTCAGCCGGAGGTGCTGCCGGTGCGGGTGCCGCTGCGGTCGGCGCGGGGGTAGCGGCCGGAGCGGCGGCTTCTTCCTTCTTGCCACAGGCCACAAGCGCGATGGCAGCCAGAGCGACCGCAGTCCATTTCAATTGCATGGGAACCTCCAGAACTTAATAAGTAGAGTTGAAAACCGGTCTTTGGATCCGGGCGCTTTAACTCAGCAAGTATCGCGCCGCGAAGCTCAGCGCCCACGCGCTTTTCGACCTGGCGCGCAGTTTAGCCCAAGGAATGAGGGCCGAAAGTTGGCGTAGACCCTGGGTTTTCCGAAAGCTCATGAGACAGCGATTCGCTGACCAGCGCACGCAGTACCGCTTCGATTTCCTTGCGCAGACCGGGGATCATGGTGTCGAGGTGGTGCTGAACGGCAGCTGACACGACATCGCTCAATCGCTCCTCCATCTGCAGGTCGACGCGCTGCAGCACGCGGTGCAGCAATTGCTCTTCGAGGCGGAAGGCGCTGGCCTCCGAAAGCCTGACCTCGGGGCTCAGCGCGACGGCTTGCGAGGGCTCCACCGTAGCGGGCACAACCTCGACAGGCGCCGCATCTTCAGCAACAGGCGCTGGCTGCGGCGCTTCTTCGACCACCGTGGTCAGCGTAGGAACAAAACGCGGCGGCGTGCGTTGCGTGGACACCATCAGTTCGCACTCCCGGCATAAGGATAGGTGCGGATGGCGTAACCGCGATCCTTGTAGTGCCGCCAACGCGCCCGACCCGCCAGCTTGTCGGCTTCGTCGCTGCCGACGATGTCGATCAGCCGCTCGAACCGCTCGAACCTCACCGGCAGGTCGGCACCAAGATTCACGAGGATGGGGCGGTCCGGCAGCGATGCTGTGCCACTTTCAGCAAGCAATACCGGAGAACGCGTCACGACGTGAGCGTCATCGTCGCAACGGCAATGAGCGATGAATTCACTCGGCTGCAGCGTCCATAGCGACTGGTCGATGGCGTCCAGCGTCGCCGCATCGGCCATCACCACCAGGCGCGCGCCGTGAGCGCTGACGGCCTTCCGCAGCAAACGGCAGGCATAGCTCACCTTGTCCGGCATGTTGTAGTGGCCGTCGATCTCAGTCACTTCTTCGCCCGCCCCTTCGCTGCGGCCTTCACGACCTTGCGTGGCGCAGCCTTCGCGACATCTTCGCGGCTCCGGGTCATCAGGTAGTTCAACAGCAAGCCGACCGGCCGACCGCTGGCACCCTTGGCCGCCCCGCTCTTCCATGCAGTGCCTGCAATGTCCAGGTGGGCCCACGGGAAATCGGAGGTGAATCGCTGAAGGAACTTGGCGGCGGTGATTGCACCCCCCGCACGACCGGCGATGTTGGCCACGTCGGCAAAGTTGCTCTTGAGGCCTTCGGCATAGTCGTCATCGAGCGGCATGCGCCAGCAACGGTCGAGCGCGGCCTCGCCGGCGGCGCCCAAGGCCGTCGCCAACGCGTCATCGCTCGAGAACAGGCCGCTGCGCACGCCACCCAGCGCGATCACGCAAGCGCCCGTCAGCGTGGCGATGTCGATGACAGCGGCGGGCTCGAACCGCTTGGCGTAGTTCAGCGCATCGCACAGGATCAGCCGGCCTTCCGCATCGGTGTTGAGCACTTCGATCGTCTGCCCCGCCATGCTGGTCACGACATCACCCGGCTTGACGGCCCGCCCGTCGTTCATGTTCTCGCACGAAGGGATGAGGCCGACAACGTTGATCGCGGGCTGGATATCGCCAAGTGCACGGAACACACCCAGCACGCTGGCGGCGCCGCACATGTCGAACTTCATCTCGTCCATTTCGGCGGCCGGCTTGAGCGAGACGCCGCCGGTGTCGAAAGTGATGCCTTTGCCGACCAGCACGACGGGCGCCTGGTTCTTGGGCGCGCCGTGATAGCGCAGGACGATGAAGCGCAGCGGCTCGGCCGAGCCTTGGGCCACCGCCGAGAACGCGCCCATTCCGAGCTTTGCGACCTCCTTGGGGCCGAGCACCTCGCATTTCACGTTCGGGAGCTTCGCGAGTTCTTGCGCGACGCCCGCCAACATCGTCGGCGTGCAGTAGTTCGCCGGGCGATTCGCCCACTCCTTGGCCAACTCGATGCCTGAGACCGTGGCGGCCGCCTCATCGAAAGCCTGACGCAGCGGCGCCGCATCCGTCACGCCGAAGCTCAGTTGCCGGATCGTCCTCAGTTCGGCCTTGGATTTGGTGGTGCCATAGACGTAGCTGGCGTCAGCCGCCGCGATCACCGCGCTGCCGAGCCCGGCCGCATCGATGGCCTGCGCGGCCACGACAGTCACGCGCTTGGGGTTCGACCCCTTGGCCGCGCCGATGGCCGCAGTCACCGCCGTCCGGACCGACGCCGGCTTGCCGTCGCCCAGCGAAACCAGCAGCAAGCGCGGTGCGGACACCCCGGCCGGGCGATAGAGCGCGAGCAGCTTGCCGGCCTTGTCGGGCAGGTCGCCGGCCTTGCGGGCGTCGGCGATCAGGGTGGAGAGTGCGTCCTTGGAGGTGCCGATTGCGGAAGCCACGAGGACGATGAGAACGTCCGTTTTCTCGGTGGCGGCCTGGGCGATGGAGAGGGTCTTGAGTTGAAAGTCCATAATCCTTTTTTTCCCAAGACGATGTTATTCCATTCCTCCATACGCAAGGAGCTGTCACGCACCTTCGGTGCCACCCTGGTGGTGCTGGTCACCATCGTGATGACCATGATGCTGATCCGAACGCTCGGATTGGCGTCCAAGGGCAGCGTGAATCCCTCCGAGGTCTTCCTTGTGATGACCTACACGGTGCTCGGCTACATGCCCACCATCCTGAGTCTCTGCCTGTTCATTGCGATCGTCGGCACGCTGTCGCGCATGTACCGCGACAGCGAGATGGCGATCTGGTTTTCCAGCGGTCGCGGGCTGGTTGCCTTCTTGCGCCCACTCTTCGGCTTCGCATGGCCGATCCTGCTGCTGGTCGCGCTATTTGCCCTGGTCGGCTGGCCGTGGGCCAATTCGCAGACCGACGGCATGCGCCAGCGCTACGAAAGCCGCAGCGACATCGAGCGAGTGGCGCCCGGCGAATTCCGCGAGTCCGCCGGCCGGCTGCGCGTGTTCTTCATCGACAAGGATGCGCCTGACAGCGCCACGGCGAACAACGTCTTCATCTCTTCGATCGAACGCAATCTGCACATCATCACGTCGGCGCGTCGCGGCCACATGGAAGACATCGACGGCAAGCGATATTTGCTGCTGAGCAACGGACAACGGCTGGAACGGCCGCTCACCCCGACCGACGGCATCAAGATCAGCGAATTCGACACCTATGGCGCCAAGGTCGGTGGCAGCGGAAGCGATTCGCCTGACGCTGCCCCCGTGCGCACTCGCACCACCCTGACCCTGCTGCGCGACCCGACGCGCGACAACCTGGGCGAATTCGCCTGGCGTGTCGGCATGCTGTTTGGCGCGGCGAATTTCGTGATTCTCGCGCTGGCCCTTTCCAGCGTGAATCCGCGCGTCGGCCGCAGCGGCAACTACCTTTTTGCGCTGTTCGCCTTCATCCTCTACTACAACATGCTCAACCTGGGGCAGAACTGGGTGAGTTCAGGCAAGTACAGCGTGGGTGGGTTCATGCTCGCGCTCCATGGCGGCGCGCTGGCGTTCGGCCTCCTCTGGCTCACAAAACGACATTTCAATTGGGGCTTCATGGCACGCCGCGCCCGGCCCGCAAAGACACCCAACGCGTGAAAACAATCCGTCGTCTGATCTACGTGGAGGTCATGAGGTCCGTGGGCTTCGTGGCGCTCGGTTTCCTGAGCCTGTTCTTCTTCTTCGACTTCGTCGACGAACTGCAGTCCATCGGCAGACCTGAAACGCTTGGCTATACCGCGGCTCAGGCCCTTGCCTACGTGGCGATGCTGATTCCCAGCCACCTCTACGAATTGCTGCCGATCGCCGTGCTGATCGGCACGATCTTCGTCATGGCACGGCTTGCGCAGAGTTCCGAATTCACCATCTTGCGGACCAGCGGGCTCGGCCCTTGGCGTGCGTTGCGAACCCTGCTTTTGCTGGGCTTGGGCTTCGTCATCCTGACATTCGCGGTCGGAGACTATGTCGCGCCTTTCACCGACCGGACTGCACAGTTGCTCAAGGCGCGTTTTCAGAATGCCTATTCGCTCGTGGGCAACACCGGCGCGTGGCTGAAGGAAAGGCAAGGCGACATCTCCTTCGCGGTCAACGTCGCCACGATGGAGCGCAACGGCACGCTCAAAGACCCGCGCATCTTCGAGTTCGACGAAAAAGGGTTCATCACCTCGCAAGTGAGTGCCGCCTCGGCGCGCGCCGAAGACGGCCACTGGACACTCGTCGACGTCGAGCGTCAGGAATACGACACGCGCGGCGTCGACCAGGCCCGCATCATCACGACGAAGATCCCGATGGTCGAATGGCCGACTTCGCTCACGCCGGAAATGGTGTCGGTCGCCCTGCTTCGCCCGGATCGCATGCGGACGCTCGACTTGTTCGACTACATCCGACATCTCGATGCCAACGGCCAGACGGCGCAACGCTACGAGATCGAGTTCTGGCGCAAGGTGTTCTATCCGCTCTCATGCCTCGTGATGATCGTGCTGGCATTGCCCTTTGCCTACCTTCATTTCCGCCAGTCGGGTATCACGACCTACGTCTTCGTCGGCGTGATGATCGGCATCAGCTTCTTCCTGCTGAACAACGTCTTCGGCTATCTGGGCAACCTCGGCAACTGGCTGCCCTGGATGACGGCGGCCGCACCCGGGCTGATCTACTCGGTGATGTCGCTCGCCGCCTTCACGTGGCTGGTGTTGCGGCGCTAGCACGCAGCGACGATGCAGGCCTCTCGCGGCATCATCCTGTTCGCGCACGGTTCGCGCGATGAACGCTGGCGCGCCCCGGTGGAGGCCGTGGCCCGGCGCGTTGCCGCGCTCGATCCGTCGGTGAAGGTCGCATGCGCCTATCTTGAACTGATCGCCCCCGACCTCCGCACCGCGGCGGCCACACTGATCGGCGACGGCGCCACGGCGATCCGGGTGGTGCCGCTTTTCCTCGGCATGGGCCGGCATGTGCGCGAGGATCTTCCCCGCCTGCTCGATGAAATGCGTGCGCTGCATCGCGATGTGGCTTTCGTGCTCGCGGGTGCGGTCGGCGAAGAGCCTGAAGTGATCGAACTCCTCGCCCGCAAGTCACTGGAATCCTGATCCCCAGCTGATTTTTCATAGATTCCGAAGGCATAATGAATTCCTAAATAAGACGGAATTTGTTATGAATCTTCACCAATTCAAGTTCGTTCAAGAGGCGGTGCGGCGCAATCTCAATCTGACGGAAGCCGCCAAGGCGCTACACACCTCGCAGCCGGGCGTGTCCAAGGCCATCATCGAACTCGAAGAAGAACTGGGCGTTGAAATCTTTGCGCGTCATGGCAAGCGCCTGAAGCGCGTGACCGAGCCCGGACAGCATGTGCTCGCCAGCATCGAACTGATCATGCGCGAAGTCGGCAACCTGAAACGCATCGGCGAACAGTTCAGCGCTCAGGATAGCGGCACTCTTTCCATCGCTACGACCCACACACAAGCGCGCTATGTGTTGCCGGTCCCGGTGGCCAAGCTGCGCGAGGCCTATCCCAAAGTGAACGTGAGCCTGCACCAGGGCTCGCCCGATCAGGTGGCTCGCATGGTGATCGACGAGATCGCCGAGATCGGCATCGCGACCGAGTCGCTCTCCGACTACACCGAACTCGTGACGATGCCCTGCTACGAATGGCAGCACGTGCTGGTGCTGCCCAAGGAGCACCCGCTGGCGGACAAGGAGCGCATCTCGCTCGAAGACCTGGCCTCCGAGCCGATCATCACCTACCACCCTTCGTTCACCGGCCGCACGCGCATCGACCATGCCTTCGCGCAGAAGAAACTGACCCCGCGCATCGCGCTGGAAGCCATCGATTCCGACGTGATCAAGACCTATGTGCGGCTCGGTCTCGGCGTGGGCATCGTGGCCGAGATGGCGGTACGCGACGACTCCAACGCCGACCTGGTGGTGCGACCGATGGGTCACATCATCGGCGTCAACATCGCCCGCGTCGCTTTCAAGCGCAGCGCCTACCTGCGCAACTTCGTCTTCAAATTCGCCGAGCTGCTTTCGGACCGGCTCGATCGCAACCTGATCGCCAAGGCATTGAGCGGTCATCATCAAGACTACGAACTGTGAGCACCCGTACCGTGACCGCCCGCACACCCCAAGTCGAGACCAAGCTGCCCGCCGTCGGCACGACCATCTTCACCGTTATGTCGGCGCTCGCGACCGAAAAGAACGCGGTGAACCTCGGTCAGGGCTTCCCGGACTTCGGCTGCGATCCCAAGCTGCTTCAGGCGGTGACGGATGCGATGGCCGCGGGCCACAACCAGTACCCGCCGATGCCCGGCATCCTTCCGCTGCGCGAGGCGATCGCCGCGAAGGTCGCAACGCTGTACGGCCGCAGCTATGACCCGCAAAGCGAGATCACCATCACGGCGGGTGCAACGCAGGCCATCATCACGGCCATCCTCGCCGTGGTGCGGCCGGGCGACGAGGTCATCGTGCTGGAGCCCTGCTACGACAGCTACGTGCCCAACATCGAACTGGCCGGCGGCACCGTGGTGCGCGTGCCGCTCACGCCCGGAACCTTCCGGCCCGACTTCGACAAGATCGCTGCCGCCATCACGTCGCGCACGCGCGCCATCATCGTCAACACGCCGCACAATCCGAGCGCCACCGTGTGGACGGAGGCCGAAATGCGCCGCCTCGAAGAGTTGCTCGCGCCGACCGACGTCCTGGTGATCAGCGACGAGGTGTATGAGCACATGGTCTACACCGGCGCTCGCCATGAAAGCGTGGCCCGCTTTCCCGACCTTGCCGCGCGCACCTTCATCGTCAGCAGCTTCGGCAAGACCTATCACGTCACCGGATGGAAGGTCGGCTACGTGGCCGCACCCGCATCGCTGACGGCCGAGTTCCGCAAGGTGCATCAGTTCAACGTGTTCACCGTCAACACGCCGATGCAGCATGCGCTTGCCAGTTACATGGCCGATCCAGCGCCTTACCTCGAGCTGCCGGCCTTCTACCAGCGCAAGCGCGACCTGTTCGCCGCAGGGCTCGCGAAGACGCGGCTCAAGCTGCTGCCGAGCGCCGGCACGTACTTCCAATGCGTCGACATCAGTGCGGTGAGCGACCTGAACGAATCCGACTTCTGCCTTTGGCTGACGAGCGAGATCGGCGTGGCCGCCATCCCCTTGTCAGCCTTCTACGGCGACGCATTCGACCAGCGCGTTGTGCGCTTCTGCTTCGCCAAGAAGGACGAAACGCTGCAAACCGCCCTGGACCGACTGGCGCGGCTCTGACACGAACGGTAGGAGAGTCCTGACCATCGGAGGGGGCGCCTTCCGGCGATGGATTCGACCGCCAGCAAGGACCATGGACTCCTGCAAACATCCTGCCCTAGGAGAAGTCCATGTCACTTTCACTGATTCTGCTGATCATCCTGATCCTGATGCTGGTGGGCGCGCTGCCGAGCTGGGGCTACAGCCGCAGCTGGGGCTATGGTCCCAGCGGTGGCTTGGGCCTGGTGCTCTTGGTCGTGGTCGTGCTGCTCCTCATGGGACGGATATAGATCCAGCCGCGGCATCCGCCGGCAAGGCCCGCTTCGGCGGGCTTTTTTTCAGCTTTCGAGTTGTACCCAGAGCTTGTCGAGCCGCTTCACGCTCACCGGCTGCGGCGTGCGCAGCTCCTGCGCGAAGAAGCTCACTCGCAGCTCTTCGAGCAACCAGCGGAATTCACCCATCCGCTCGTCGACCGCGCCCTTGCGCTCCGCAAACAGGCGCCAGTAGCGCTGCTCCTGTGGCCGAAGCTCGGCCAGGCGCTGCGCATCGCGCGCAGGATCGCCTCGCAGCTTGTCGAGCCGCAGCGTGATCGCCTTGAGGTAGCGCGCGAAATGCTGCAGGCGCGGCCATGGCGTATCGGCAATGAATCGCTTGCCGACCAGCCTTTGCAACTGCTGCATGGCATCGGCGGTGGCAGTGGGCTGATTCTTCGTGTCCTTGATCTTTCGCGCGGCGACGGCGTATTCGGCCAGGATGACACCCGCCAGCCGCGCAACCTCGTTGGCGATCAGCGTGAGTCGCCCGCGCCCCTCGTCCACTCGCCGCTTGAAGCCGGCCTCGTCGGTCGGCAACGGGTCCTGAATGAACGCGCGGTCGAGCGCCACGTCGATGATCTGCGCACGCAGTTCCTCGGACGTGCCCAACGGCATGTATGCGACCGCCATTTTCTGCAGATCGGGAATGTTCTTCTCGAGGTACTTGAGCGCGTCCTTGATCTGCAGCGCGAAGAGGCGGCGCAGCCCGTGGCGGTGCTTCGCGGCTGCCACGGCGGGCTCGTCGAAGACTTCGATCGTCACAGCGTCACCGCCGTCGACCAGCGCGGGGAAGCCGATCAGCGATTGCGAACCTCGCCGCACTTCCATGAGCTCCGGCAATTCGCCGAAGGCCCATGCCGTGTAGCGCTGCCCGGCTGGCAAGGCCGGCGTCGCCGCAGGGACGTCCGGTCTTTCCGAATTCTTCTCCTGGCCATCGCCCTCCGCAGCTGATGGCCGCGCCGGCGCGGCCTTGACGTTGAGCCCTGCCAACGCTTGGAAAGCACCTCGCGCCTGTGCCCCCAGTTCCGCCCTCAAGGCTCCGAGGTTGCGGCCCATGCCAAGCTGGCGGCCGTGTTCGTCGACCACACGCAGGTTCATGAACAGGTGCGGCGGCAGCATGTCGAGCTTGAAGTCGGCGCGCTTCACATCGAGGCTGGTGTGGTCGCGCACGCGCTTCAGCAGGACGTCGGTCAGTGATCCGTGGCCGAAGACCTCGGCCGCGGAAAGTTCATCCGCCAAGCGAGCGGCCGATTCAGGCAGCGGCACCAGCCGGGCGCGCGGCTTCTGCGGCAGGCTCTTGAGCAACGCCTGGACTTTGTCTTTCAGCATGCCGGTCACCAGCCATTCGCAACGCTCTTCGCTCACCTGGTTCAGGACGAAGAGTGGGACGGCGACTGTCAGCCCGTCCTTGGCGTCGCCCGGTTCGTGCAGATAGGTCGCCGCGCAGTCCACGCCGCCCAGTCGCAGGGTCGGCGGAAACGATTGCGTGGTGATGCCGGCGGCCTGGTGCCGCATCAGTTCGTCGCGCGTCAGGTAGAGCAGCCGTGGCTGGGCCCTCGACTGCGCGCGGTACCAGTTCTCGAAAGTGATGCCGCTCGACACATCCGGCGGTAGTTGGGCGTCGTAGAAGGCGTAGATCAGTTCGTCGTCGACCAACACGTCCTGCCGCCGCGACTTGTGCTCCAGCCCTTCGACCTCCCGCACCAACTTGCGGTTGGCGGCGAGAAAAGGCAGCTTGCTCTCCCACTGGCCACCGACCAGCGCCTCACGCATGAAGATCTCGCGCGCGGCGACAGGGTCGACCTTGCTGAAATCGACACGCCGCCCGCTGTAGACGACCAAGCCGTAGAGCGTGGCGCGTTCCAGCGCGGCAACCTGTGCGCCCTTCTTCTCCCAGTGCGGATCGAGCAATTGCTTTTTCAGCAGATGGCCTGCGACCTGCTCGAGCCATTGCGGCTCGATATTCGCGATGCCGCGGCCGAAGAGGCGCGTGGTCTCGACCAGTTCCGCGCAGACGATCCAGCGCCCGGGCTTTTTCTTGAGATGCGCGCCGGGATGCCGGTAGAACTTGATGCCGCGCGCACCGAGGTAGGCCTCGTCGTCTTCGAGCTTCCAGCCGACATTGCCGAGCAGGCCCGAGAGCATCGAGAAATGCAATGCCTCGTAGCCGGCTGGCTGGGCGTTGATGCGCCACTTGTGCTCCGTCACCACCGTGAGCAACTGCGAATGGATATCGCGCCATTCGCGCACGCGCCGGACGTTGATGAAGTTCTGGCGCAGCAGTTGTTCGTACTGCCGGTTGCTGAGCTTGTGCGTGTCGCCATGGCCGCCGCGCGCGTCGTGAATCCACTTCCAGAGGCGCAGATAGCCGCTGAACTCGCTCTTCTCGTCGTCGAACTTGGCATGTGCCTGGTCAGCCTGCTGCTGGGCGTCCATCGGCCGGTCGCGGACATCCTGCACCGACAAGGCGCTCGCGATCACCAGCACTTCTTCCAGCGCGCCGCGCGCGCGCGCCTCCAGGATCATCCGCCCCACCCGAGGATCGAGCGGCAGCTTGGACAGTTCTGCGCCGGTGGCCGTCAGCTCATTGGCGTCATCCACGGCGCCCAGTTCGTTGAGCAACTGATAGCCGTCGGCGATCGCGCGCCGCTGCGGCGCTTCCAGAAAGGGAAAGCGCTCGACGTCGCCCAAGTGCAGCGACTTCATGCGCAGGATCACGCCCGCCAGCGATGAGCGCAGGATTTCCGGGTCGGTGAAGCGCGGCCGGCCCTCGAAGTCCTTCTCGTCGTACAGGCGGATGCAAATACCGTCGGCCACCCGGCCGCAGCGTCCCGCGCGCTGGTTGGCCGCGGCCTGGCTGATCGGCTCGACCAGCAACTGCTCGACCTTGCTGCGGAAGCTGTAGCGCTTGACGCGCGCCGTGCCGGCGTCGATGACGTAGCGAATGCCCGGCACGGTCAGCGACGTTTCGGCAACGTTGGTCGCCAGCACGATCCGCCGGCCGGTGTGGCCGTCGAAGATGCGATCCTGCTCTGCTTGGGAGAGCCGTGCGAACAGCGGCAGCACTTCGGCGTTGCGCATCACCGGTTGGTGGCTCAGGTGCTTGCGCAAATGGTCGGCCGCCTCGCGGATTTCGCGCTCGCCGGGCAGGAAGACGAGGATGTCGCCGGCGTTGTGCGGATCGCGCCAGAGTTCGTCGACGCCGTCGGCGATGGCATCGTTGAGGTCGTAGTCCCGCGATTCCTCGAAGGGCCGGTAGCGCTGCTCCACCGGATAGGTCCGCCCCGACACCATGATCGTCGGCGCAGGCCCCTTCGCCGAGGCGAAATGCTGCGCAAATCGATCGGCATCGATCGTGGCTGAGGTCACGATCACCTTCAGGTCCGGCCGGCGCGGGAGGATTTCGCGCAGGTAGCCCAGCAGGAAGTCGATGTTGAGCGAGCGCTCGTGCGCCTCATCGATGATGAGCGTGTCGTAGGCCTTGAGCAGCGGATCGGTCTGCGTTTCCGCCAGCAGGATCCCGTCGGTCATCAACTTGACCGACGCATCGCGCGACAGGCGATCCTGGAACCGCACCTTGAAGCCGACCACATCGCCCAGCGGGGTCTTCAATTCTTCGGCGATGCGCTTGGCGACGGACGAAGCGGCGATGCGGCGCGGCTGCGTATGGCCGATCAGCCGGCCCTTGCCGGGCGGCGCGTTGAGCTTGCCCCGACCCAGCGCCAGGGCAATCTTTGGCAACTGGGTGGTTTTGCCCGAACCCGTCTCGCCGCAGACGATCACGACCTGGTGCGCGTCGATGGCGGCCATGATTTCGTCGCGCCGGGCCGACACCGGCAGGGATTCAGGGAACTCGATTCGAAGAGGAGACGAAGACAAGGCGGGCAGTTCGGGGAAAATCGCCGATTATCTTGCGACCGGCCTTTTCGTCCTCTTGCTCCTGCCAATGTCCACCGTCTTCAACTTCACTTTCGTGCCCTGGTTTCGCTCGGTCGCGCCCTACATTCACATGCACCGTGGCAAGACCTTCGTGGTCGCCATGGCCGGCGAGGCGATTGCAGCCGGCAAGTTGCAGAACATCGCGCAGGACCTGGCGCTGATCCAGAGCATGGGTGTCAAGGTGGTCCTGGTGCACGGATTCCGGCCCCAGGTCAACGAACAACTGCATGCCAAGGGCCACGAGGCGAAGTACTCGCACGGTATCCGCATCACCGACGGGGTCGCGCTGGACTGCGCCCAGGAAGCCGCGGGGCAACTGCGTTACGAGATCGAGGCCGCCTTCAGCCAAGGCCTGCCCAACACGCCGATGGCAGGCTCGACGATCCGCGTGATCTCGGGCAATTTCATCACCGCGCGGCCGGTCGGCGTGGTCGACGGCGTCGATTTCCAGCACTCGGGTCTCGTGCGCAAGGTCGACGCCGCCGGAATCCGCCGCGCGCTTGAATTCGGTGCGATGGTGCTGATGTCGCCTTTCGGCTTCTCGCCGACCGGTGAAGCCTTCAACCTGACCATGGAAGAAGTCGCGACCAGCGTGGCGATCTCGATCCAGGCGGACAAGCTGATCTTCCTGACCGAGATTCCGGGCATTCCGGTCGACACCAGCCTGCCAGTCAGCGAAGACAACCCGGTCGACACCGAATTGCCGCTCGACGAGGCGAAAAAGCTGCTCGCCACCCTCTCGCGGCCGCAGCGACCGACGGACGCAGCCTTCTATCTGCAGCATTGCGTGAAGGCCTGCGAGGCCGGCGTCGAGCGCAACCACATCCTGCCGTTCAGCGTGGATGGATCGCTGTTGCTGGAGGTCTACGTGCACGACGGCATTGGCACCATGGTGATCGACGAAAAGCTCGAATCGCTGCGAGAAGCGACGGCGGACGACATCGGCGGCATCCTGCAGTTGATCGAGCCCTTCGAGCGCGACGGCACGCTGGTGAAGCGCAGCCGCACGGAAATCGAGCGCGACGTCGGCCAGTACACGGTGATCGAGCACGACGGCGTGATCTTCGGCTGCGCGGCGCTGTATCCCTATCCGGAAGCCAAGACGGCCGAAATGGCGGCGCTGACCGTGTCGCCACAGTCGCAGGCGCAGGGCGACGGCGAGCGCATCCTCAAGCGCGTCGAGCAGCGCGCCAAGGCCCAGGGACTCGAAAGCATCTTCGTGCTGACGACGCGCACCATGCACTGGTTCCTGAAGCGGGGCTTCCAGCAGGTCAATCCCGACTGGCTGCCCGAGGCGCGCAAGCGCAAGTACAACTGGGACCGCAAGAGCCTGGTGCTGGTCAAGAAACTTTGAGCTCGCCCCCAGGCTCCGCGCACTTCGTGTCGCTTCGCCAACCCCCTGCCGGGGGCAACACCGGCGGCCCGGCAAAGCCGGTTCCGCGGTGTTCCCCGGAGGGTCGAATCAGTTGGCACTTTGCTACCCACGCTCCCTGATAATTCGAGCCCATGAATCCCCTGCTCGCCAAACTGCAGCCTTACCCCTTCGAGCGGCTGCGCCAACTTTTTGCGGGCGTCACGCCGAACCCCGAATTCGCGCCCATCAGCCTGGGCATCGGCGAGCCCAAGCATCCGACGCCCTCCTTCATCAAGGAGACACTCTCCAACAGCCTGGGCGCCCTCGCGGTGTATCCGGCGACTGCCGGCGAACTCAAGCTGCGCCAATCTTTCACCGGCTGGCTGCAGCGCCGTTACGGGCTGGACCTGGACGCGGCCACCCAGGTGCTGCCCATCAATGGATCGCGCGAGGCGCTCTTCGCGCTGGCCCAGACCGTCGTCGATGCGACCCGATCGCCGACCCCGGTGGTGCTGTCGCCCAATCCGTTCTATCAAATCTACGAAGGCGCGGCCTTCCTGTCGGGCGCCGAGCCGTACTACGTGCCCAGCGTGCCGTCGCGCAATTTCGCGGTCGACTGGGACAGCGTGCCGGCGGACGTCTGGGCGCGCACGCAGCTCGTGTTCGTCTGCTCGCCCGGCAATCCGACCGGCGCCGTGATGCCGCTGGACGAGTGGCAAAAGCTCTTCGCCCTGTCGGACCGGTACGGCTTCGTGATCGCCGCCGACGAGTGCTACAGCGAAATCTACTTCCGCGACGAACCGCCTCTGGGCGGACTCGAAGCGGCCGCGAAGCTTGGTCGTGGCGATTTCCGCAACCTCATCGCCCTCACCTCGCTGTCCAAGCGCAGCAACGTGCCGGGCCTGCGCAGCGGCTTCGTGGCGGGTGACGCCTCCATCATCAAGTCCTTCCTGCTCTATCGCACCTATCACGGCAGCGCGATGAGCGGCACGGTGGCCGCGGCCAGCATCGCCGCCTGGAACGACGAAGCCCACGTGGTCGAGAACCGTGCCCAATACCGTGCCAAGTTCGCCGCCGTGACGCCGCTGCTCGAGCCGGTGCTCGACATGCGCCTGCCCGACGCGAGCTTCTATCTCTGGGCCGGCGTCCCTGCCTCGTGGCAAGGCGACGACCCGGCCTTCGCCCGGGCGCTCTACGCTCAATACAATGTGACGGTGCTGCCCGGCAGCTATCTCGCCCGCGACGTGGCCGGCACCAATCCCGGCCGCGGGCGCATCCGGATGGCGCTGGTAGCCGATACGGCCGAGTGCACAGAAGCCGCCGAGCGCATCGTGAAATTCATCCAGAACTGAGCTTTTCCATGACCCAACAACTCCAGCAGATCATCGACGCCGCGTGGGAAGACCGCGCCAACATCTCCGCCACCAGTGCGCCGAAGGAAGTCCGCGATGCGGTCGAGCACGTGATCGCCGATCTCAACAACGGCACCCTGCGCGTCGCAACCCGCGAAAGCGTCGGTCAATGGACCGTGCACCAGTGGATCAAGAAGGCCGTGTTGCTGTCGTTCCGCCTGCGTGACAACGAGCAGATGCAGGCCGGCTCGCTCGGCTTCTACGACAAGGTGCCGACCAAGTTCTCGCACCTGTCGGCCGGCGAACTGAAGGAAGCCGGCGTGCGCATCGTGCCGCCGGCCGTCGCGCGCCGCGGCAGCTACATCGCCAAGGGCGCGATCCTGATGCCTTCGTACGTGAACATCGGGGCCTATGTCGGCGAAGGCACCATGGTCGACACCTGGGCCACCGTCGGCTCCTGCGCGCAGATCGGCGCCAACGTACACCTGTCCGGCGGCGTCGGCATCGGCGGCGTGCTGGAGCCGCTGCAGGCCGGCCCGACCATCATCGAGGACAACTGCTTCATCGGTGCGCGCTCCGAAGTGGTCGAAGGCGTGGTGATCGAGGAAAACTCGGTGCTGTCGATGGGCGTCTACATCGGCCAGAGCACGCCGATTTATGACCGCACCACGGGCGAAGTCACCTATGGCCGCGTGCCATCAGGCTCGGTCGTCATCAGCGGCACCTTGCCCAAGGACAACGGCAAGTACAGCCTGTACGCAGCAATCATCGTCAAGCGCGTCGATGCGCAAACCCGCGCAAAGACTTCGCTCAACGATTTGCTGCGCGACTAAGAAAAATACGCGGACGGCCGCCTGAGGGGGCGGCCCGATGCGAGGCCAGTTTTACAACCAAGAGTCGAGGAGAGAGAGCCGATGAACACGATGGAGCGAATTCTTCGTTTGATGGCAGAACGCAAGGCGTCTGATATCTACCTTTCGGCCAACTCTCCGGCGTTGATCCGGATCAACGGCAACTGCATGCCGATCAACGCGCAGGTGCTTCCACCCGAAGCCCCCCTCAGCCTGCTGGCCGAAGTCGTGCACGAAAGCCGCATCGCCGAGCTGGAACGCACCGGCGAGCTCAACATGGCGATCGGCCTCGACGGCGCCGGCAACTTCCGCATCAGCGCGATGCGCCAGCGGGGCAGTTATGCCGTGGTGGTGCGGCACATCGCCTCGGTCATTCCGTCCTTCGAAGACCTGAACCTGCCCGAGATTCTCAAGACGCTCGTGATGGAAAAGCGCGGACTCATCCTCATGGTCGGCTCGACCGGCGCCGGCAAGAGCACCACGCTGGCTTCGATGCTCGACTACCGCAACGAGAACGCCACCGGCCACATCCTGACGGTCGAGGAACCGATCGAATTCACCTTCACCAACAAGAAGTCGATGGTGAACCAGCGCGACGTGGGTAGCGACACGCAGTCGCTCCAGATCGCGCTCAAGAACGCGTTGCGCCAGGCACCCGACGTGATCCAGATCGGCGAAATCCGCGACCGCGAGACGATGACGGCCGCGATCGCCTACGCGCAATCGGGCCACCTCTGCGTCGCCACGCTGCACGCCAACAACAGCTATCGGGCGCTGAACCGGATCTTGAGCTTCTATCCGGTGGAAGTGAGGGCCACTCTGCTGGGGGACCTTGGCGGCGCCTTACGCGCCATCGTCGCCCAACGCCTGTTGCGCACGCCGAACGGCGCGCGCGTGCCGGCGCTCGAAGTGCTGCTGAACACCGCGCTGGTGGCCGAACACATCGGCAAGGGCGACTTCTCGGCGGTCAAGGAAGCCATGGAGCAGTCCATGGCCGAAGGGTCTCAGACCTTCGAGGAAGACATCGCCCGCCTGATCACCGAAAATCTCGTCACCCGCGAGGAAGGCTTGGCGCAAGCCGATTCGCCGACCAACCTGATGTGGCGCCTGCAGAACCGCAAGGCACCCGCCGCGCGGCACGAAGAACGCTCCATCCTCGACCAGGTCGAGGAACCCACATTCACTGACATCACGCTCGACGTGCGTCTGTGAGCCAACTGCCCTTTCGATGTCCCGAACGCTCCAGCTTGCCGAACAACTGATTTCACGACCCTCGGTCACCCCCGACGACGCGGGGTGCCAGGGCCTACTCGGCGAACGCCTGGCACGGCTTGGATTCCAGCTCGAAACCATCGAAAGCGGCCCTTCGGACTTCCGGGTGACCAACTTGTGGGCGGTGCGCCCCGGCGCTGCAGGCAGCGAGTCGCGCACGATCGCCTTTGCGGGCCATACCGACGTCGTGCCAACCGGTCCGCTCGAACAGTGGACCAGCCATCCTTTCACACCCACGCACCGCGACGGCAAGCTCTACGGCCGCGGCGCTTGCGACATGAAGACATCGCTGGCTGCCTTCGTCGTCGCGATCGAGGAATTCCTCGCCGCCACGCCGGACCCTCGCCTGTCCCTGGCCCTGCTGCTGACCAGCGATGAGGAAGGCCCCGCGAACGACGGTACCGTCGTGGTTTGCAACGCGCTGGCTGCGCGCGGCGAGCGCATCGACTACTGCATCGTCGGCGAACCGACCGCCGTCGAGCGCTGCGGCGACATGATCAAGAACGGCCGCCGCGGCACCATGAGCGGCAAGCTGACCATCAAGGGCGTGCAGGGGCATATCGCCTATCCGCATCTGGCGAAGAACCCCGTGCACGCGTTCGCGCCGGCCCTGGCCGAACTGGTCGCCATCAACCAGGCCGGCGGCTGGGACAGCGGCAACGCCTACTTCCAGCCGACCAGTTGGCAGATCAGCAACATCCACGCAGGCACCGGCGCCAGCAATGTGATTCCGGGCGCGGCGGTGATCGACTTCAATTTCCGCTTTTCGACCGAATCCACACCCGAATCGCTGCAACAACGCGTCCACGCGGTGCTCGATACGCACGGCCTGGACTACACCCTCGCCTGGACCATCGGCGGCCTGCCCTTTCTCACGACGCCGGGCGAACTGGTCGAGGCGGTGCAGCAGGCCATCCGCGATGAAACCGGCATCGAGACCGAACTGTCGACGAGCGGCGGCACCAGCGATGCGCGATTCATCGCCAAGATCTGCAAGCAGGTGGTGGAACTGGGGCCGACCAACGCCAGCATCCACAAGATCGACGAGCACATCGCGGTCGCCGAGATCGAGCCGCTCAAGAACATCTACCGCCGCACCCTGGACAGGCTCGAAGCACTGCTTCACGTATGAGCACTGTCATCGAACTGATCGAGGCCGGTGCCCAGCAGCTGGCCGATGCGGGCGTTTCCTTTGGGCACGGTACGAGCAACGCGTTCGACGAAGCCGTCTGGCTCGTACTTTGGCGCCTTGGCCTGCCGCTCGACGATCTGGACGGCGTAGCGGATCGCCCTGTGGCGCCTGCCGACGCTGCGCGCATCGCCGCGCTCTTTGCGCAACGCATCGAGACGCGAAAGCCCGCCGCCTATCTGACCAAGGAAGCGTGGCTGCAAGGCGTGCCCTTCTACGTCGACGAGCGCGCCATCGTCCCGCGAAGCTTCATCGCCGAACTGCTGGCCGACGGCAGCATCGACCCGTGGCTCGGCGAACATACGCGCAACGTGCTCGACCTGTGCACCGGCAACGGCAGCCTCGCGGTGCTGGCGGCGATGACCTATCCGGACGTCACCGTCGATGCCGCCGATCTTTCCACCACGGCGCTCGAAGTCGCTGCGATCAACGTGACGCGGCATCAGCTCGACGCGCGCATCACGCTGATTGAATCCGACGGCCTGGCCGGCGTGCGCGGCCCCTACGACCTCATCCTCTGCAATCCGCCCTACGTCAACGCGCAGAGCATGAGCGCCCTTCCCGCCGAATATCGCGCCGAGCCCGAACTGGCCCTGGCCGGAGGCGCCGACGGCATGGATTTCATCCGCCGGCTGCTCGCCGAAGCGCCGGCCCGGATGAGCGAATCCGCCGTGCTGGTCCTCGAGATCGGCAACGAACGCCCCTACTTCGAAGCGGCCTTTCCGCAGCTCGAAGTGATGTGGCTCCCTACGAGCGCGGGAGAAGACCACGTCCTGCTGGTCCCGCGCGAGTCTCTCAAATGAAGCTCGCCCCCAGGCTGCGCGCACTTCGTGTCGCTTCGCCACCCCCCGGCCGGGGGCAACACCAGCGGCCCGGCGGAGCCGGCTCCGCGGTATTTCTGGCCTCGCGCGCGCCAGTCTCATGCGTCTCACATCGCACGATGCGTGGTGGAAAACTGAAATGATCACCCTCAAGAACGTCATCCTGCGCCGCAGCGCCAAAGTGCTGCTCGACGGCGCCAGCGTCACCATCAATCCCGGCGAAAAGGTCGGCCTGGTGGGGCGCAACGGCGCCGGCAAGTCGACCTTGTTCGCGCTTTTCAACGGCTCGCTTCATGAAGATGGGGGCGACTTCTCCCTGCCGAAGCAGTGGCGCATGGCGCAGGTCGCGCAGAACATGCCCGAAACCGACGAGTCCGCGACCGATTTCGTGGTTGGCGGCGACACCCGGCTGGTCGAGTTGCGCGAGGCGCTCGCCCTCGCCGAAGCCGGCCACGAGGCCGACCCCGACGATCACGATATGGGCATGGCCCTGGCCCACGCCTACACCGATCTGGCCGATGCCGGTGAGCATGACGCCGTGCCTCGCGCCCAGGCGCTGATCCTGGGGCTGGGGTTCAAGGTGCACGAACTCGACCAGCCCGTCAACAGCTTCTCCGGCGGATGGCGCATGCGGCTTCAGTTGGCACGCGCGCTGATGTGTCCGAGCGACCTGCTGCTGCTTGATGAACCTACCAATCACCTGGACCTCGATGCGCTCGTCTGGCTGGAAGCATGGCTGCAGAAGTACGCCGGCACGATGATCGTGATCAGCCATGACCGTGAATTCCTCGATGCGGTGACCGACGTGACGCTGCACATCGAGCACGCCAGACTCACCCGCTACGGCGGCAACTACAGCGCCTTCGAAACCCTGCGCGCCCAGCAGATGGAACTGCAGCAATCCGCCTTCGCCAAGCAGCAGGACAAGATCGCCCATCTGCAGAAGTTCATCGACCGCTTCAAGGCCAAGGCCAGCAAGGCCAAGCAAGCACAGAGCCGGGTCAAGGCGCTGGAGCGCATGGAAAAGGTCGCGCCGCTGTTGGCCGAAGCCGACTTCAGCTTCGAGTTCAAGGAGCCGGGCAACATCCCGAACCCGATGCTCTCGATCAGCGATGCGAGCTTCGGCTACCGGAGCGAGGACGAGCTGCCCAAGATCATCCTGACCGGCGTCAACCGCTCGGTGTTGGCCGGCCAGCGCATCGGCATCCTGGGCGCCAACGGCCAGGGCAAGTCGACGCTGGTCAAGACCATCGCGCGCGAAATGGGCGCTCTCGCCGGCACGGTCACCGAGGGCAAGGGCCTGAACATCGGCTACTTTGCGCAGCAAGAGCTTGACGTTCTACGTCCGCAGGACACGCCGCTCGAACACATGGTCCGCATGGCGCGCGAACTCGGGTCGACGGTCAAGGAGCGCACGGGCGAGCAGGATCTGCGCGGGTATCTCGGCAGCTTCAACTTCAGCGGTGACATGGTGAAGCAGGCGGTCGGCACGATGAGCGGCGGCGAGAAGGCGCGGCTGGTGCTGGCGATGATGGTCTGGCAACGCCCCAACCTGCTGCTGCTCGACGAACCCACCAACCACCTGGATCTGGCAACCCGCGAAGCCCTCGCGGTGGCGCTGAACGAGTTCGAAGGCACGCTGATGCTGGTGAGCCACGACCGGGCACTGCTGCGATCGGTCTGCGACGAGTTCTGGCTGGTCGGCCGCGGCAAGGTCGGCGACTTCGACGGCGACCTCGACGACTACCAGCGCTACCTGCTGGACGAGGCAAAGCGCCTGCGCGAAGAAGCCAAGCTGGCAACCCGCGAAGCTGCTGCGGCCGAAGAAGAGGTCGCGCCACCGGTGCAAGTCGCGAAGGCCCCAGCGCCAGCCGCCCAGGAGGCGACCCTTTCCGGCAAGGACCAGCGCAAGCAGGACGCACAGGAACGCCAGCAACGCAGCGAGCAGGCCAGACCGCTCAAGCGGGAGCTCGCACAAGTCGACCAGCGATTGGCGGCTGCCGGCAGCGAAAGGGCGTCCATCGAGCAACGGCTTGCGCAACCGCTCCCCGCTGCTGAAATCGCCGAGGCCGGCAAGCGACTGAAGGCACTCAACGACGAGATCGAGCAACTCGAGGAACGCTGGCTGACCCTGTCGGGTCAACTGGAAGCGCTCGCCGCCTGATAATGCACGCGGCATGTCTTCCGCCTTCGATCTCGCCCAAGGTGACCCGCAACTGATTGCGGCCATCCGCCGCAGCCGCCGCCTGTTGAGCCGCAAGGCCCTGATGGCTGCCGCGGTGGGCGCGGTCCCTATTCCGGGCATCGACTGGGCGGCCGACGCCACCCTCCTCTCGCGCGTCATTCCGCAGATCAGCGCGGAATTCGGTCTGTCGGTCACGCAACTCGACCGCCTCGCTCCCTACGACCGCGAACGCATCCAGAAAGCAGCCACGGCCGTCGGCGCATTGCTCGTGGGCCGCCTGCTCACGCGAGAGTTGCTGATCAGCCTGGCCCGTCACGCCGGCTTCCGGATGACGGCGAGGCAGGCTGCGAGGTACGTTCCCATCGTCGGACAGGTTGTATCCGCAACACTCAGTTACGCGGCGCTCCGAGCATTGGGGGAATTGCACATCAAGGATTGCGTGAAAGTCGCCCAATCTGTCCGTCATCTCTTGCCACCGCCGGACGCGCCGATCAAGCCCCGGCCCGAAGGACCGAAGCCGCCTTCCCGTCTGGGCGGCGTCTGGAATCGCCTCAAATTGCGTTAGCAAGTACGGGGTTATTTGTCCATGACGCCCTGTTGGACTCCCGCGACACCTGATGCAACACTGGTGTGCAAGCGGTGGATAATGCGCCGAAGCCACATGGGTCAGGCTGGTGTCAGTTCTTGGGAGCGTAGGTTCGGATCAAAAAAGATCCACTCCGCACGACGGTTTTTCGGAGGAGCGGAATATATGAATGAGACAGACCTTGCAGCGTCGGTAGAGCGGCTGATGGCCCGAGTCGACTACTACCTGCATTGTGAATTGGACGAAGAGTATGACCACGACAGACCGGAGACTGCGCGCCGGCTGCTGGAAGCTGCACTTCGACAAGAACTGATTCGCGCCGGTGCGGTCGGCATCGTCTCCACCATCGCAGTTTCACGAGAGCCGTCGATGCACGGCAACGACGCAACCGCGGGCTGACCCGCCATAGAAGACAAGCATACAAATCGGGCCGCATCAGCGGCCTGATTCGTTATGGAGGCCTGGGGAGCGCTCCCATGCAACGAATGCCTCTTCGCCGCTAGACTCCACGCCGTGTGCGCCACCGCGCATCAACCCGCTGATCGCTGAAGGCAAATGCCCCATGGCTGAGTCCCGATCTCGACCCCTGTCCAAACACGCGCCGCGTGCCGACAGCAAACTGCGCGATCCGCGCGAGCGGCTGGTCGACGCTGGCCTGCGACTGAACGCCCTTCGCAGCGCCCAAGAGGTGTACACGCTGTTGGTCGACGAGGCCGCCCGGCTCATTGGCGCGCAGCGTGTGCTGCTGGTGCTCGAGACCGACGCCGGCCTGCACAACGCCGGCGCGGCCCTGCCGCCTCGCGAAGACGCTGCCAAGCTGCTCGATGCCATCACGCCCTGGCTGACTGAAACACGCCGCAGCCGCAAGGCGACCCTGCGGCATGGCCCCGAGGGCGCCAAAGCCGTCGAACAGCGCTCGTGCCTCATCGCGCCGTGGGTCGTGCAACAGGAACTGTTCGGCTATCTCTACGCCGACATCGAAGGCCCTTTCGGACGTTTCGACCGCGCAGACCGCGACCTCCTCGACACCCTGGTACATCAGGCCGCAAGCGMCCTGGCAAACATCCGCATCCAGGAAGACCTCCGGCGTGAATTGACCGACCACGCGAGCGCGCTCGGGCAGCGTTCCAACGAACTCACGCTCATCAACAGCATCCAGCAAGGCATGGCGGCCAAGCTGGGCTTCCAGGCCATCGTCGACCTCGTGGGCGACAAGCTGCGCGAACTGTTCGACACCGGCAATCTGAACATCGTGTGGTGGGACGACAAGACCAATCTCGTCCAGGTGCTCTACCGCTACGAACACAACCGCCCCCTCCCGTTGCTGCCGGCGCGGCCCCTGCAGCCGGACGAGCCGCTGGCGGGATTGCTGCGCACGCGCCATGCCGGTGCGGCCAACACGCGCGAGGAGCAGACCCGGATAGGCCTTCGTCCCTCGCCCGGAACGGACTGGGCGCTTTCAGTCTGTGCCGTCCCGATCATCGGCCGCGATCGCGCCCTGGGCATCATCTCGCTGCAGAACCATGAACGCGAATACGCCTTCGGGGCGCATGAACTCAGGCTGCTCGAAACGGTGGCGGCCAGCACGGGCCTGGCGCTGGAGAACGCACGCCTGCTCGATGAGACCGAGCGCCGAGGCCGCGAGATGGAAGACGCGCTCGCCCACCAGACCGCCGCGGCCGAGGTGCTGCAGGTCGTCGGCAGCTCGGTGGCCGACCCCGGGCCCGTGTTCGACAAGATCCTCGAATGCTGCGCGCGCCTGTTCGACGGCAGCTCTTTCGCCCTGATGATGACCGACGACCAGGGGAACCTCGAGCTGACACGCTGGCTGATGACGGCGGCCGGTCGCGCCGCGATGAACGGCGAACGTCTGGCCGAGCTTGCCGAGCAGATGCAGTCGAACTACCCGATGTCGCTGGCTGGAACCTCGGCTGAACGATCCTTTCGCACCGGCGATCTCGTGGAAATCCCCGACGTACTGAACGATCCCGCCGCGCCGCCGGTGTTGCGCCGCCATGCTGCGCATGCGGGGACGAGCTTCGCGAATCTGTCGGCGCCGCTGATCTGGGAAGGCCGCGGCATCGGCATCCTGAGCATGCAGCGCGCCGAGGTCGGCCCGTTCCGGCCCAGCGAGCGCGCCCTGCT
Organism: Variovorax sp. 05L425; assembly: GCF_056397705.1. NCBI lineage: Bacteria > Pseudomonadati > Pseudomonadota > Betaproteobacteria > Burkholderiales > Comamonadaceae > Variovorax > Variovorax sp. 05L425. The sequence goes on along the minus strand of NZ_JBFTNY010000016.1, from coordinate 28,731 downwards.
CAAGACCTTCGCCGACCAGGCCGTCATCGCGATCCAGAACGCGCGCCTGTTCAACGAGACGCAAGTCGCGCTGCACAAGGTCGAGGAGCGCACCGCCGAGCTGACCGAGTCGCTCGAATACCAGACCGCGGTCAGCGATGTTCTGCGCGTCATCAGCGAATCGCCGACCGATGTGATGCCGGTGTTCGAGGCCATCCTGGACTGCACCATGTGGCTGTTCGAGGGGCCGGCGTCCGCGGTATTCACCTTCGATGGACGCATGGTGCACCTGGCCGCGACCCGCAACTGGTCCGCGGAGGCGTTGGAGGCCGGGCGCGCGGTGTGGCCCGCACCGCCCGACCCGCGCCAGCTGAACGGCCGAGTCATCGTGGAGCGAAGGGCCCTGAACATCGAGGACGCGTGGTCGGATCCGAACTACGACCGCAGACTGGCGAACAGCGGGAACAGGCGCCGGGTGATCGGCGCGCCAATGCTCAAGGACGGCGCGCCGATCGGCGTGATCACGACCGCTTGGCCGGAACCCGGCCCTACGCCGCAACGGCAGATCGACCTGCTCAAGCTGTTCGCCGACCAGGCCGTGATTGCAATCGAGAACGTGCGGCTGATCAATGAAACCCGCGAGGCGCTCGAGCGCCAGACGGCCACCGCCGACATCCTGGCCGTCATCAGCGGGTCACCGACTGACGTGCAGCCCGTGTTTCAAGCCATTGCCAGGCATGCGCGGTTGTTGTGCAAGGCACAGGTGGGTGCTACGTCGTATCTGGAGGGCGGCGTGGTGCATCTGGCCAGCGTGTGCGGCACGTCTACAGAAACCGAAGCGGCGATGCGCAACGTGTTTCCGGTGGCGCTCGAACTGGCACCGCCCAATCTGCAACGCGCGATTCGCGAACTTGCGCCGGTCCAGATTCCCGATGTGCGTGTCGAACCGGGTTACCCCGACGTCGAGGCCGCGCAACGGATGGGTTTTCGCAGCATCATGTCCGTGCCCCTTCTTCACGAAGGACGGGCGATCGGCACCATCGGCGTGGCGCGCGAAGAGCCGGGGTTGTTTCCCGACACGGCGGTCGCGCTGCTGCAGACCTTTGCCCGCCAGGCGGTGATCGCCATCGAGAACGTGCGCCTGTTCAGGGAGACTCGGGAGGCGCTGGAGCAGCGCACCGCCAGCGCCGACGTGCTGCAGGTCATCAGCAGTTCGGTCGCCGACACCGCGCCGGTCTTCGACAAGATCCTGGAGAGTTGCGCCCACCTGTTTCGCAGTTCCGAACTGGGCATCCTGACCATCGACGAGGAGAACCAGATGCTGCGTTCCGCCGCCTACCGCGGCGAGGCTGAGCACGCAGTGAAGCGCATTTTCCCGCTGCCCTTGCGCGACGAGGAGGTCCATCGGGCGATCCGCGACAACCGCGTGCTGCGCTATGCCGACGTGATGAACGGGGCCGACACACCCAAGGGCGTGCGCAATGTCGCAGTCATGCTCGATATCGGCAACTACTCGCAAGTCTTCGCGCCCATGCAGTGGGAAGGCCGGGGTATCGGCACGCTGTACGTCATCCGCCGACCGCCGCAGCCCTTCAGTGACCAGGAAGCAGCGCTGCTGAAGACCTTCGCCGACCAGGCCGTGATCGCGATCCAGAACGCGCGGATGTTCAACGAGACCGCCGAAGCGCTGGAACGGCAGACGGCGACCGCGGACATCCTGAAGGTCATCGCAAGCTCACCCGCCGACGTGCAGCCGGTATTCGCCGCCATCGTGCACAGCGCGCGGCAATTGATTGACGGCTTTTCCGCGACGTTGGTGCGCCGCATCGGGGATTCGGTCCACCTTGCTGCCTTTACACCCACCACCGAGGAAGGCGACCAGGCGCTGAAGAACTTCTTCCCCGCGCCGGTGGCGTCCGACTACTTCATCGACCAGACGCTGGCAACCGGCGAGCCGCTTGTCTGCGAAGACACCGAGTCGAATACCCAGATCTCGGAGGCATTACGTGAACTCGCGCGGCGCAGGGGATGGCGAGGCCAGGCCGTTGTGCCGCTGGTGCATGAAGGCTTGCCCATCGGCCTGATCAGCGTGACACGAAAGGCGGCCGGTCCGTTCCCCAGGCACCAGATCGAACTTCTCAAGACCTTTGCGGACCAGGCCGTGATCGCGATCGAGAACACGCGGCTTTTCAACGAGACGCAGGAAGCGCTCGAACAACAGACCGCCACAGCGGACGTCCTGCAAGTCATCAGCGAATCGATGGAGAACGCGCAGCCGGTGTTCGACAAGATCCTGGAGAGTTGCCAGCGCCTGTTCTCCGGCTCGCAGCTCGGCATTTCGCTGATGGGCGACAACGACGGGCTCGTGCACCTGGCAGCGCATCGCGGATCCGCCCGCGAAACGCTGGAGCGCTTCTATCCCCGGCCCATCGACCATTCGCCCTTCGGCGACTCCATGGCCGGGCCCGAGGTCCTTCACCTTCCGGACGTGCTCGCCGAACCGTATCTGCCTGATTTCATGCGCGAGGTGGCCGACCAGATGGGCAACTTCGCGATCCTGATTGCGCCACTGGTGTGGGAAGGCAAGTACATCGGTTCGATCCACGTCGCGCGCCAGCCGCCGGAGGCGTTCACCTGCAAGGAAATCAAGCTGCTCGAAACCTTCGCCGACCAGGCGGTGATCGCGATCCAGAACGCGCGCCTGTTCAACGAGACCAAGGAAGCGCGCGCAGCGGCCGAGGCCGCGAATGAAGCCAAGAGCGCGTTCCTCGCCACGATGAGCCACGAGATCCGCACGCCGATGAACGCCGTGATCGGCATGAGCGGTCTGCTGCTCGACACGCCGCTCGACACCGAGCAGCACGACTACGTCTCCACCATCCGCGATTCGGGGGATGCGCTGCTGACCATCATCAACGACATCCTCGACTACTCGAAGATCGAGGCCGGGCGCATGGATATCGAATCGCATCCGTTCGATCTTCGCGATTGCGTGGAGTCGGCACTCGACCTGGTCAGCACGCGCGCCGCCGAGAAGAAGCTCGACATCGCCTATGTGTTCGAAGGCGACATTCCGCTGGGCGTGAGCGGCGACCTCACGCGTCTGCGGCAAGTCCTGCTGAACCTGCTGAGCAATTCGGTGAAGTTCACCGAGGCCGGCGAGGTGGTGCTGACGGTCAGGTCGAGCCCCCTGCCTGCGGGCAAGGTCGGCCTGACCTTTGCCGTGCGCGACACGGGCATCGGCCTCTCGGCGCAAGGTATGAGCAGGCTGTTCCAGTCCTTCTCGCAGGCCGACTCCAGCACCACGCGCAAATACGGCGGTACCGGCCTGGGCCTCGCCATCAGCAAGCGCCTGGCCGAACTGATGGGTGGAACCATGTGGGTCGAGAGCGAAGGCCCGGGCAAGGGCTCGACCTTCTTCTTCACCATGGAAGCGCCGATCGCCGAGATGCCGCCGAGCAAGCGTCGCATCGTCACCGGCGTTCAGGCTGAACTCCAAGGCAAGCGGGTGCTGATCGTCGACGACAACGCGACGAACCGCCGCGTGCTCGCGCTGCAGACCGCCAAGTGGGGCATGGAATCGCGCGATGTCGAATCGCCGCGGGAGGCGCTGCAATTGCTCGACCAGGGCGAGCGCTTCGACCTCGCGATCCTCGACATGCACATGCCCGAGATGGACGGCATCGAACTGGCGCGGCGCATTCGTGCCAGCCATGCAACGCTTCCGCTCGTGCTCTTCAGCTCCCTGGGGCGGCGCGACGTGGGCGATGCCGAATCGCTTTTCAATGCTTTTCTCTCGAAGCCGATCCACCAATCGCAATTGTTCGACACCCTGGTGAGCCTGCTCGCACACGAGTCGGCCGCGAAGCCAGTCCCCAGCGCCGCGGCCAAGCCCCAGATCGATCCGACGATGGCGGCACACCATCCGTTGCGGATCCTGCTGGCCGAGGACAACGCGGTGAACCAGAAGCTCGCGATGCGCCTGCTGCAGCAGATGGGCTACCGCGCCGATCTCGCTTCGAACGGCATCGAGGCGGTGGAATCCGTGCAGCGCCAGACCTACGACGTGGTGCTGATGGATGTGCAAATGCCCGAACTCGACGGGCTCGACGCCACCCGCCAGATCTGCACGCTGATGGAGGCCGAGCGCCGGCCGCGCATCGTCGCGATGACCGCCAATGCTATGCAAGGCGACCAGGAGATCTGCATCGCCGCCGGCATGGACGACTATCTGACCAAGCCGATTCGCGTCGATCGGTTGGTCGAAGCCCTGCGCAATGTTCCGCCGCGCACTGACAGTTGAATGCGCGTTCCGCCCATCGACGTGACCAAAATTTGGGCGTAAGCTAGAAGAAGGTTCTACCTGTCGATCGTAAGACGCTCTTGTTTTGTTTTAGGAACAAGAAGCCGTTTTTGCGATTGAGGCAATTCTTGCGGCGGAGGACCGATCCGGAACCCATCGATATCGACTGCGGAGACCGTATGGATCTGAGAAGCGAACAGCTGGCTGACGGCGTCGAAAAAATCAGTCTCGTCGGCCGGATGGACAGCATCGGCGGGCATGACATCGATACGCGCTTTGCCGCGCTCGTGGCGACCCGGAAGCTTCTCGCCGTGGTCGACCTCTCCGAAGTGTCGTTTCTGGCTTCCATCGGCATTCGCACGCTGGTCATCAATGCGAGGGCCCAGTCCATGCGCGGTGGCGGCATGGCGCTGGCAAACCCTCAGCCCCTTGTTGCGGAGGTGCTCAAGATGGCAGGCATCGACACGATCATCCCGGTATACCCAGACGTCGACACAGCCTGCAGCGCGCTGATGGCGCTCGCCGAAAGCCGCTGATGTCCCCCAGCGACGGGGATCCAAGCGCATCCCTGATCGTCGGCAGCGAATTGCGCGAACTTTCGCGCGTGAGCGCCTGGATCCAGGATTGGGCAAAGAGTCAGCGACTTCCGGCAAAGGTCGCACAGAAGCTCGACCTCTGCTCGACCGAGGTGGTAACCAACATCATGAACTACGCGTGCAACGAACAGGCGCAGCGTATTCACCTGCACCTGGCCTGGCAAGGCGAAGACGTGGCCCTGGAGGTCGAGGACGAGGGCAGCGAGTTCGACCCTCGGCAGGTTCCGGAACCGGCCCGGGCCACCAACGTCCACGACGCGCGCGTCGGTGGCTGGGGCATCCCCATCGTTCGCCGCTTCTCCGACGACCTGCGCTACCGCCACGAAGACGGGCGCAACTGCCTGACGCTGCTCTTCCGAGCCGGAAAGCCACCATGACCGACCCCCTTGATTCCGGAGATTCGCATCACGACGCCGACGGCGTCGCCCTCTCAATCCACTACCGAGGAGATATTTCGATGGGAACTGCAGCCAAGAACTCACCAATGATCGATGCGCAAAGCGCACTGGCGGCCCAGGCGGCGCTCGCCACCCAGGGCAACGGCGCGGGCGAGGCGTCCGGCGTCGACAAGATGCGCGAATTGCTGTTCGGCAACCAGATGCAGGACTACGACAAGCGCTTTTCCATTCTCGAAGACCGCTTCCAGCAAAGGATGCGCGATCTGGAATCGGAGTCGTCCCGCAGCCTGACCAATCTCGAAACCACGATCAAGAAGCAGCTCGAATCGGTCGCCGGCCAGTTCCGCGAGGAAAAGGATCTGCGCGCCGACGCCGACAAGGAGCTGGAGCGCAGCTTGCGCGATCACACCCAGGCGCTGGAAAAGCGCCTGGCGCAGGTCTCGGACCAGCTGGCACGCCAGGAGCGCGACTTCACGGATCGCCTGAGCCATGAGGTCCAGGGCCTGCGCGAAGAGATGCGCAAGCGCCAGGACGACATGCGCGCGACGACCGAGCGGATGTTCGCCGAGCTCAGCAACGTCAAGACCGATCGCAATCTGCTCGCGGGACTGTTTGTCGAGATCGCCAAATGCCTGAACCAGGACGTATCGCCCAAGGGCAGCAACGGCAGCGAGCGCGGATGAGCGCCGGGACGGGTGCGCGGTGAACGCACGCCTGTCGCTGGCTCCGACGAGCACCCCCGGCAGCCCGGCCGATGAGGACCGGAGCCGGCGGCTGGCCGGACTTTTGCTGGAGCTGGCCCGTTGCGTCAACCCGGACGTGGCCGCGACGGTGCCGAGTTCCCTGGACCACGATCCGCGGTTGGAGGCCTTGCGCGGCGTGCTGCTCGAACGCGAGCAGGTGGCCCTGGCGAGACTGCAACAGAAATTCGACGATCCGCGCGAATTCGCCGATGCGGTGGGCGCGGTGCTGCCCGCCGCCTTCACGCTGGCGGCGGAGCAGGACGACCGCCTCGGCCAGGTGATCGCCCCCACGGTCGAACGCGCCACCCAGGCGTCGATCCGGAGGAACCCGGGCACGATGGTCGACATCCTCTACCCCGTCATGGGGCCGGCGATTCGCAAGGCCATCGCCGAGACCCTGGAGGGCACGCTCCAATCAGTCAACCAGGCGCTCAAGCACAGCCTGTCATGGCGCGGCCTCAAGTGGCGCATCGAGGCCTGGCGCACCGGCAGCACCTTCGGCGACGTGGTTCTCAAGCACACGGCCGTGTTCCGGGTCGAGCACCTTTTCCTCATCCATCGCAAGACCGGCCTGCTGCTTGCGCACGTCGCCAGGGACGATGCGACGACACGAGACCCGCAGTTGGTCTCGGCGATGCTCTCCGCGATTCAGGATTTCGTGCGCGATTCGTTCGACGAATCCGGCAGCGGCGGCACGAGCGGGCGCGGCATCGACAGCCTCCGGCTGGGCGACTTGTTGCTGTGGTGCGAAGAAGGCCCGTTGGCTTTCCTCGCCGCGGTGATCCACGGCAATCCGCCCGCCATGGTGCGTACCCGGATCGGGGAAACGCTGGGAGTCATCCACAGCGAATGGCGCAACGAACTCGAAGACTTCGAAGGCGACACCGACCCCTTCGAGGCCGCCGGAGAGCGCATGCGCCCCTGCCTGTTGTCCCAGACCTCGGAGACGCACAGGAAGTTTTCGCCGCTGCTCTGGATCATCCCCTTGGCACTGCTGCTGGCGCTGGGCTACTGGCTCGCGCAACGGATCATCGAGAGTCGCCGCGTCGATGCCTATGTTTCTGCGCTGCAGGATCAGCCGGGCATCGTCGTGACGGCCGCCGATCGCCGCGACGGAAAGTGGTTGGTGTCCGGACTCCGCGACCCGCTGGCCATGCCGCCGGAAGCGCTGCTGGAAAAGTCGCGTCTGGATCCCTCGCGCGTCGTCGGGCGGTGGGAGCCCTACCAGGCACTGCATCCGGCCATCATGCTGAAGCGGCTGCAGGCGACATTGAATCCGCCGCCGACGGTCAAGCTCACGCAGGATGCCGGCGGCATTCGCGCCACTGGCAGTGCCACCCAACAGTGGACAGACAAGGCACGCACCTACCTGCTGACCTTGCCCGCCGGCGCCCCGAAAGTCGATCTCAGCGCCCTCAAGGACGTGGAGGATCCAACCTACGTTCGCCTGCGCGACGCCATCCAGTCGCAGCTCATTCACTTCGATTTCGGCATGCCGCGACCTGCGGCAGACCAGGAGGGCAAGCTCGATGCCATCGCCAAGGACATGCGTGAATTGGTTCAGGTTGCCCGCGACTTGGGGTTCCCGGTGAAGGTCACCATCGTTGGCCATGCCGATGCCACAGGCAAGGACACCTCCAACCTCGCACTCAGCGTAGGCCGCGCGGAGGTCGTGCGTTCCATGCTGCGCGCGCGCGGGATCGATCAGGGCTTGCTCGCCGTGCGCGGCGCCGGCCCACTGGAACCCCTCCGGCCCGGCGCCAGCGAAGACGAGTTGTCGATGAATCGGCGCGTGTCCTTCGCCGTGACCACGGGCGAATAACCATGCTTCAAAAGAAGATCTGCCTGCTCGGAGCTTTCGGCGTCGGAAAGACCAGCCTGATACGCCGCTATGTCGACTCCATCTTCTCGGACGCCTACCTGACCACCGTCGGCGTGAAGATCGACAAGAAGGTATTGACCGTCGGCACGGAAGAGATCGCTCTCATCCTCTGGGACATCGCCGGCGAGGACGAGATCGCAGCCGTGCGCGTGAGCTACTTGCGCGGCGCCGCGGGCTATCTCCTCGTGGTGGACGGCACGCGGCCGGAGACGCTGGACACCGCGGAGTCCATCCAGAAGCGCATCACCGCGGAAATCGGCGCCGCGCCCTTCTTCGTGCTGCTCAACAAGGCGGACCTCGTGGAGGACTGGGCGCTCCCGCCGGAACGGATCGAGGTGCTGGAGGCGGCGGGCTGGATCTTTCGCCGTACCAGCGCCAAGACGGGCGATAGCGTCGAAGAGACCTTCGCGGCACTGGCGGCGCGGCTTGCGCGATAGTCATGCTGGACCTGCCGACACGGATCTCCGATTCGCTTCTGCTGCTGCTCCATTCGCAGCGCGTTCTGGCGCACTTTGTCGTGGATGGCTCGTTGAACCTGGTGCAGGCCGGCGGACACCTGGAACACTACGGGCTGGCTGATCTTCGGTCCGGTGGCTGTGCATCCGACCAGATCCCGTTCCTCGAAGGCTTGCTGCCGCTGGCGGAGACCCCGTTTCTCATTCGCTCCATGGAAATGCCCAGCGGGCGCGTGGCAGACGTTCATTTCTTCGCGGATGACAACACCGTCTGGATTCTTCTGCTCGACGTGACGGCGGAATACGAGGAGGCCCGGCGCGTGCAGCAGAAGGCCTATGACATGACTTTGCTCAGCCAGCGCGAAGCTCGCCTCATCGCACAGCTCGAATCGGCCAATGAAGAACTGACGCGGACCCATCGCGATCTCGCCGCATCCCGCGAAGACCTTCAACGCACCCACGACAGGCTGCAGCAGGAGTTGCGCGACGCCGAGCGCTACGTTCGCGCGATCCTGCCTGCGCCGCTGTCGGAGCCTTTGGTGGTCGACTGGCGCTTCGTTCCGTCGACCGAATTGGGCGGCGATTCGTTCGGCTACCACTGGGTCGATGACGAGCACTTCGCGCTCTACCTCATCGACGTCTGCGGCCACGGCGTGGGCTCCGCCCTCCTTTCCGTGGCGGTCGCCGACACGCTGCGCTCGGAGGCGCTTGCGCATATCGACTTTCGCAATCCCGGCGAGGTGCTCACGGCGCTCAATCTGGCCTACCAGATGGAAAGTCATGGCGAGCTGTTCTGCACCGTCTGGTACGGGGTCTACCATCGCAAGTCAGGCCGCCTGCGCTTCGCCTCTGCCGGACATCCGCCGGCCATCCTCGTGAGCGGACCTTGTGAAGCCCTTGGCGAGGGGAAACAACTCCAGGCATCGGGGCCTTGCGTTGGCATCTCCCCCACAGCCCGCTACCAGGAAGGAGAGTGCGTCTTGCAGTCCCCTGCACGGCTCTTCATCTTCAGCGACGGGACCTACGAAATCAGAAGGCCCGATGGGTCCATGCTGGAGTTCTCTGCGTTCACAGAGCTGCTCGCACGGCCGGTGCAGGACGGTCGGTCCGAGTTGGACAGCCTGCTGGACTACGCGCGGGATGCGCACGGGCCGGGTGTGCTCGAGGATGATTTCACGATCATCAAGATGGCGCTGTGAGGCCCGCGTCACGCGTCCTTGTCGCTCTCGCCCGGCTTCTTCCCCGTCCCTCGCAGCTGCACAAGGCGCTGAAGTGAATCGAACCAGAACGGCGCTCCGAACAACACCGACAGCCCGGTCAGCAACCAGCCCGCCATCTGTTGCCATGTCTTCGGCGTTTGCAGGTCGAACGCCTTGACGCTGTCGGTTGTCCAGCCGACGGGCAGCTTGGCCATGGAGTCGACAACCGACGTGAGCGATTGGCCGTCGACCTTTCCGCTTGCGGCAATCTGCGCGGTATAGGCTGGGCGAGCCCATATCGCGCTGAAGACGCCGACGCTGTCGATGTTCAGCGCCGCAGCCACAGCCAGGCCAATGACGACAGACACGACTTGCGTGCGGCGCTTGTAAGACCCCGCCACACGTTCCATGCCGGAGTCGAACCAGGTGGAGAGCTGCGCTTCGAGCACCGCACGCTCTCCGTTTGCGCGCCGATACATCCCCGCCAGCATGCCCCGGATCTGGGGATCGCCGACGCTGTCGATGGCAGTCGCGAGGTTCGAGCCATCCTTGCCCGCCGCGGCGGCGTTGGTCTGGATACTGTCCAGCAACGCCTGGGCAAAGTGCAAAGGGTCCATGTACGACGGCTTGGCCTTCAGGTCTTTCTCGCTCGTGATCGTCAAGGTGCCACGCGGATTGACCAGGGCGTGCCGATAGATCGACAGCGCCAGGGAATTGAATTGCTGGTCGTTCAGCAAGTCCTTGACGCCCTTCAGCAGCCCCTTGGCACGCAAGCCCAGCATCGAAGCGATGGCCTCGTTGATCTGGCTCGTTATCAGGCTGACGGATGCAAAGCAGAACACCAACCCAATGGCAACTTCCAGCACTGTGCTGTTGAACATGTCAGGCCTCCGCGAGCATCTTGGCCGAACGTAGCCGAGAACATCGATTCGCGCATCTACAGGAAGAACTACAGCTTTTGCGCCATCGCCGCGGAAGCGGCGGCCCGTTGACCCGCTCGATCGACAGGCACGTATCGGAGCAGGAACCGGGATCGCAAACTTGGACACCCCTGGGCGGCTGCGATTGATCGCAAGTCCTCTTCTGGACAAGCACAAGTTTGTGTCAACGGTGTGACAAACATGTAAAAGAAAGTATTATCCATGCGTTGCGTCCTTTCCCCTGGACGTGGGCACGCGGAGGACCTCGCACGTGAGCACCTTGCCAAAAGAAGAATTCGCCCCTGATTCGAAGCGCCACCCCTGGCTCACTGCATGGCTCCTGATCGCGCCCTTCGCGATCTGGCTGCTGCTGGACAAGACGGCCAAGTTCTCGCTGACGTTGATGGAGCCCCAGTTGCAAGGGATGCCACGCAACCAGACGCCGCGAGAGTTCCTGATGTGGATGTTTTTCTACGGCTGGTTTCGCCTGGCTTGCGCCTTCGTCGCAGCCTTTGTCCTTCAGAAGATCTTCTTTCGAAGGCGGCCAATGGCGCTGTGGCCCCTGTGGGCGCTGGTCTGGATCGGGATGGCGGCGTTTTTCGCCTGGTACCTTCCTGGCCGCACTTTCATGGGCCTTCTCATCGCCGGAACGACCGCAGCGATCCACCAGATCCTGGTGTACCTCGACTGCATGTGGCGCGAACTGGCGACGGCGTCGCTCCTGGCGCTGACGGTCGGCCTGCTGTTTCGCTTCCTGCCCGTTGCGCTCCACCGCGGACTCCGCTGGATCGTGATGGCGATCGTCGTCGTGCTGTGCATGCTGATGGGGGCCGATTTCGCCTACGAGGCGGCGATCGGGCAGCCGGCAAACGCGGCCGTGGTGCTTTTTGCGATAACGAGCTGGCAGGACATGATGCCGCTCGTCAAGTCGGAGGTCACGCCGACGCGCGTGCTCGCCATCCTGGGTGGTGGTGCATTTGCGGTCGCGTGGTTCTACTGGCTGAGCCGTCGAAAGGCGGGGAGTGGGGCGTCCCTTCGCCTGGATCGCCAGGCCTTGCTGGCCGCCGGAATCGGCTCGCTGGCCCTACTGATACCCCTCAACTCGACCGACTTGTCGCCGTTCGAACGGCACAGGGAAGGCACGGTCATCGCCTTCCTGAGATCGACGGCGTCGTCGGCCACGCGGGACGTGGCTCTGCGCGTCGAACAAGAATTCGATTCAGACGGGCAGCCGCCCTGGCACAGCATCGACATGACGCTGCAACCCACTGCCAAGACCCGGCAGGCTAACGTCGTGATCGTCATGCTCGAGTCGGTGCGCGCCATTTCCACGTCGGTTTACCAGCCCGACTTGCCGACGACGCCATTCCTGCGAAGACTGTCAAAGGACAGCCTGATGGTGGAAGACATGAGCGTCGTCTATCCGCGTACCAACGGCGCCTGGATGGCCATCCTGGGCGGCCAATACCCCCTGACCATCGAAGGCGTGACCCGCTGGACGGAGGAGAACAAACGCCAGCGTCGCATCCACGCGTTGCCGTCGCTGCTGGCCGCGCAAGGCTACTCGACGGCCTTCTTCACGCCGACGGATCTGAACTTCATCGACGAAATCGATGTCGTGCGCGCTCTGGAGTTCGAGCACATCGTCTCGGACCCCGAACTGAAAAAGGATGGGGGCAAGCGCGTCAACTACCTGGGCGGCGCGGACGAATCCATGATCGAACCGATCCTCGAGTGGTCGGCGGCGCAGCAGAAGGCCGGCCGGCCCTTCCTGACTGCGATCATGACCAACGTCGGGCATCACCCCTACATGACGCCCGAAACCTGGAAGAAGGTGCAGTTCCCTGGCGTCACCGACGAGCGGCTCAACGACTACTACAACTGCCTGCTGTACATCGACGGCTTCCTCGACAAGCTGATCCAGGGCTACGCGAGGCAGGGCCTGAGGGACAACACCATCTTCATCATCCTCGGCGATCACGGGCAGCCCATGGGCGGGCACGGTCTCAAGCAGGCCTACAACGGTCTCTACCAGGAAAGTGTCCAGATTCCCACGCTGATCTACGCGCCCGGGATGCCGGAACTCAAAGGTGTGATCAAAGGTGCGCGGCAGCAGATCGACGTGGTGCCCACCGTGCTCGAACTGCTTGGCTATGAAGGCCGGGGCGGACGGTTGCCCGGCGTCTCGCTGCTCGCGCCGCCGGACCAGGACCGCGAAGTTTTCATGTCCACCAGCATGGACGGCTCTGCGTTGGGGGCCCGGCAGGGCTCGCTGAAGTTCATCTATTACTACGACCGCACCCCGATGGAGGTCTTCGATCTGGCGACCGATCCTACGGAGTCGCGTCCGCTGGTCGTTCCGAACGAACAGCTCGCACTCATGAAGCGCAAGATGCTCGAGTGGAAGATCAAGAGCGAGCTGTCGATGCACGCGAAGCGCGAGCCAAACGCGACAACGGCCTCCGCATGGGAAAGGCGCTGACCGCCGCCGCAACAAAAGAGCCCGCTACCAATCTGGCAGCGGGCTCTTCAATAACTATGCAATTGAGTGGTAGGACGTACTGGATTCGAACCAGTGACCAACGGATTAAAAGTCCGCTGCTCTACCAACTGAGCTAACGTCCCCTACCGATTTCTCGCTTCTTCATTCCTTGCCGACGTCGAGTCCGGCAAAGCCCGAAATTATAGCGCGCCATTTTTGGCAATCCGGTCCAAAACCCAGCCTGCCGCACATTGACCGAACGTGGCGGTCACGCTCACCACCGAACCGTATCCGTGACAGTTGAGCGAGCCATCGCCCTCCACCGCGCACGAAGCATCGGGCGGTGCCACACTCTCGCGGCTGAACACGCAGGTCACGCCCATCTTGCGCCCTTCGCGCGGTGCGCTGTGCTCCTTGCGCAGTCGTTGGCGCAACTGCGCAAGCAACGGATCGTGAGTGACCAACGCCAGGTCATCGACATCGACCTTGTGCGCAAGGCGCTTGCCGCCGGCAGCGCCCACCGTGATGAAGCCAGTGCCGGTTTCACGCGCCCATGCCGCCATCGTCAGCTTCGCCCGAACCTGGTCACAAGCATCGATGACCGCGGTGGGTGATCCATTCGCGTCAATGGCCGTGGCGAGCAGCGACAGCCAATTGCCCGGCTCGACGAATTCGTCAATGGCCACAACTTCGCAGGACGGATTGATCTGCGCGATGCGTTCACGCATGGCCCCGACCTTGGCCTGTCCCACGGTGGCATCGAGCGCATGAATCTGGCGATTGATGTTGGATTCGGCGATGTGATCGAGATCGATCAACGTCAGCCGTCCCACGCCGCTGCGGGCCAGCGCCTCGACCGCCCACGAACCGACGCCGCCGATCCCGACGACCAGCACATGGGCCGATCGAATGGCGGCCGCGCCTGCGACTCCGTAGAGCCGCTCCAGCCCACCGAATCGGCGGGCCAGATCCGCGTCGTCGGCGGTGACGACATGAGAAGGCATGGTGCTCAACAAGCTAGCGCAGGCGCGAAAGCCGCTCGCGCCCGGCCTGTGCAGCTTCGGACTGCGGGTAGGCCTTGGTCAGATCTTCCAGCGTCTTTTTCGCCGCACGCGTGTCCTTCAATTCGATCTGGCAGTTCGCGATCGACAGCACGGCCTCGGGTGCCTTCGCATGATCAGGCGCCAATGTGAGCATTGACCTGAAATTGGCGATCGCCTCGTTGTAGTTGCGTGTCGCGTACTGCGCATTGCCGAGCCAGAACAGCGCGGATGCGTTGTAGCCGCTCTGCGGATAGCGTTTGACGAAATCGGCGAACGCCGTTTGCGCCTGTGCGAACTGGCCGGCCCTGAAGACGCCCAACGCCGCGTCGAAGTCGGCCTTCTCCTTGGGATCGGCATTGAACTCGCGTCCATCGATCGACACCTTTGAAGGCTCGTTCTTCTTGAGCTGGTTGTCGACTTCGGTCTGCCGCTGCTGCATCTCGGTGAGGGTGCGCGTCAGTTGCTCGTTCTGGCCGGTCATGCGTTGGAGATCGCCGCGCATCTGCTCGATCTGGTTCTGCAGATCGAGCAAGCTGCGTCGCAACTGCGCGTTCTCGTCGGCGCCCTGCGTACGCATGGTCTCGACGCGCTGGCGCAGATCGAGAATCGCGCGCCGTGCCTCGTCGTCCTCGAAAAGCGCGGCCTGTGCGCCCAGGGAGGCGCACAACAAGGCAACTGCGAGGGCCGCCCCTCGCAAGGAAACACGGGGCATCATCAACGGTAGGTGATTTCGGCGCGGCGGTTTTGCGCCCACACGTCCTCACCCGAGCCTTGCACTGCCGGCTTTTCCTTGCCGAAGCTCACGGCTTCGATCTGGCTGTCGTTGACGCCGAGCAGGGTCAGCGAGCGACGAACCGCTTCCGAGCGCTTCTGTCCCAGCGCAAGGTTGTATTCGCGGCCGCCTCGCTCGTCGGTGTGCCCTTCGATGGAGATATGACGCTGCGGATTCGCCTTCAGGAAGCGGGCGTGTCCGTCGATCAGCGACTGGAACTCGGGCTTGACCGTGTAGCTGTCGAAGTCGAAATAGATGATCCGCGCGACACCGACCGGGCCCTGCGCGGTTTGTGCATTGGGGTCGATGGTGACCGGCGCAACGCCGCTGGCCGCACCGCCCGAGCCTTGGCCGCCGCGATCAACCACAGGTGTGTCGTTGAGCTTGGTGCCCGACGAGCAACCGGCGATCAGCGCCACGATGGCCAACGAATAAATCGTACGTTTCAACATTTCGAACTCCTCAAGTTAATCATTGCTTTTGAAACGGACCCCAGTCCGGTTCGCGGATGTCTCCCGCCTGTCCCGCCAGGCGTGCTTTTATTTTTCCGTCCAGCGTCGTCGTCATGAGCGCCTCGCGGCCTTGGAGCTTGGTGGCGTAGACGATCAACTTGCTGTTTGGAGCAAAACTCGGACGCTCGTCGGCGGTGGTGTCGGTGATGGCCTGCACATTGCCGCTCGCCAACTCCATCACATGGAGTTTGAAGCCACCATTGACGCGCGAGATGTAGGCCAACCACCGGCCGTCGCCGCTGATGGCTGGAGAGATGTTGTAGGTGCCGGTGAAGGTGACCCGTGTCGGGTTGCCGCCACTGGCACCCATCTTGTAGATCTGCGGCGCACCGCCGCGGTCGCTCACGAAGTAGATGGTGCCGCCATCTGCCGAGTAGAACGGCTCGGTGTCGATGCTGTTGCTCTGCGTGAGCCGGCGCGGCTCGCCGCCACTGGAAGAGATGGTGTAGAGCTGCGAGCCGCCATCGCGGCTCAAGGTGACGGCCAGCGTGCTGCCGTCGGGCGCCCAGGCCGGCGCGCTGTTCGAGCCGCGGAAGTTGGCGACAAGTCGGCGCTGGCCGCTCGCGACGTTGTGCACGTAGACCACGGGCTTGCGCGACTCGAAGGACACGTACGCGAGCTGCGTCCCGTTGGAAGACCAGCGGGGTGAAATGATCGGTTCGGGGCTTGCGAGTGCCGCCTGTGCGTTTTCGCCGTCGGCATCGGCGACCCAGAGGCTGTAGCGGCTGCCGGCCTTGGTGACATAGGCGATGCGCGTGGAGAAGATGCCCTTTTCACCGGTCAGCTTTTCGTAGACGTAGTCGGCGATCCGGTGCGACGCGAGGCGCAGGTCGCCCTGCGGCACGGTGTAGCTCTGACCACCGAGGTCCTGGCCTCGAACCACGTCCCAGAGGCGGAAGCGAACGTCGTAGCGTCCATCCGCAAGACGGGTCACGCTGCCGACGACCAGCGAATCGGCCGTGCGCTGACGCCACAGGCTGAGGTCGGGCCGCGAGGTTTCGTCGAGCGACTGGCCCGATGCATCGACGCCGCGGAACTGCCCGCTGCGCTCGAGGTCGGCCTGAACGATCGTGGAGATCTTTTGCGGCGAGGCGTCTTCACCCTTGAAAGGGGCAAGCGCGATCGGCAGCTGCGTCAACCCGACCCCCGAGACTTCAACCCGAAACTGGGCGAGCGCGGGGATCATGGGGGAGGCAGCGAGAGCCGCAATCAAGGCGCGGCGAGCGAGGAACGATGAAGAAGGGGTTGGGGGAAAGTCTTGCAACTGCTTTTTCATGCGGTTCGGAGAGGTTTCCGAGGAATAAGTTTCTTGTCTCGGACTTGACGAGGCCACATGGTACACATTGCGATGCCCGTAGCGTCACAAAACGTGTATGACCCGGCGCGGTCCTACAGGAAAGCGCGAACGTAGAATGCGCCGCCATGCAGCCCTCCCCCGCCGCCGAAGTCGCGCGCCCCCCCTTGATGCGCCGACTCGCGCGACTGATGGCCTGGTTCGGCGGTTCGCGCCGCTGGTGGGCCCTCGGATTCTTTACAGCCCTGATTGCCGCGCTCACCGAGCCCCTGATGCCCGCCTTGGTCAAGCCGCTGCTCGACCGTGGTTTCACACGTGGCCAGTTGGCTCTTTGGATCGTGCCGGTGTGCATGATCCTTCTCTTCGCGGTCCGCGGGCTGGCGCAGTTCATTTCGCAATACGCACTCGCGCGCATCGCCAATGAAGGCATGCAGCGGCTTCGGCGCATGCTGTTCGAGAAGCTGCTGGCGGCCGAGCTCGCGCTGTTCTCGCGGCAATCCGCCAGCACCTTGTCAAACACCGTCGTGTACGAGGTCCAGACCGGCGGCATGCTGTTGGTGCAGGCCTTGCTGGGCCTGTCGCGCGACGGACTGACGCTGATCGCGCTGCTGTTCTATTTGCTTTATCTGAACTGGAAGCTCACGCTGATCGTCGGCGTGCTCGTGCCGGGCGTCGGCTGGATCATGAAGGTCCTGTCGAAGCGCCTCTACCATCTGACGCGGCTCGGCCAGATCGCGACTGACGAACTCGCCTACGTCGTCGAGGAAAACGTGCTGGCTCATCGCGTCGTGCGTCTGCACAACGCCCAGGCCAGCCAGACGGACCGCTTCGAGCGCCTGAGCCACAGCCTCAACCGGCTGGCGGTGAAATCGACCATTGCGTCAGCTGCCATGACGCCGCTGACGCAACTGCTTGCCGCCGTTGCACTGTCGGTGGTGGTCGTGATCGCCCTTTGGCAAAGCAATGAACAAGGCCTGACCGTCGGCGGTTTCGTCGCCTACATCGCCGCCATGCTGATGCTGATCGCGCCGATCCGGCGGCTTGCCGACATGGCGAATCCGATCACTCGCGGGCTCGCGGCACTTGAGCGCGGCCTCGAACTGGTAGATACCGTGGGTGCCGAACCGCAAGGTCGTTTCGAAGTGCGCCGCGCCGAAGGACGAATCGAGCTTCGCAAGGCGCGTGTGACCTATCGCGGAGACGACGAATCGAGGGCGCTCGATGATGTCGATCTCACCATCGAGCCGGGTGAGGTCGTGGCTTTCGTCGGTCCTTCAGGGTCCGGCAAGACGACGCTGGTGAATCTTCTGCCGCGCTTCGTGCTGCCGAGCGGCGGCAAGGTGCTTCTCGATGGACACGACGTCGCAGAGTGGCAGCTCAAGAGCCTGCGTACACAGTTCGCAATGGTGAGCCAGGACGTCGTCATGCTGAATGACAGCCTCGCGGCCAACGTGGCCCTCGGCGCCGAGATCGATCGCGACCGGATCAGCGACTGCGTGGCCGCTGCAAACCTGACGGTGCACGTCGAGAGCCTGCCGAACGGCATCGACACCGTGCTGGGCCACAACGCGACGCAGTTGTCCGGCGGCCAGAGACAGCGACTCGCCATTGCTCGGGCGCTCTACAAGGATGCGCCCATCCTGCTGCTCGATGAAGCCACGTCAGCGCTCGACACGGAATCAGAGCGCTCGGTGCAGGAGGCCCTCCAACGCCTGATGCAAGGCCGCACGACCCTCATCGTGGCCCACCGTCTCTCGACGATCCAGCACGCCGATCGCATCGTCGTGATGGACCATGGCCGCATCGCCGAACAAGGCAGCCACGCCCAGCTGATGGCGCTGGACGGCCTCTATGCCCGCCTCCAAAACTTGGCCGTCCGAGGCGCAAAACCCGGCCAAGACCCGACCATCTGACCACAGCGCACAGCGCAATCCCAGAAACACCGCGGAACCGGCTTTGCCGGGCCGCCGGTGTTGCCCCTGGTAGGGGGTGGGCGGCTACACGAAGTGAGCCAACCTGGGGGCGAGCCTAAAGAAGCACGATGTCGTATTGGCCTTGCCCCATTTGGGGTTCGGCTTGCAATGAGATGGGTTTGCCGATGAAGTCGCTCAGCCCGGCGAGGTGCTGGCTTTCCTCGTCGAGGAACAGTTCGATCACCTGGGGCGAGGACACGATCCGGAATTCGCGCGGCGTGAACTGTCGCGCCTCCCGCAGGATCTCACGCAGAACGTCGTAGGCCACGCTGCGCGCCGTCTTCACGATGCCCTGCCCGCTGCAGGCAATGCATGGCTCGCAAAGCATGTGTGCCAGCGACTCGCGGGTGCGCTTGCGCGTCATCTCCACGAGCCCGAGTTGCGAGAATCCACCGGCCGTGGTCTTGACCCTGTCGCGCGCAAGCTGCTTGCGGAATTCGGCCAGCACCTGTTCGCGATGATCGTCGCGCGCCATGTCGATGAAGTCGACGATGATGATCCCGCCCAGATTGCGCAGACGAAGCTGACGCGCGATGGCCTGCGCGGCTTCGAGATTGGTCTTGAAAATCGTGTCGTCGAAATTGCGCGCCCCGACAAAGCCGCCGGTGTTCACATCGACGGTGGTCAGCGCCTCGGTCTGGTCGACCACCAGGTACCCGCCCGACTTGAGTTCGACACGCCGCCCCAGCGCCTTGGCGATTTCCTCGTCGATCGAATAGAGATCGAAGATCGGCCGCTCGCCCTTGTAGAGCTGCAGCTTGCCCGCCGCCTGCGGCATGAATTCAAGACCGAACTTGAGCAGCACGTCGAACTGCTCGCGCGAATCGATGCGGATCGTCTGCGTGTCTTCGCTGGTCATGTCGCGCAGCACACGCTGCAGCAGGCTCAGGTCCTGGTGCAACAACGACATGGGCGGCATGCGCACCGACAGTTCGCGAATGCGCGACCAGGTCTTGCGCAAGTAGGCAATGTCTTCGGCCAACTCGGCGTCGCTCGAATCCTCGCCATTGGTGCGCAAGATGAAGCCGCCGGTGTTCGCGGGAACCACGCCGCCGCCGTCGGCCGCTGCGGCCGCCTCGATCAGCACCTGCATCCGGCTGCGCAGCGCATCACGAAGGTCGGGCGGGATCTTCTGCGAAACACCGACGTGGTTGTCCTGCGGCAGAAAGACCAGCAGTCGACCAGCGATGCTGATCTGCGTGGACAGCCGTGCACCCTTCGTGCCGATCGGATCCTTGATCACCTGAACCAGCAGCGATTGCCCCTCGAACACCTGCTTTTCGATCGGAACCATCACGGCGGCATTGCGATGGTCGCGCTCCGGCGATGCCGTGCTGGCACGTGAGCCCGGGGTGAACGGTGAAAGGATGTCCGCAACGTGCAGGAAAGCGGTCCGGTCCAGCCCGATATCGATGAAGGCCGACTGCATGCCCGGCAGCACCCGCGACACCTTGCCCAGGTAGATATTGCCGACCAGCCCCCGCTCCAGCGTTCGTTCCAGGTGGAGTTCCTGGACAGCGCCGTGCTCGACCACGGCGACGCGCGTCTCTTGCGGGGACCAGTTGATCAGGATGTCTTGCATCGGTTGTGAGGTCTAAAGCCTGAAGCCAGCCTGGCGCAGCAGCCGGGCGGTCTCGAACATCGGGAGGCCCATGATGCCCGAATGCGAGCCGCTGATGTGTTCGATGAATGCTGCCGCCCTGCCCTGGATGGCATAGGCGCCCGCCTTCCCCATCGGCTCGCCGCTGGCGACGTACGCCGCGATCTGCGTCGGATCGATCGCCGCGAAGCGCACATGGGACACATTGAGGAGCGCCTGGCGTTCGGCACCGTGTTGAAGCGCGATGGCGGTCATCACGCGGTGGGTACGGCCGGACAGCATGGCGAGCATGCGCTCGGCATCGGGCTCGTCTTCCGGTTTGCCCAAGATCGTGCGTCCCAGCGCGACCGTGGTGTCGGCGCACAGGATCGGCGCGCCAGGAAGTGCCAGACGCTCGTGCCGCCGGACGGCCGCATCGAGCTTGAGCGCCGTGACCCGCTGTACGTAGGCCGTGGGCGATTCGCCGAGCTGCACGGCCTCCAGCGCCTCCGCGTCCTCTTCGGGGCCCGCGAGAAGCAGTTCATGACGAACACCCAATTGCCCGAGCAGTTGCGCGCGTCGCGGGCTCTGCGAAGCGAGGTAGATGAAACCGGGGTTCATGCCAGTCGGCTCATTCGCGGTGATAAGGATGACCCGCGTTGACCGACCAGGCACGATAGAGCTGCTCGACCAGCAGCACCCGCGCCATCGCGTGCGGAAGTGTCAGGTCGGAAAGCCGGATCCGCTCATGCGCGGCGGCCTTGAAGGCGGGGTCCAGTCCGTCGGGACCGCCGATGACCAATGCGACATCGTCGCCCTCGCCCTGCCAGGCTTGCAGCCGGGCAGCGAGCGCTTTCGTGGTGAGAGAGGTCCCGCGCTCGTCCAGAACAACGATACGCATGCCATTGGCGATGGCCCCCTCGATCCTCTCGCGCTCCGCAGCGTAGAGCGTTTCCAGGGTCTTGGAACCGCGAGGCTCCGTCTTGACCGCCCGGAGTTCGAGCTTCAGCTCAGGCGGAAAGCGCTTGGCATAGTCGTCCCAGGCGGTCTGCGCCCAGTCGGGCATGCGCTGCCCGACTGCGACCACCAGCAGTTTCATGACCTGGAGGCAGCGGTCTTGCGCGCAACCTTCTTGGCTGCCGGTGCGGTCTTCCTCGCAGGCGCTTTCGCGGCGGCCTTCTTGGCAGGCTTGGAAGGCGCCTTGTTCACGACCACGGTCTTGACGACCGGCTTGGGTGCCGCTTTCTTCGCTGCAACCTTCTTGGCCGCGGGCTTCTGCTTGGCGGCTTGCTCGGCAGCGCGGATCGCTGTCTTGGCTGCGCTCGAACGGCGCAGCGAGGTGTTCTTCGCGGCAGGCGCCTTCTCTTCGTACTCGGAGGCCCTGACCGCCGTGGGCTTCGTCGCACCCAGCTTGGTGCGCACGGGCTTGTCACCCCAGATTTCCTCGAGGTGGTAGTACTGGCGGATGGCCGGCTGCATGATGTGCGCGACCGCCGCGCCGCAATCCACGATGATCCATTCGCCGTTGGCTTCACCTTCGACCCGCGGCTTGTGGAAACCGGCCTCGCGCACAGCGTCGAGCACGCTCGCGGCGAGCGCCTTGGTCTGACGGTTGGAGGTTCCGGAAGCGACGATCACGCGCTCGAACAGTGGAGACAGATGCTCGGTATCGAAAACCTGGATGTCCTGCGCCTTGACGTCCTCTAGGCCATCGATGATGGCTCGCTGGAGTTTCTGGGTGTCTTTTTTGGCGGCGGCTTCAGTTCTCATCAGGCGGATCGGTAGAGATGGTGTTGTTCAATATAGCGTGCAACCGCCGGCGGAACCAGTTCGTACAGGCCCTCACCATGCGCGGCGCGCGCCCGAATGTCGGTCGCGCTGATGTCCATTGGCGGGAGTTCGAGCTTTTCGAATCGCGCGCCGGCTGGAAGGGATGGCAGTTTCGAAGGATCGAATTCGCCAGAAGAGCCCGTGGATATTGCGCGATATGCTACGGAAATTATAGCGGTCGAAAGAATGTCCTCCCAACCGTGCCAGCGGGGAAGCGACAGAGCCTGGTCCGCACCCATGATCAGCACGAGTTGC
Organism: Variovorax sp. 05L425; assembly: GCF_056397705.1. Lineage (NCBI taxonomy): Bacteria > Pseudomonadati > Pseudomonadota > Betaproteobacteria > Burkholderiales > Comamonadaceae > Variovorax > Variovorax sp. 05L425. The sequence goes on along the minus strand of NZ_JBFTNY010000016.1, from coordinate 6,516 downwards.
GCGGCCGGATGTTCTTGTTGCAATTCGCGCAGGGTATCGAGTGTGTAGGTGGGCCCGGGGCGGTTGATTTCGCGAGGATCGACCTCAGCGTTTGCAAGTCCGGCGAAGGCAAGCCGCGACATGGAGAGTCGATGCTTGGCTGCACTCAGCGTGCGCTCCTTGTGCCAGGCCTGCCCTGTCGGAAAGATCCGCAGTTCGGCCAGATCGAGTTGCGCAAGTGCCGCTTGCACCAGCGCAACGTGCGCCTCGTGGGGCGGATCGAAGGCGCCGCCGAAGACGCCGATCCGCGGTTTCATCAGAGCCATTTCAGAGCCATTCGCGCCGCACGATGAAGTCGCTGTAGAGCGCCGCCTCCGCGCTTCCGGGCTCGGGCTGCTGGCGATAGGCCCAGCTGGCGAGCGGCGGCATGGAGAGCAGGATCGATTCGGTGCGTCCGCCGGATTGCAGGCCGAAATGCGTGCCCCGGTCCCACACGAGGTTGAACTCCACGTAGCGACCGCGGCGGTAGAGCTGGAATTCGCGTTCGCGCTCACCGTAGGGTGTGTCGCGGCGGCGCTCGACGATCGGCATGTAGGCCGGCACGAAGGCATCGCCGACCGAACGCAGCATGGCAAAGCTTTGCGCGAATCCGAGTTCGGAGAAGTCGTCGAAGAAGATGCCGCCAATGCCGCGCTGCTCGTTGCGATGCTTCAAGAAGAAATAGTCGTCGCACCAAGTCTTGAAGCGCGGGTATTTGTCCTCGCCGAAAGGTGCGAGCGCATCGCGGCAAGTCCGGTGGAAGTGGACGGCATCTTCCTCAAAGCCGTAGTACGGCGTGAGATCCATGCCGCCGCCGAACCAGCACACGGGTGATGCATCGGCCGGCAGCGCAGCCAGCATCCGAACGTTCATGTGCACTGTCGGCACGTATGGATTGCGCGGGTGGAACACCAGCGACACACCCATGGCTTTGAAAGGCGCGCCAGCAAGCTCAGGCCGGTGCTGCGTCGCGGAAGGCGGCAGCTTCGAGCCCCGTACTTGCGAAAAGCCGCAACCCGCGCGCTCGAACAACACACCGCCTTCGAGGATGCAGGTCAGTCCGCTGCCCTGCAAGACTTCGCCGGGATCCTTGTGCCATTCGTCGCGAACGCAACGGCCACCGTCGGCCGCCTCGACGGCCGCGACGATGTTCTTCTGCAAGCCGCGAAGGTAGTCGCCGACTTCCGCCGGCTCGACGCCTGGCGGGGTTTGCATCAAGATTGCGAACCGCGCGCGTGCACGGCGCGGTGCCCGATGTCCTTGCGGTACTGCACGCCATCGAACTGGACGCGTGCCGCGACCGCATAGGCGCGCTGCTGCGCCTGCTTGACGCTGTCGGCCAGCACGGTCACGCAAAGCACGCGCCCGCCGCTGGTCGTGAGTTCGCTGCCTTCGAGCGTGGTGCCTGCGTGGAAGACCACGGCATCGGGCGATTCGGGCGGAATCCCGGTGATGCGATCACCCTTGCGCGGCGAGAGCGGGTACCCATGTGCCGCCAGCACGACGCCGAGCGCCACGCGGCGATCCCAATCCAGCTCGACCTGATCGAGCGTGCTGTCGGTCGCGTGCCAGAAGACTTCGAACAGGTCGGACTTGAGCCGCAACATGATGGGTTGCGTCTCGGGGTCGCCCATGCGGCAATTGAATTCGAGCGTCTTGGGGTGACCCGCAGCATCGATCATGAGACCGGCGTACAGGAAGCCGGTGTACGGAATACCGTCCTTTTCCATGCCTCGGATTGTCGGCAGGATGATTTCGCGCATGGCGCGCGCATGCACCTCGGCGGTCACGACCGGCGCGGGCGAATAGGCGCCCATGCCGCCGGTGTTCGGTCCCTCGTCGCCGTCGAGCAGTCGCTTGTGGTCCTGGCTGGTGGCGAGCGCCGTCACGTTCTTGCCGTCGCACAGGACGATGAAGCTGGCTTCTTCGCCCTGGAGAAATTCCTCGATGACGACCCGGGCGCCGCCTTCGTTGTGCGAGACGCCGAACTTGTTGTCGAGCAGCATGAAGTCGATGGCTTCGTGCGCCTCCGCCAGCGTGGTGGCAACGACGACACCCTTGCCGGCCGCGAGCCCGTCGGCCTTGATCACGATCGGCGCGCCCTTGGCGTCCACATAGGCGTGCGCAGCGGCGGCATCGGTGAAGGCTTCGTACTCGGCGGTCGGGATGCCGTGTCGCTTCATGAACGACTTCGAGAAGGCCTTGGAACTCTCCAACTGCGCGGCGGCCTTGGTCGGCCCGAAGATGCGCAGGCCATGCGCGCGAAATTCGTCGACCACGCCTGCCGCCAGCGGCGCCTCAGGCCCGACGACGGTCAGCGAAATCTTTTCCTGCTGCGCCCACGCGCGCAGCGCCGCGGGCTCCGAGATATCGACGCACTCGTAGCGCGCATCGGTGCGCGTACCACCATTGCCCGGCGCAACGTAGACCTTGCTCACGCGTTGCGACTGCGCCAGCCGCCATGCCAGCGCATGCTCGCGGCCCCCTCCCCCGATCACCAGTACCTTCATTCGCGGGCCTTCGTTCGCGCGTCCATCATTCGGACAACGCAGCGTTGTGATAGACATCCTGCACGTCGTCCAGGTCTTCCAGGACGTCGAGCAGCTTTTGCATCTTCGCGGCGTCTTCACCGGCGAGGTCGATGGTGTTTTCGGCGCGCATCGTGACCTCGGCCACTTCGGGCTTGAGGCCGGCCGCCTCGAGGGCGTTCTTGACGGCCTCGAAATCGCCGACAGCCGTGAGCACCTCGATGGCGCCGTCGTCGTCGGTGATCACGTCTTCGGCGCCAGCCTCGAGCGCCACTTCCATGACCTTGTCTTCGCTGGTACCCGGCGCGAACACGAACTGCCCGCAGTGCTTGAACTGGAAGGCCACCGAGCCTTCGGTGCCCATGTTGCCGCCGTGCTTGGCAAAGGCATGACGCACTTCGGCGACGGTACGGACGCGGTTGTCCGTCATGGTGTCGACGATGATGGCCGCGCCGCCGATGCCGTAGCCCTCGTAGCGGATTTCCTCGTAGTTGACGCCTTCGAGGTTGCCCGTGGCCTTGTCGATGTTGCGCTTGACGGTGTCGGCCGGCAGATTCACCGCCTTGGCCTTTTCGACCGCCAGCCGGAGCCGTGGATTGGCGCCGAGGTCGCCGCCGCCCGTGCGCGCGGCCACCATGATTTCACGGATGGCGCGGGTCCAGAGCTTTCCTCGCTTCTCGTCCTGCCGGCCCTTCCGATGCTGAATATTTGCCCATTTGCTGTGTCCGGCCATGGCTCAATCTCTCGCTATCCTGAGTTTTCAAAAGCAAGGAGCGAGTTTACTGTCCGGCGCGGGCCGCGACCGGCGCAATGTGACAGGCGGTGAAGCGGGCGTCGATGCCTTTTTGGGATAATCCCGCGCTGATGCGCCATCCGCCTTCCTCGGCATCTTCTTCTTTGGATCACCCAGCCACCGCGCATGAACATTCCTACCATTGTCGAGGCCAAGTGACAGCAAGAGTACCTTTCGGGGCGCCGCCCCTGCGCGTCGAGCGTCTTTCCTTGCCTGAGAGCCTGGCCCTTGCCGCCAGCGGGCGTTCACCCTTCGGTGCGCTTGGCTACGGAACCCCCGATGGGCTCCCGTGGATGCCGACCGTGAATGCACGCGTGCTGTCGGCGCGTGGCGCCATGGCGGACGTCTGGCACGCCAGCGAACACATCGAATCCGGAACGACCGGCGTCGTGCGCTGGCGCTGCGACGGGCACTGGATGCTCGGCGCGATCGACCTTGACGAAGCCGTCGAAAAGCAGGGGCTGGCCACGCTCGCCCAGCGGGCTTATCACGATCTTTTCCGGTCGCTGGAGCAAACAGGCAGCGCGCACCTGCTGCGCATCTGGAACTACCTCCCGCAGATCAATGGCGACGGCGGCGGTCTCGAACGCTACCGGCAGTTCAACCTCGGGCGGCAAGAGGCGTTCGTCGAAGCGGGCCACGCTGCGTTCGAAGGGGCACCGGCGGCCTGTGCGCTCGGCATCCATCAAGGTGCGCTCTGCATCCGATTCCTCGCCGGGCGCACGGCACCGTTGCCGATCGAGAACCCGCGGCAGGTCTCGGCCTACCGCTATCCGCCGACCTACGGGCCGCGCGCACCCACCTTCTCGCGCGCCGCCATTGCGGAGATCGGCGGCGGCGAAGTCGCGCTCTTCATCTCCGGAACGGCCAGCATCGTCGGGCACGAGACCGTGCACATCGGCGAAGTCCTGGCCCAGACGCAGGAAACACTGCGCAACCTGGACGCGGTGATCGCCGCGGCCAATGAGCGTACGACCGCCAGGTTCGACCTCTCCGCGCTGGATTGCGTGGTGTATGTCCGCCACGTGGCCGACGCGCCGATCGTGCGGCGGGTGCTCGAAGAGAAGCTCGGCGCGGACGCGCACACGGTCAGCCACGCGGTCTACCTCGAAGCCGATATCTGCCGCCAGGATCTTCTGGTGGAAATCGAAGCCCATGCCGTTGCCAGCGGCAGCTTGCGCGCTTGACGACGCGCCTCTTGCGATGAACCGGCCGCTTCGTCAGGCGCTCTCGATCCCGCTCGCGTTGCCGCTCTACATCCTGCTCGCCTTGCTGGGGAGCATTTCCCTCGTCTGGAACCTGATTGCGATGCTGCTCTACCCGGTGCTGCCCCTGGAAACTGGGCGCACACTGGGCCGAACGGTCATCGCGCGCGCCTACCGCTTCTTCTGGGCCGCGGCGTCCTTCAGCGGCATGATGCGCATCGACGCCAGTTGCCTCGACGCCTTGCGCGACGAACGCGGCCTGATCTTCGTGGCCAACCATCCCACCATGCTCGATGCCCTGCTGTTGGTGGCAAGGCTGCCGCGCAGTGCCTGCATCATGAAAGCCGACCTGATGCGGAACATCTTTCTCGGTGCCGGTGCACGACTGGCGCGCTACATCCGCAACGACTCAGCCCGCACGATGGTGCGTCTGGCCGTCGAAGACCTCAGGAACGGCGGGCAGTTGGTGATCTTCCCCGAGGGCACGCGGACCGTGACGCCGCCCCTGAATGCCTTCAGGCCCGGCGTCACGCTGATCGCCAAGCTGGCGCAGGCACCGATCCAGACCGTTTTCATCGACACAGATTCGCCCTACCTGGCCAAGGGGTGGCCGCTGTGGCGCGTACCGCCCTTGCCCATCGTTTTCACGCTACGGTTGGGACAACGCTTCGCGCCCTCCCAGGACAGCGATGCGCTGCTGCAGCAAATCGAACAATACTTCCGCCAATCCATGGAACAGCGCGCTCCCCACGCGCAGCCCGCATGCCAGACGTCTCGCGCACCCACCTTGTCCTGATCCCCAGCTACAACACGGGCGAACGCCTGTTCTCGACGGTCAACGCGGCACGTGCTCAATGGAATCCGGTGTGGGTGGTGGTTGACGGCAGCACCGACGGCACCGCCGAACGCATTCAGCAGATGGCAGCGTCCGATCCGGGATTGCGGGTCTGGGTACTGCCGCACAACCAGGGCAAGGGTGCCGCTGTGCTGCACGGCCTGCGTGCCGCCCAGGAGGCTGGCTACACGCATGCACTCACGATGGATTCCGATGGGCAGCATCCGACGGACCTGATCCCGGCTTTCATGAAAGCGTCACAGGCTCGGCCCGAGACGATGGTGCTCGGCCGCCCCGTCTTCGATGCGAGCGCGCCGCTGTTGCGGGTGCGCGGCCGGCGCGTCTCGAACAGTTGGACCCAGCTTGAAACCCTGTTCGCAGGCGTCGGTGATTCGCTCTATGGGTTTCGGGTCTATCCAGTCGCCGACCTGATCGCCACGATGGCCCGCCAACCATGGATGCGTCGCTTCGACTTCGACACTGAAGCGGTCGTGCGACTGGCCTGGCGCGGGGTCAAGCCGGTCAACATCGATGCGCCGGTGAAGTACCTGACGGCTGAAGAAGGCGGGGTTTCGCACTTTCGCTATGTGCGCGACAACCTGCTGCTCACCTGGATGCATGCGCGGCTGATGGTGGAATTTGTGCTGCGGTTGCCGGGGTTGCTGTTTCGCAAGTTGCGAGGGGCTCCGCCGTTTCAGGCTTGAATTCGAGGGGTTGGGGTTGGGGTGGCGGAGGCGGGCGGTGTGCGCTGGGCCGGCCGACGTCACCGGCCGCTTCGCGGCTGCCCTGCGCTGCTCGCGGTACGCGGGGTCCGCGCGAAACTCGCTTCGCTCAAACACGCGCAGCCCTGATCCGCGTACCGCTGCGCTGCTCGGCGGTGCCTCAACGGCCGCCCCAACGCACACCGCCCGCCTCCGCGGAGAGGGTCGGGGTAGTTTGTCCGCCTCCGTCGCTGTGATGAACTCGCAGGCCATGTGCGTTCGAGACGCACGCATCCGTCGCACACCCTCGGAGCCCGGTATGCGGTGCGGGCTGTGCGACCCTTCTGCGCCGCCGAAGCGCGCAGCCTCAGGCGGATCAGGGCCGCGTGTGTCTGAGCGCAGCGAGTTTCACGCGGACMCCGCCTGAGGCGAGCAC